>VGFC01000591.1 GCA_016869045.1 Armatimonadota bacterium
GGCGGGCCAGGGGGCGGCAACCCGGCCATGGGCGGCCAGCCCGGGACGGGCACGCCTCCCGGAGGACCAGCGCCCTCGGGCAAGTAACGGACATCGGGCGGCAAGGCGGCTCACTTCACCTCCTCGGTGAGCGGTGAACGGCTCACCCGAGCCTGTTGCTGTCTGGGTGTGCTCCACACGGGCCGGTGTCAGGAGACCAACCGCGAGCGTCGCTCTCCCTCCGATCCTGGGCGGGGATAACGCGAACGCAACGCCAGTCCCTCGGGGGTCCGGGGGACCGGCACGGTGTGTCCGCTTCGCTTCGGACCAGGGGTACCGGCCCGATTGCCCGTTGGGTGGAGGGGCGCGGGCTTGCCGCTCGACCGCGGGGAAGCCACGGCGGGAGATCGGAGGATGGGCCTCGGGGAGCCATTGGGGGCAGCCAGCTGGCGGCCAGAGGTACGTGAATGACACCGGGGCCCGCAGACGCCACGGGCCCCGATTGGGTCATCTCGCCCCTCCGGCAGTGGGCCGGAACCTTGCGCGCTTCCGCCGGCATCCCCGCCGCCCCTACCGCCGCTCGTGCCAACGCACTCCCTCGGGACGGGAGGGAGAGGCTCCGCCCAAGGCCACGGCAGTCACGGCCGAGAGGCGCTACTTGTACCTTGGCTCCCAGTTGACGGAGTAGTCCGAGCGGTAGCGGTTCTTGACGCAGTTCACCCGGCCCGCGTCGTACCCGGTCCAGCCCGGCTGATCCCACAGGTACCCCGGGTCGGGCTCGGCGGCCAGTGGACCCATCGTCGCGCCAAGCTTCATCCACTTGCAGTGGCCGTCGTAGAAGCCGAAGTTCATGCCCCCATTGTGGATCGTGCGAAGCCAGGTGATGTTGCAGCACCCTAACCCGCAGCCAACGTGGTGACCGCCGGTGTCGGGAAGGGGGCTCTCGGCGATGATGATGAGGCTCGCCTGAGCCGGGAAGGCGCGGATCCCGGCGCTCGGGCCCTTCCATCCGCACGTCGTCGCGTTGTTTAGCCCGTAGTGGCCGCGGATGTCCTGAATGCCCTCCTGAGCCACGTTCGACTCGAACCGGTTCGTATCCTCACTCGGGCACTTCCAGAGCTGCGTGCTCTTGATGTAGGGGTTCACCAGCACCTTGTACGTCCGATGCCCATTGTCGGCCCCCGTGGGACTCGGGCATCCCCGGCCAGGATGCCGGGGGGCCATTAGGCGCTCGTCGTAGTCCTGCGCGTACATCAGTAGACCCAGCACCACCTGCTTCTCGTTGGAGAGACAACTGACCTGGCGCGCCTTCTCACGTGCTCTCGCGAACACGGGAAACAGGATCGCTGCCAGGATGGCAATGATCGCAATGACCACCAGCAGCTCAATCAGTGTGAAGCCTCGACCGCGTGGCATCATCAGGGCTCCTCTCAGGGGATGGCTCGGTTGCCCAACAGCAGCTACGGGGCCGACCGGCGGAGTGTAACGCAGCTCACAGGAAACTAGTTCGCTCCGGGAGGTGCGGAGTCCTTCTTGCTGAGGGGACTTTTCCGCGGGAGAGGGAAAACGCCAATGGCCGGCGAAACCGCGAACGCTGTCAACGTGGCGGGACGAGGCACCCATCTGGGTCCGCCGCATAACGCACCGGGAGGTGCAGCCATGAAGCAGGGCCTGTCGCCGGCTGTGGCGATCGTCGTGATCCTCATCGTGGTGATCATCGTTGTCGCCTTAGGCTATTTCGTGTTCCTCAAGCCCAAGGGCGGCAAGGCGATGGCGCCCGCGGATCAGAAGCAGTTGCAGGAGCAGTCGCAACAGAAGATGCAGGAGACCATGAAGCAGCAGGGACCCGGGCCCACGGGCGGCCCAGGCAAGATGGGCGGGCCCGCAGGGGGACCGGCGCCCTCGGGCAAGTAACCGACATCGGGCGGCAAGACGGGGACGGCAACCCGGCCGCGTGGCGCGTCTGCCGGACGGACGTGCTGTCTTCGTCTTGCCCTACTCCAGCGCCCACCGGATGCCGTTCATAACGAGGGTCCGCACGGACGGGACGGCCAGGTCGTCCGGGTGGCCGAGGCTCGTGTAGAACACGCGGCCGCCGTTGTGCGTGCGCGTCCACGCCACCGGGTTCTCCTGCACCTCGCCCTGCGCGCCGATGGGCACTCCCCACAGCAGTTGCGCGCAGTCGTCGGGCAGCGGCAGCACCATGTAGAGCCACGAGCGGACGTGGAAGCTGTCCTCGATGCCCTCGAGGATCGGGTGCCCCGCCGTCCCCGGTAGCTTCGTGACCTGCGTGCTGGACTGACCCCCGTGGTGGGAAATCCACGGCGTGCCGAGCACGTTCCTTCCGAAGCCCTCGTTCCACGAGTGCCACGGCGACCCCTCGGGGAACCGGAACGCGTGCGTGGACGTGCGCAGGCCGACGACCGGGCGCCCCGCGTCCAGGTAGGCCTTGATGATCTGCATCTGCGCCTCGGGCAGCACGCGGAACCGCGTGTAGAAGACCGCCACGTCGGCGTCTGCGAGCGCCTCCAGCCCGGGGAAGTGCGACTCGGGGAAGTCCGGGTTGTCGGGGATGTGGCTGCTGATGCAGACGCTCGCCCGGATCTCACCCCGATCCTCCAGTTCCTCCGCAATGGCCGGCATGGTGAGGTGAGACTCGTACTCGGGCTCGCCGAGGATGAAGACCGCGCGCTTGGGCATGATGTCACTCCTGGAGTGGGACGGCAGGTTCTGAGTTTCGGGTTTCGAGTTACGAGTTGACGGCAAGCCTCCCCTTCACGCTGCGCCCGACGGGGCTGTACTGAACGCTAAGGGTCGTGCTTGAGTGCATTGCCTCACCCCCTGCCCCCTCTCCTGAACGGAGAGGGGCGCCCTGACAACGCAGGGCCGTGCCGTTCCCCCTCTCCATTCAGGAGAGGGGGCAGGGGGTGAGGCAGCAGAGCCGGAGAACCCTTCCGCGATGGCCGGCATCGTGAGGTGAGACTCGTACTCGGGCTCGCCGAGGATGAAGACCGCGCGCTTGGGCATGATGTCACTCCTGGAGTGGGACGGCAGGTTCTGAGTTTCGGGTTTCGAGTTACGAGTTGACGGCAAGCCTC
>VGFC01000592.1 GCA_016869045.1 Armatimonadota bacterium
CTTCCTCCACAGAGCCCTTCTTCAACACAATCTGGATCGTGCCCCTACATGACGGCGGTGTGCAGTGATGTAGGGGCGCGATTCATCGCGCCCGGTCGTGTAGGGGCGCCATTCATGGCGCCCCCCCCCGCTTCTCGTACACACTCCGACAAGGCGTAGACTCCGACAACCCACGGAGGAGCCGCTGCCATGAGACTGAGCAACGCGATCGGCGTCGTGGCGTTGGCGTTGTCCGCGACCGTGTGGGGCTCCACCTACACGGTCCAGAACCTCAACAGCTCCGGCTATCACAGCCTCCGCTGGGCGATCCAGAAGGCGAATGGACACGCGGGGGCGGACCGGATCACCTTCGCCGGCGGGCTTGCGGGCAGTGTGATCAAGCCGACGACGGCCCTGGACCCGATTTCCGATGCGAACACAACGTTCGATGGCGACCCCTACACTTGGGCACGATGGAGATTGTGTTGACAAAGGCACTGTCGGGATTGGTATCCCGACCTACGAGATACGTAGGCCGTGTAGGAGAGGCGTCCTTCCTCCACAGAGCCCTTCTTCAACACAATCTGGATCGTGCCCCTACATGACGGCGGTGTGCAGTGATGTAGGGGCGCGATTCATCGCGCCCGGTCGTGTAGGGGCGCCATTCATGGCGCCCCCCCGCTTCTCGTACACACTCCGACAAGGCGTAGACTCCGACAACCCACGGAGGAGCCGCTCGCCATGAGACGGGGCATCGCGGTCTGCGTCGTGGCGTTGGCGTTGTCGCAGACCATGTGGGGCGCAACCTACACGGTCCAGAACCTCAACAGCTCCGGCTACCACAGCCTCCGCTGGGCGATCCAGAAGGCCAACTCGCACGCGGGGGCGGACCGGATCACCTTCGCCGGCGGGCTTGCGGGCAGTGTGACCAAGCCGACGACGGCCCTGGACCCGGTCTCCGATGCGAACACCACGTTCGATGGCGACCTCGACAACGACGGCACGCCCGACATCGGTCTGGACGGAGTGCTGCAGCCTTCCGGGTCTGCGCTGGCCATCCGGACGGACTACTGCGTGGTTGAGGGGCTGGCGATCACCGGCTTCCCATACGCGGGGATCGAACTCCTCAACGCGAACCACTGCACCGTGTGCAACTGCTACTTGGGTGTGCAGTTGGGTGGAGCGACGGCGCGGGGCAGCGACACCGCCGACGTGGTGATCGACACCGCGGACTCGAACGTGATCGGCGAGCCGGGAGGCGGCAACGTCATCTCCGGCGGCACGGGCGGCTATGCGGGGAGCAAGGGAGTCCGCATCCGTGATGGCCAGTCCAACACGATCCGGAACAACACGTTCGGCCTGAAGGCCCCGCCGAACAACAACGAGGCGCTCGGCACGGACGGCACGGGCGTGGACATGTGGCGCATTGCCCGTGACACGGTGCAGAACGTGATCCGGGACAACACCTTCGCGGGGCTGTACTACGGCGTGTACGCCTGGGACGTGGACGACAACACGATCCAGGGCAACCTCTTCGGTCTGGGCGCCGACGGCAACACGAGCCGCCCGATGGTCGGCGACGGCGTCCGGTTGGCTGGCGGCGCCTCGAACAACCGCATCGGCGCCACCACCGCGGCGGCCCGGAACGTCTTCGTAGCATCGAGCACGGGCTACGGCATCGAGATCAGCAGCGCCGCCACGGCGAACAACGCGGTGCAGGGCAACTACTTCGGCTGCAACGCGGCCGGGACGGCCCGCAAGCCACTCCACAGCGGCATCATCCTCAACGGCAATGCGGGACCGCAGCTCATCGGCGGGACGACCGCTTCCGCCGCCAACTACTTCGCGGACAACCATCAGCCCGACTCGCGGGGGGTCGAGGCGTACTTCGGCGGCTCGGGCACCACGATTCGCGGCAACCGGTTCGGCGTGCTGCCGGATGGGAGCAACGCCCCGCGCGACGGGAGGCACGTCTATGTCGGCGGCGCCACGGGGGTCGTCATTCGTGACAACCTGCTGGCCGGAGCCGGGCACGGCGTCATGGTCGGCTATGCCGGCTTTACGTCCTCCGCCGACCTCTACGGCAACACCTTCCGCTCGTGCGTGAACGCGGTCGGCCTGCTCGATGACTCCACGGCGAGGCTGGGCAGCTTGGCGAACACTTCCACCACCGATGACGGCGGCAACCTCTTCCGCAGCAGCAACACGCTGTTCATCCGCAACCAAACCGCACACGCCATTCGCGCCGAGGGCAACAACTTCGACACGACCGTGAAGGCTGAGATCGAGGCGAAGATCACCGACAAGCTGGACAACCCGGCCTACGGCCGCGTGGACTTCATCCCGCTCGCCGGCGGCGTAATCCCCACCGGCGGCACGGAGCCCGCCGCGCTCTCCCTCTCCGGGGTCGCCGCCGTGCCCACGCCCGCCGGGGCAGAATTGCTGTTCAGTCTCTCCACTCCCGCCGAGGTTACCGTCACCGTGCTCAACCTCGCCGGCCGGCCGGTGGCGATCCTGGCGCAGGACCGCACGACCGCCGCGGGCCTCCAGCGCCTCGCCTGGACGGGCCGGACGCTCACCGGTACACCCGCGCCGGCCGGACGCTACCTCGTGCGCGTCACGGCCCGCCAGGCCGGCGGCGCGCAGGCCTCGGGGCTGTGTTCGGTGACGCTGCGGTAGTGGTCTGTCAGCCACGAACGGCGAGGATCGGAGCCGCGACGTTTGGGATAGGGGCATTCCGGGCATACTATTCCCCAACGTCGAGCGAACCCGGCGGCCCTTCTTGGCGACTGGCGAGTCGCGTCAGGGATGGGCAGCCCGCTCGGCAGGCGGAAAACCTGAGCCTGGCCGTCGTCACAAGGGAGGGTGTAGCACGCATGCGCGTTCACCATGCCTCACGTCGGCCCATTTGCCCCTCGACCTGCTGCCTGAGCGTTCTGGTTCTTCTCATCGGTTTCAGCCTCGCCTCACCCAAGGCGCAGGCGGCCCTGACGGCCCCGATCCTGATCTCACCCGCGAACGGCGCCACCAACGTCTCGACCTCACCGACTCTGAGCTGGCACCCGGTGAACGACGCTACCGGGT
>VGFC01000593.1 GCA_016869045.1 Armatimonadota bacterium
CGCCCGATCGCTTGTCCCATCGATCTTCAGGTACGACGCCCACGCCGACTGCGCCCGAACCCACAGCTGCGCCGCTTCGCACGCCACGGCGTAGCGGAACAGAAGGTCCGGGTCCTCGGGGGCTTGCGCAAGTCCCGCGCGCAGATGCGTCACAGCAGCGAACGGCGCATCTGAATCCACGTACGCCTCCCCCAGCGCCAGCCGCACTTCCGGCGAGTCGCGGCCCTCGGCCAACTCCACCAGGTTCGCCGCGATCCTTGCCCCGGGTGCCTGGCCCGCCCCCAGCGCAAGAGGGGCCACGAGGTCGGCAGCTTCCTTGGCCTGCCCGTTCGCGAGCAGCGCCTCCGCCAACCATGGCGCGGCTTCGTTCACCTCGGCCTCCGCCACCTTCGCCACCCACTCGGTCGCCACGTCGAGGGCCTCCTCCACCAGGTCCGCCTCCAGAAGCCGCTCGATTCGACACGGCGTCTCCCGATCCGGCCGGACGATCGTGTGCGAGTCCCCCACCGAGACCAGCGCAAACGCCCCGGCCTCGGCAATCCGTTGGGCAACCTCCGCCAAGGGCCGGTCACGCACCGCCACCGTGATCCGGCCATGTGTCCGTGCCGCCAGCGTGAGGGCGTCTCCGACCTCCTCCTTCACCTTCGCGACCGCGCAGTCAAGCGGCTCGTCCGTCACCTCCAGCGTCACCGCTCCCCCGATACCCGCGGAAAACGCTGCCAGAAAGACCGTCGTCGTGATCTGCCGCGTCCAGGTCCGTCGGCGGCCCCAGCTGACTCGACGCATGGCTGCCCACCTCCTGCGAACTAGATACGTCCGGACCGCGCGCGCCGTTCCAGCCACCCTCACTTTCACCCGCGCCGCCAGCCAGACACCGCCAGCCCTCGCTTCCCCTGGTCCTCCACGCAGACGTGCGCCAGACACGCCACCGTGATGAGCATCTGCGCGCCGCGCTCGGTCAACCGGTATGCCCCCTCCTGCTGCTCCACGTAGTGCGCGTGCATGAGTTCTTTGAGGTGATAGTGCAGGTTGCCGCCGCGCAGCCCTGTGGCCTCCGTCAACCCCCCGCTGGTCTTCGGACCCCGGAACAGCGTCTGTAGCAGCCGGATCCGTGCTTCGTGGGCCAGCGAACTGAGGATCAGTTTCACATGCGCGGCAGGTGTCTCGACCACCTGCTCGGCCTTCCCGGTCTCCGAGAAGCACAGTCCGTGCCAGGTGATCCCGAACGGACTGGTGCTCTCGCCGACCTGCCACTGCGTCTTGAACGCCCCACCCCATAGCAGGAGGAAGTCGCCATCGTGCTTGAGGCTCTCCATCCACTCGGCCTCGATCTTCGACTGCCCGCAGCCCTTCCGCGCCGGCTTCAGCGCCGCGTCGGTGATGGGGCCGACGCTCCCGGGCCTCCTCGGCATGGCGCTCCCCCTTCTCTACAGAATACTGTGCACACAGAATTCTGTACCATAGTCCCGCACGCGTGTCAAGGGGGTTTCCCCGAGGGGACGCGACCGTCCGGAGGCCAGAGGCGTCAGCGGCGAGGCACAGCCTGCTGAACGACGCTCCTGGGCTTCGGAGACGTTCGTCGGGGCCGGCTCTGCCGCGTCTGCGCCACCCCGGCAAACGCGATCCGCACGTCGAACTCAGCACCCAGCGCTGCGGCAACCGCCGCCAGTCGGTCCAGGCTGGCCGACGCGTAGTCGCAGCTCTCGTCCTTCTGCACCTGCTGCGGCTTCACTCCAAGAGCCCGGGCCAGGTCGGCCTGCGTCCACCTCCGCGCGATGCGAGCCGCAATCAGGGCTCTCCCAACGGAGGCCAGATCCTCCATTGCCATGGAGGGAACCTGCCCGTTCTTGAGTCGCTCGTACTGGGACACCTCTCGCGTCAGTTCCTCGAGCTTGCGCCTGTAGCTCGTGGCCACTGCAACCCGGTGCTCCGGGCTCAGTCCGGGCAGGTCGTCCAGTTGCTCAACCGCATGCTCGAACTGCCGAACCAGAGACCTCGTCATCCGGTACTCGCGCTCGTTGCGGATTACATTGATAACATTCGCAAATTTCATATTGGTAACTCCACATTTCAGGAATTGAGCGGCCACGGCCGAGCCAGCGCTCCTCCCGTTCCCGCACACTCGGACATAGCCAGAAATCCCACCCAGGCAGATGATCCAGACTCCTGCGGTTGCAGGGCCGTTCGGTCACGCTGCAGGTGGGGCCATTCCATCTCCGGGCGAGACGGCACGCGTCGCCCCGGCTCCCCGTGTGCGCACTGACACGCGACCTCACTGGCTCCGCTGCGCCTTGGTCATCCCTCGTCATGTACCGGACCCCCACGGCCGCCTACGGAGCGGCAGGTCGCTCTTCTCAAGGTCCAGCAGGACGATCCCCACACGCTTCGTGGTTCCGCGCCTCAACCGGAACAGGAGGTCGCGAATGAGGTGTCGCCCCGACAAGTCCAGGAAGAGGTGAAGCCCCTGCCCCTCCAGAGCCGCCATCTCTGGCAAGTCCTTCGGGTCCACCTGGGCGTCGTCGCAGCAAGCATCGATGTCGTTGGGGGACTCGCGGTTGGTAACGAAGCTGCCCCCAACAACGACGGCTCGCCCGCGGGCTGCCTTCATCTGCACGAGGGCACCCTCGAATCTGTCCAACAGGGCTCTCCGGTGCGGGTTGTACCCGTACCTGGCCCAGAACTCCTCGATGCGCATCTCATGGACCCCCTCCGGGAGGTCCCCGTCTTCGTCGTAGCCAAGAGGCATGGCCTGACGCTCCCCTCAATGACGCGTACAACACCCCCCGGTGGGCGTGTATAGGCTATCACAACCGTTTGGGTGTGTCAAGCACAAGAAGCCCAGATGACTGTGTCTACGTCTTGAGCACCCTCACCGGCACCAGCTTGGCCACGATCTGCCCCAGACCAAGCTCGACGGTGGAGAGGACGACGCTACGTCCGCGGTAATCGTGGGGAACGTCCCGGGGGTGGGAGATGACCTCGCGGCCGCGGTCGTTCACGGTGTCACACTCGAAGTACCTCATGCCCGCCTTCTCCAGCACGCGCGTGACGTGC
>VGFC01000594.1 GCA_016869045.1 Armatimonadota bacterium
AGATCGCCTTTCAAGCGTACCGCAGTAGCGGCCCGAGCACAGAAAACCCAAGCTCCTGGCCCGCCGATGGCCCAGCAGACCTGCCCTCAGCAGCGTAATGTGCTGAACTACAGTCTAGGACGAGTCCACACATGACCGAACGCGAACGCTTCCTGCGCACCCTGCGTTACGAGCCCGTCGATCGGCGGCCCCTGCACCTCGTGGGGCCGTGGCCGGACACGCTCGCCCGCTGGCGCCGAGAGGGCCTGCCGGAGGGCTGGGACGCAGCGACCCTTCACAGGCACCACTGCCTGCGGCCTCTGCGGCTGCGGAACGTCAGCGGCGACCACGGGCCGTGGCCCCGCTTCGAGACCCGGGTGCTGCACGAGGACGACGAGACGCGCGTCTTCCTCGACGAGTACGGCCGCACCGTCCGCGACCTCAAGACTCACTCGACGCTGCCCGAGTGGCAGAGCTTCCCCGTCACCGACCGGGACAGCCTCGCGCGGGTCACCGCCGAGCGCTACTCCCCGGACTGCCTGGAGGCGCGCTTCGGCGAGGCCTGGGAGGAGCGCGTCGCGGCGGCCAACGCCTCCGACGACCTCGTAGTGGCCGACGGAGGCTGCTACTACTGGACGATCCGGTCACTGGCGGGGGTCGCCGGGGCCAGCTACCTGTTTCACGACGCGCCGGACCTCGTGGATGAACTCTGCGAGCGCTACTGCTGCATCGCCCTGGAGAGCCTGCGGCGGGCGCTGGCCCGCGGGCGCGTAGACGTGATCGGCTTCGGGGAGGACATCGCCTTCAAGACGAGCACGCTGATCTCACCGGCGATGTTCCGCCGCTTCATCGCCCCGCGCTACCGGCGGCTGATGGACCTCGCCCAGGCCCACGGCATCGAGGCCACCTGGTATGACAGCGACGGCGACCTGCGCCCCTTCATCCCGGACTACCTCGACCTCGGCATCCGCTGCCTCGCGCCTTGCGAGGTGGCCGCCGGAATGTCCCCCAGCGAGCTCCGCCCGCAGTACGGTCGCGCGCTGCAGTTCGTCGGCGGCCTGGACAAGCGCGAGATCGCCAAGGGCCCCGCCGCCATCGACGCCGAGATCGCCCGGAACCGCCCCGTCATCCTCGATGGCGGCTACGTCCCGGCCATCGACCACTCCGTCTCCGCCGACATCAGCTACGACCACTACCGCCACTTCCTCGACCGCGTGCCGGCGATGCTGGCGCTCTGAGGGGCGCACCGCGGGCCCGGGCCCCGTTCCGCCAGTCACCGCGGACCGCCCTACGCCACGTCCACCCTTCCTCCGCCCCTCACCGCCGTCTCGATCGCCTCCAGCACCCTCTGGTCGTGCAGGCCGTCCTGGCCGGAAGGTGAGACGTCGTAGCCGCCGAGGATGGCGGCGGCGAAGCCCTCGAGCTGGCGCTCGTAGGGGTCCGAGTCGGGCGTGACCGGTGTGCGGTACTCCTCGTGGGCGGCGTCGAAGACGCGCACCTCCGAGCCGGCCTTCCAGTACGGGAAACCGATCTTCGCCTCGATGCTCCCGCGCTCGCCGTGTACCAGCAGCCCCTCACACCAATCCATCGTGACGGTACAGGTAAGCTGGAAGGTGCCGGTCGCGCCGTCCTCGTACTCCAGCGTGCCGCAGATGCCGTGCGAGCCGTACTTGCTGCTCACCGCCGCCGTCACCGCGGCGATCCGCCCGCCGAAGAAGCAGAGCGTGTCGATCAGGTGCACGCCGTGGCCGAGGATGATCCAGCGCAGCGGATGCGCGGGCGGGCCGGGTTCCGGGCGCTTGCGGCCCTCGGCGAAGCGCCGAATCGGCCAGTGCGTGCTGACATACGCCCCGTGGTAGCGCGTGTCACAGTACCAGCCGCTCACCGTCAGCCGTTGGCCCATCTCGTGCGCCGTGAAGGTCTGCGCGTACTGCAGGCCCGGGTCCCAGCGCTTCATCGTCGCGATCTGTAGCTGCCTGCCCGCGTGCTCGGCGGCCTCGCACATCGCCTCCGCTTCCGGCACGTCCAAGGCCAGCGGCTTCTCGACCAGTACGTGCTTCCCGGCCTCCAGCGCGGCGATGGTCAGCGGCGCGTGGAACGGATCGGGCACCGGAATCAGCGCCGCCTCGATGTCCGCCTCCGCGAGGAAGCGCTCATGGTCGGTGAACCACTCGCGCGCCCCGTAGATGTGGGCGATCTCCCGCGCCATCTCCTCGGACGCATCGCACACCGCCACCAGGTCCACGTTCTCGGCCTTCACCGCCGCCGGCAGATGCGCCAGTTGCGCGATCGCCCCAACGCCCAGGAATCCCAGCTTCAGCTTCCGCTCTTCCGACATGGTCATCCTCCGGGGTCACATCTTTAAATTTCAATCTTCCCCGCAAACGTCGCGTTGAGGACACGCAAAAGCCCTACGAGAAGGGCGGGAGCCTCTTTGCTTCGTCGCACAGCGCTTTTCGATGCCTCACACCTGCTGCTCCACCAGGTTCGTCTCCCTCACCTTCCACTTGCCGTGTGCCTTCACCGCCACCAACGTCTTGATCTCCCACCCTCTGAAGTCGAGCGGCACGTGCGTCTCCCCTGCTATGGTCAACACGCACCGCGTCGCCCTGCCGAACGTCTCCCGCACGCGTATCGCGATCCCCTTGCCCTGCTCCGCTGGCTTGACGGTCTCGATGTCCACGTTGGGCCGATCGGTGGCCGCGAGCGAGAACTCGGCTGGCGTTGCCTTTGGTCGTTCCCTGTCACCTGTGACCTGTGACCTGTCACCCGCCGTCCCACGCGCCGGCTCGTGCAGGGCCAGGCACGGACGATTGAACTCGGCCGCCAGTCTTGGGAGTCCCGCGTCGCGCCAGTGCCCTGCGTGCGGCACGATCGAGTACCGAAACACATGTCGGCCCTGGTCGGTGTACTCATACGTCTCTCCCGGCTGCACTTGCGCCGGATCGTGGAACGCGTAGATCGGGCTGCGCACCACGCTCATCCGAATCTCCCCGTCCAGAACATCGAACCCGTACTTGCAGTCGTTCAGCAGCGCAACGCCAT
>VGFC01000595.1 GCA_016869045.1 Armatimonadota bacterium
ACGTTGCAGGGCTCGGCGAGGTCCACCACGCGCTGGGCGGTCCGCAGGCCGTGGAACTTCACGGTTGCGTCATCCGTACCGACCGTCGCGGCCCCCATGCGCAAGCGGCCGTCTACGATGTCCACGGTCTCGGTCTCGAAGTCGTTCTGCACCGTGTGGACCCACTTCGCCTCATCCAGCTTCGCGGCTGAGAAGTCGTCCTCGAACAGCACGACAGGTTGGGCGCACCCGGCAAGAGGCGCACAGGTCAACACGCCGAGGAGGAGGAAAGCGCGTGCGGATCGCATGGGCGAGTCCGTCCTGTTGGCGGCGATGCCGAGGCTCGTCCAGGCAGAGAAGGTCGTGGGGCGGGCACTCTTGCCCGCCGCAGCATATGGCGGGCAAGAATGCCCGCCCCACCACTTCCGTCTGTGTTCCGCGAGGTAGACGAGAGTCGGCGACTCACCATTCCGGGTCGAGGGGTCTCAGTCCTGCCATGCCGCTGCTGAACTACCGGGCGCTTGGGATGCTGGTGGCTCTGGTGCTGATCTGCGGGGTGATGACCGTGCTCACCTCGTGGCAGAACGACTGGGGCTCGCCGACCTTCCTGAGTGACGTGAACCTGCGCAATGTGCTGCTGCAGTGCAGCATCACGACGGTGGCGGCGGCGGGGATGACGCTGGTCATCATCGCGGGCGGGATCGATCTGTCAGTGGGTTCGGTGCTCGCGCTGTGCAGCGTGGTGCTCGCGGTGGTCGTGAGAGCGCTGCCCGGGCTGTCGGGGATCGGGCCGGGCGTGCTGGCCTGCCTCGTTGCGGGCGCGGCGTTCGGGATGCTCAACGGCCTGCTGGTCGCCCGCACAGGCGCGCCGCCGTTCATCGTGACCCTCGGGACGTTGTTCGTGGGGCGAGGCCTCGCGTACGTCTTCGCGGGCGGCCAGACCATCCATGTGGAGGGCGTGCGCGCGGGAGCCTTCGCGCCGCCGGTGCTCATCACGCTCGGCGTCATCATGGCCGCGCACCTCTTCCTGTCGCTCACGCCCTACGGAAGGTACGTCTACGCGACCGGGGGAAGTGAGGAAGCCGCGCGGCTGTCGGGCGTGCCGATCGGGCGGGTGCGAGTCCTGACCTATATCGCCTCCGGCATCTGCGCGGCCCTCGGCGCGGTCATCTACTGGCTGCGCATGGCTGCGGGCAACCCGCTCGCGCAAGACGGCCTGGAGCTGTACGCCATCGCCGCGGTCATCGTCGGCGGCACCAGCCTCTCCGGCGGCCAGGGCGACATCCTGGGCACCGTAATCGGCGCGCTCATCATGGGCGTGCTCGCCAACGGGCTGGGCTTGCTCGCGGTCCCGGACTACTGGCAGAAGGTCATCATCGGAACCGTCATCGTCGCGGCGGTCGCCGCCGATCGGCTGCGGGCGAAATGGCAGAAGTAGCGACGAGTCCCGGGTCTCGGGTCTCGAGTTTCGGGTTGACGGCAGCAGCAGGAAAGGACGGGTGGAGCGATGCGCACACTTACGGTTGGGTTGGCTATCGTTGCGGTTTTCGGTCTGGGCGTGCTGGCGGGGTGCCCGAAGGCGCCGCCGTCTGTGCAGCCGCCGCTGGCAAAGCAGCCTCCGCCTCCGCCAACGGTGGCGCCGGCGGCTACGAAGGCGGAGGAGATGCCGGACTTCGGGGAGCTGAGGCCGGCGAAGGCCTACAAGATCGCGCTCATCATGAAGACGATGAGCAACCCGTTCTTCCAGACCATGGAGAGGGGCGCGAAGGAGGAGGCCGGCAAGCTCGGGATCGACCTGTCGAGCCAGGCCGCCGACAAGGAGACCGATGACGAGAAGCAGGCGGGGATCGTGGAGAATGCGATCGCGAAGAAGGTCGATGCCATCGTCATCGCGCCCGCCGATTCGAAGACGCTGATCCCCGCGCTGCTGAAGGCCAATGAGGCCGGCATTCCCGTCATCAACGTGGACAACCGAATCGACCCGCAAGCGGCGGCGGACGCAGGCCTGAAGCTGGTGACCTTCATCGGGCCGGACAACGCGGCCGGTGCGGAGAAGGCGGCGCGGCACCTGTTCGAGACGATGGGCGGCAAGGGGAAGGTGGCGATGCTGGAGGGCATCCGCGGCGTTGATAACGCGGAGAACCGCAAGCAGGGCTTCGAGCGCGCGCTGAAGGACTTCCCCGGCATCGAACTCGCCGAGACGCAGTCGGCGGAGTGGGAGCTGGAGAAGGGCGAGAGCGTCTTCTCGACGATGCTGACCGCACACTCGGACATCACCGGGCTCTTCTGCGCGAATGACATGATGGCCCTCGGCGCGATCCGGGCGATCGAGGGCGCCGGGAAGAAGGGCAAGGTCCTCGTCGCGGGCTACGACAACCTCGCCGCCGCGCAGGAGAAGCTCAAGTCCGGCGAGCTGCTCTGCACCATCGAGCAACACCCGGACCTCATGGGCGCCTACGGCGTGCGCTGCGCCGTCGCGCTGCTCGAAGGGAAGGAGATTCCCCCCGAGATCGCCGTGCCGACGGACCTGATCACGAAGGAGGGGCTGCCGTGAGCGCATGGGGGGCCGAGACGCACTACAAGTGCATTTACAAATGCCCTGACATGGAGTAGACTCCTCTGTGGCACCGATCATCGACGAGTTCCGAGTCTCGACCCGTGCCGAGGAGCACATTCGGGGCGATCACGGTGTCGAGGTGGATGAGGCGATCGAGGCTGCTGAGAGCACGCAGCGGTACTACCGTACCCATTCGGGGCGCTTCGGAGGGAAGCGCTACGTCGTTCCGGGGCGGACCGGCGGCGGCCGCCGGCTGTGGGTGGTGTTCGAGGACGAGGGGAACCGTCGCGGCCGGATCGTAACGGCATTCGAGCCGGTGGACTCGAAGGACACTGCGCGCCATAAACGCTACAGGGGAGACTAGCCATGCTGAGGCCCGGTCCCGGAAAGCTACCGGAGTTCCGTACGGAGGAGGAAGAGATCCAGTTCTGGATGGAGAACCACCCGGCGGACTGGATCGAGGACCCCG
>VGFC01000596.1 GCA_016869045.1 Armatimonadota bacterium
TGATCAACTCCACGAACGGCAACAGGTACTGCCCCTCCCGCACCAGGAACTCCGTCAGAGCCTTCCTGTCCCGCGTCTCAGCAATCTGGTATACTCGTCCCACGGCGGTTCTCTCCCTTCGGTTTGGACTTCCTGGGCGCCATCTTACCAGATCGCGCCCGAGAGAACCGCCGCTCCTTCCTCCTTCACTTTCAACTACGGATGGGACAGGCTCCCCCCGGCACCCCGAGCACCTGAGCGACCTCCCCTTGCGTGCAACCATTCCGGTGGTGGAGAACCACTGCGATGCGATGGTGCAGTGGTAGTGCGGATGTGAATCCCAGCACACGAGACTGATCAGGGCGCATCAGGGCCAGCTCCGCGGGTAGCCGCGTGTTTCGGCAATGCGCCGGGAAGGAGAGATGGGCTCGCGTGGCGCACCATCCTCCTCGCAAGCCCTAACGGAGGCTACGGATGGGCCCGACCGCCTTACTCGTGGCCGCACAGCTCGCGATGGCCGCGGGGGAGGAAGCCAAGCCGACGCCGCTGGCCATCGAGGGCGGCACCGTCGTGACCGTGGCCGGCGAGACGATCGCCGCGGGGACGGTGCTGGTCGCCGATGGCAAGATCGCGGCGGTCGGACGTGACGTTGTGGTGCCCGAAGGCGCCCGGCGGATCGATGCCACCGGCAAGACCGTCATCCCCGGGCTGATCGACGCTCTGTCCACCCTCTACCTTCCCCCCCAGGAGCTGGCGGAGCCCTCCGCCATCGCGCCGGAGTTCCGCGTGACCGATGGTCTGGACGCCTATGCGAAGGACCTTGAGGAGGTCCTATCGTACGGAGTCACCGCGGCCCACGTGGCTGCCGGCAGTCGGGGTCTGCTCGCCGGCGCCAGCGCCGTGGTCAAGGTGTCGTCCCAGCCGGGCGTGCTCCCGATCCTCCTCGATACCGCAGCTGTCCGCGGCCAGATCGGCGTGCCCGCCGGCTCGACCATCTCGTCCCTGGATCGCCTGGGCAACTACACCTCGATCCGGGAGGCCCTCCTCTCGGCGCGGGACTACGAATGGGCCCTGGGCAAGTACGAGCGCGAGTTCACGCGCTACACGCAGAAGACCGCCGAACCGAAGGCGGAGGAGGGCAAGCCGCCTCCGCCGCCCAAGCCGCCCGGTGACAAACCGGAACGCCCCAAGAAGCCTGGCCCCGACTACAGCGCCGACGTGCTCCTGCGAGTCCTGCACCGGGAGGTTCCGCTGCTCATCGAGGCCCACCGAGTGGCCGACATCCTCAACGCGCTGCGATTGCAGGACGAGTTCGACCTTCGGCTGATCCTCCTCGGAGGCAGCGAAGCGGGCAAGGTCGCGGAGGAGATTGCCCGGCGCAACGTTCCGGTGATCGTGGCCCCTGTCTCGCTCTCCATGGTGGCGCCCTCGAAGCTGCGCTATGGCGAGCACAGCCGCACCAATGCGGCGCAGCTTGCCCGCGCCGGCGTGAAGGTGGCTCTGGGCGTCGGAGGCGATGACCCGTTCGACTCGAAGTTCGTCCGTGCGAGCGCGGCCGTCGCAGCTGAGGACCTGCCCCGCGACCAGGCGCTGAGGGCAGTCACGCTTTCCGCCGCCGAGATCCTCGGCGTGGCGGACCACATCGGCAGCCTCACCGAGGGGAAGGACGCCGATGTCGTCGTGGTGGCCGGCGACCCCCTGGATGTCCGCGCGCCGGTGGACCTGGTCTTGGTGGACGGCCAGATCGCCTACGAGAGGAGGGCGGCCGGTTGAGCACGCGATGGCTTGCGGCGGGGACGCTCGCCCTCCTGGGCCCGGTTGCCCTGGGTGCGGGCTTGCTGGTCCGCGGTGGGACGGTCTGGACCGGGACGGGTGAGGCGCTGGAGGGCGGGGCGGTGCTGATCCGCGACGGGAAGGTGGCCGCCGTCGGCCGCGATGTGACGGCCCCGCAAGGGGTGCGGACCATTGACGTGACCGGCAAGCACGTCTGCCCGGGGTTCGTGGACCCGCACTCGTCCCTCGGTCTACCGACCTGGGAGATGGACGAGACGGTCGAGGCGGTGGCGGCGGAGATGCCGGTCGATGCCGCTGTCTGGATGGATCGTCCTGAGGTCCGGGACGCAGTCTCATCGGGCGTGACGACGCTGGTGCTGGCGCCGGGCGGCGCAAACCTACTGGTTGGCCCGTGTCCGGCGCTCAAGCTCGGTCCGAGCCCTGTGCTGAAGGCCGAGGCGGCGATCAAGGTCACCGTCGGGCCCTCCGCGCTGCTCTGGGATCGGAAGCCGACCTCGCTGCCCGCGCTGCTCGACATGCTGCGCGGGGCCCTCTCGGATACGGAAGGGCCTGTTGGGAGGCTCGTCGCGGGCGGGGCAATCGCGCAGGTCGCCTGCGACGGCCTCGCGGACGCCGAACGGGCGCTGGGGCTGATCGATGGGCTACACCTCAAGGCGGCCCTCCTCCTTGGCGGCGCGCCGTCGAGGGCCGTGGACCTGCTGGCCGGTCGCGACCTGCCGGTGGTGCTCCCCTCGCTGGCCCTGACACCGCGCGACAAGTTCCTCGTCGGACCGGGGCAGCTTGCGGGACGCGGGGTCAAGGTCGCGTTTGCCTCCTTTGCCCCGGCCACACAGGAGGCCGACTTGCGGACGTCCGCCGCCCTTGCAGTCGGGGCCGGCATGAGCCCAGCGGCGGCTCTCCGCGCGCTGACGCTGGGCGGGGCGGAGGCCGGCGGCGTTGCCGACCGAGTGGGCAGCCTCGAGATCGGCAAGGACGGGGACCTCGTGGTCGCCGCGCGAGAGCCCCTCGACCTTTCGGGCGCCATCGAGCTGGTTGTGGTGGATGGCGAGATCATCTACGAGCGTGTCCCGCAATGAGCCGAATGGCAGCCGGCGTGCTGGCCGTCGGAGTGACCGCACTGGCGTGTGCCGGGCCTGCCTCCGCTGCGGACGTCCTCGCGGTGAAGGCCGCGCACATCATCACGATGGTCGGGCCTCCCCTCGACGGCGGCACCGTC
>VGFC01000597.1 GCA_016869045.1 Armatimonadota bacterium
AACGAAAAAGGCAAAGGCAACGACCACACCCAACGGCGGGTCGTGAGCGATCTCGCCTCTTGACAGACCGTTTCATAGAGGCGCCATTCATGGCGCCCGGTGCTCACGGCAGGTTCAGCTCGCGCATCGCCGCCACGATCCCCGCCTCGATGGTCTCCACGATCTCGTCGATGAGGTCCGCGGTGATGGTCAAGGGCGGCGCGAGCACCAGGATGTCGCCGTTGTTGCGCACGATCGTCCCGTTGCGATAGCAGTAGTCGCGCACAAACCCGCCGACGCCCAGGGCCGAACCCAACGGCTGCCGCGTCTCGCGGTCGGCGACTAACTCGACCGCCCTCAACAGCCCCTTGCCGCGCACGTCGCCGACGATCGGGTGCCGATACAGGCCGTGCAGTCTCTCGCCCAGGTGCTCACCCATCCGTGCGGCGTTCTCGATGAGGTTCTCCTTCTCCAGGATGTCGAGCACCGCCAACGTCGCGGCGGCTGAGATCGGGTGACCGGCGAACGTGTGCCCGTGGCGGAAGTCGTGGCCGGGCCGTCGGAAGACGTCCGCGATCTCGGGCGTGGTGAGCACCACACCCATCGGCGCGAAGCCCCCGGTGAACCCCTTCGCGAGACACAAGAAGTGCGGGACGAGGCCCCAGTGCTCGCAGCAGAACATGCGCCCCGTCTTGCCCATCCCGACCTGGATCTCATCGTAGATCGTCAGGATGCCGTGGCGGTCACAGAGCGCCTTCAGCTCGGGCAGGTAGAAGTCGGGCGGCACCGGGAACCCGACGTTCGAGCCCGGTATGGGGTCGAGGATCATCGCGGCGATCGTGTGCGGGCCTTCCCACTTGATGACCGCCTCGGTGTTGCGCAGGGCCGCGCGGGCGGACTCCTCGGGACCGAGACCCAGCTCGCAACGGTACGGGTTGGGCGCCATGACGGGGACGAAACCCGGATTGAGCGGCTCCTGTGGCTCGCGGAACCACGACAGGCCGGTTGCCGACATCGCGCCGAAGGAGCAGCCGTGGTAGCTGTTGCGCCGAAACAGGACCTTCTGCCGGCCCTTCTCACCAAGCTCCCAGAAGTACTGCCGGGCCATCTTGATCGCCGACTCGGTGGCGTCCGAGCCATCGCTGACGAAGAAGCTGACCTCCAGGTCGCCCGGCGCGAGGGCGGCGAGGCGCTTCGCGAGTTCGATGACGACAGGCGTCAGGCAGTCGTGGTAGATCGGGTAGAACTCGATCTGCCGCATCTGCGCCAGCATCGCCTCGTGCACTTCAGGGCGATGGTGGCCCACGATGGAGGTCAACAGCGAGGCGAACGTGTCCAGGTACCGGCGGCCGTCCGCGTCGAAGATGTAGCAGCCCTCGCCGCGCGCGATGATCTTGACCCCACTGCGCTCCACGTCCTCGTAGTGCCCGAGGCTCCAGAGGATGTGCCTCATCGCCTCCTGCTGAAGCCGCTGCGTGTGTTCGCTGTACTCGATGTCCATCGATTCACCCCCACGCTTCTACTACAGCAACTCCTTCTCCGCGCGGGCCAGCACTCCGTTGAGCGCGCGGAGCGTGTCCTCCGGGAGGTCCGGCGGCTGCCAGGCCGCCACGTTCGCCCGCCAACGCTCCTCGCAGAGGTCCAGAATCCGCTGCTCGTCCGGCGTGCCTGCCTCCGGCAGCGAGTGCGGGAAGAGCGCCGAAGTCCACAGCTCGCGGAAGTGGTCGAGGGTGTGGTCGCTCGTCAGGAACGTCTGCTCCGACTCCACGTGAGCGGCGATCTCATCGGAGAGCAGCGTGGCTTCCGTCACCTCGACATCGGGCCTGAGGGCGAACTGGCTCTTGCGAATCTCCATGTCGAGCATGAACTGCGTCGGCGAGCCGACGCCGCCGTTGTCCAGCGTCCCCATGCCCGGGTAGGGGATATCCGGGTTGCGGACGAGCCGCGCGAAGGCCGCGCCCGAGTAGAAGTTCTGGTACACGGCCTGCAGGCCCGGCCGGTTCGTCGAGGGGCTGAAGTACGTTTCGGACCACAGGTGCCCTCCGAGGTGGTCCTCGAACAGCTTCTTCACGCCGACGATCACCAGCACGTTCTCCGGGCCCGCCGAGGCCGCGTCGGCGGTGCGCATGTCGGCGACGGTGGAGATCATCCGCCCGGTGAGATCGCCCTCGGGCGCGAGGCAGTAGGCCGCCGCGAGACACCCGAGGATCTCCGCGGCACCGATCACGACGGCCGCGGCCGGCGTCACAGGCGTGGAGACGCCGATCGTCGGCATCGAGGCGGCGTGGTAGCGCGGCACACCCACGCGCGCGCGCTCCAGCATGTCCGCCGCAGCGCGGTGGTCCAGGATCAGCGGGGAGATCAGGCACTGTGAGCCGGCGAGGAATCGCCCGTCCTTAGGCCGTCCGCTGACGACCTCACCCATCTCGACGAGGTACTTGATGACCGCCGGGTCGATGGCCTCGATCCCGTCCACCTTGCTCGTGTGCTGCAGGCCGAGGATGAGCGAGGCGAGGCGTTCGGTGGCCTGCGACACGTCCTGCCGGTACCAGGTGCTCACGTAGCCGATCTCGGGCGTCGCTTCCGCGAGCTTCATCATCTCGATGAAGATGCGCGTATCGACCGGCAGCCGGCGCTGCGTCGGGTAGTCGTAGAACTGCGTCGGGCCGCAGTCGAAGGCGGGCATCAGGAACTCGCGCCGCAGGCGCTCCCGCGCCGCGTCCATCGTGCCCGTCCACTGCAGCCAGTGGGTCCAGTCGGGCCCGCACCACGGGACGAGTCCTTGGTCGGCGTCGTCCTGCGCGCGCGTGGTCTCCTGGTAGGCCACGAACTCGGCGATGAGTTCGGGGGGAATCCGCACGCGCCCGCTGGGCGCCTGCGTGCAGCCCTTCCCCAGCATCAGCGCGGTCAGGTCGTCGCTCTCGACCTTGAGCCCCGTCTCGCCTAGCAATCGGAGCATCCTGTCCCGCAGCAGCTCCGTGTCCAGCCGTATCGCC
>VGFC01000598.1 GCA_016869045.1 Armatimonadota bacterium
TCGGGCGCGCGAACCACCGTTGCCACAACCCGAGCGCCACACGACGCCGACTCCAAGCCCTCGGTCAACTGCTCGCCGAGGGGTCATGAATGATCCAGGTTAGCCTGCTGCCGCGTCTGGCGCAAGGAGGCCGAGGGGCAGCCCGACGGCAGCAAGGCCTACGCGGTGACCCGCCTGCTGAAGGGTCTGGCGGTGAGCTACGACCTGCTCTACGACCGCCTGAGCGAGGCCGAACGGGAGGAACTGCGCTCCGCGATCACCAGCATCGGGCAATCCTACTACGACGGCTACTTCACGACCCCCTCGATCAGCGGCCCCGACTTCCACACCCACCACGCCATCGTGGAGTGGGGCTCCTTCGGCGTGGCGGCGCTCGCGATGCTGGGGGAATACCCGCCGGCGCAGGAGTGGCTGGCGGCCACGGTGACCAAGTTCCGCGAGCATCTACTCCCGACCGGCCTGGCTGAGGACGGCGCGCAGGTTGAGGGCGCCACGTTCTGGGCCTCCACGATGCAGTATCGAATCGCCTTCATGGACGCGCTCAACCGCGTCACGGGCGAGGACTTGTTCACCCCCTTTGCCGAGCGGATGGATGTACGGTTGGCGCTGGCGAGCATTGCCGCAGCCAAGACCGGCGGCCACGACCAGGACCACGAGACCGTCGTGCACGAACCCTCCTATGGGCAGATCAACTACTACTCGCCGGTGCTGCTGGCCCTGGCCCGGTTCTACCGCAACGGGCTGTGTCAGCGCCTGGCGCTGTGGGACCGGACTGCCGGGGCGGTCCAGCAGACGCGCTACGTCACCGACAACGGCGAATGGATGCTGTTTGACTGGGGCGGGTATGCGTTCGCCTGGTACGACCCTACGGTGCCGGCTGAGGTTGACAGCAGCGCTCCTCTGTCCTTCAGCTTTCCCTCCGTCAACGAAGCGTACTTGCGGGCCTCGTACGAGCCGGGCGGGATCGTCGTGGGGATGCGGCGCAACGCGGTCGTAACCCACGCGGGTGGGCGACCGGTCTTCGCAGACCGCTACGACGGTCACCACCCACCGGCCGAGGTGCGCGCCGTGACCCTCGACGACGACGGCAGGCAAGCGCGACTGCGCTGCGAGGGCGCCGAGGACTCGGGCTTCACAGAACAGAGGCTGCTGCTGCGCCGGCCCGGGACCCTGACCCTCACCCGCACCACGGACCAGGAGCAGGCGTGGTGGTGCTACGGGCGACCGGTACGGGAGGGCAACGTCCTGCGCTGGAAGGACGGAACGACGCTGACGGTCGAGCAGGGACGCCTCATCTCCCTGGAGCCGGACGGCTACCATGATGAGAAGGTGGTGGGCCTGGGGCTGCTGCGGCTGAAGGACCCGTTTCCGATGAGCTACCCGTTGATCAAGGCGCAGCCGGAAGCCGGGCGCCTGGAGGTTGTGGTGCGTACGCCGGGGGATTAGGCCAAAGGAGCGTTCGTGATGTGGAGGCACAGTAAGCGTTGGGTCTACTCGATCACGTACGACGAGGGCTGTCAGCGCCTGGTGGACCACGCGCTGCCGCTGCACCGCCGGTACGGCATCCCGGGGCACGTGGCGCTGGTCGCCTCCCAGGTTGGCGTGCCGCGCAACTGCCCTGGTTCGAGCTATGACGGGATGATGATCCTCAGCCGGGAGGAGTTGGACATGCTGGCGCAGGAGGGCTGGGGCGTGTCCTGCCACGGCATGACCCACGCCGGAATCAGCCACGACAACGCGCGCCATGAGGTGGTGGAGGCGCGCCGGACGCTGGAGGACGCTCTGCAGCGATCGGTGCCGCTGTTTTGCGTGCCCAACAGCAACGACGGCTATCCCGCGGCCTTGGCTGTAGCCGCCGAGGCAGGCTACACCGCCATCATGACCATCACCGACATGGTCAACCCGCCGGACCAGGACCTGCTCAACCTGGGGCGTGTCCCCCTCCACACCGAGTACCCGCCGCCCTTCTACTCGAAGTTCGACCCGTACAAGCGCCTGCACCAGGCGGCTGACCTGGGCGGCTGGGTCATCGACTACTGCCACTGCCCGACGCCCGGGCAGGCGATCCACCCGTGGAAGGACTGCACGGCCGAGGAACTGGAGGAGCGCTTCGCGACTGTCCGCCGAATCGGCGGCGACGAGGTGTGGCTGGCCGAGCCGAACGAGGTTGTGGCCTACCTGGCGAACTCACGCACGGGGCACCCGTAGCAGCGGCAGGCCATCAGGAACGGGCGGACCACGGCGCGGCTTCCGGGGGGGCTACAGGGTGGCCGGAGGGGTGCCGGCGGGCTCAATCGCCGCGCGGGCCGGGACGAGGGGACGAGACCGGCGGGCGGTCGAGCTCCAGAGCGCGAAGGTGAAGCCGCGAGCGGTTGCCAGGGCGGCGGCGACAAAGCACCAGAACGTGAGCGCCATCAGGCCCAGGAATGCCCCTCGCCCCGTCACGCCCTGGACCGAGAGGAAGACCAACCAGGGAAGCACCCACCTCGCTACGGGATCGCGGGATCGGCGCACGAGGCGGACAACGTAGTCCCAGAGCGCCAGAACCACGAGGACTCCGCCATAGCCGGCCGTCAGCAGCAGGCTGATCCAGTAGTTGTGCGGCGTCTCGACGCTCTGCTTCACACCGAGGTCATGGTAGTGCTCGTATTCGTGGAGCGCGGGACGCGTGCCCACTGCGTCCGCCCACCCGATGCGGGAGACGAAGGCCTGCCAGGTGTTCGCTCGATGCTGCAGTGTCGATCCCGATGGTCCCTCCAGGGCGCGCTTCTGGATGATGAGGGCGCCCACCTTGCCCATCGTCTCAGGGGTCAGCACGTTCAGGCACACGAGCAGAGGCACGGCGGCGCAGGCATAGACGAGCCAGCGCGTGACGCGGGCCGTGAGGGGCCGGCCCCAGCGGCGCAGCACCCATAGCCAGACCAGTGCAACCAGGAAGCCACCGATGGTGGCGCGGGAGAACG
>VGFC01000599.1 GCA_016869045.1 Armatimonadota bacterium
CGTCCGGGTAGGTCGTGCTGACGTACAGCAGGTTGTCGACCCCCGGCACTACCTTGCCCGACTCGGGGATCACCTGGATGTTGATCGGGTCCTGGGAGACGGTCCTTGTTGCCGTGACCTTCTCGGCGTGCTTCGCCTTGTTCGTGACCTTCACGTCGAACTGCAGCAGGGCGTTGCCTTCCTGCAGGGGCTGCCCGACGAACGAGATCGGCAGCCTGGTCTCGAACTTGTAGGTACCGTTCTCGTCGGTCGTGCCGCTGAGAGTGGCGATCTCCGTGTACTCGACATCGAAGGTCTTCACGGAGATCTCGACCTCGCCCTCGCGCACCGGCACCCCGTAGAAGTAGTCCGCCTGCACGGTGCCCTTCACCGTCTCGTTGGGCAGGTAATACTGCTTCTCGGTGGTGACCTTCACATCGAACTTGGGGAGCACGTACCGCTCGACCGTGACCGTCTTCTGCGCTTCCTGGTCGCCCATGAGACAGCGGATCTCGTAGGCGCCCATGTTGACCTCATCGGCGAGCACGAAGTCGGTTGCCACGATCCCGAAGTCATTGGTCTTCGCGTACCTCTTGAGGACCTTGTTGCCCTTCGCATCGCGGACCTCGATGATCGCGTCCGCGTCGGCGACGGCCTTCAGGTTCGGCTGCCGGAGGGCCAGCGCGCGCAGGTGCATCGTCTGGCTCGGCTGGTAGATCGGCTTGTCGGTCGTGAGCAGAATCTGGTAGCGCCGGGTGACTCGCACCCGTTGTACCGTCTCATCCGACCCGGCTGCCGCGCGGCCGGAGACGAGGAGGTCGTAGTCCCCCGGCTCGACGTCGGGGACCTCGAAGGCCGCGTCCGTCGTGCCCAGCGCATTGGTCAGGCTCCGCGAAAGCGTCTGGTACTCGTTCTTATCCGCCGGGCTCAGGCGCACCGTCACGCGGCCGTTGCCGATGCGGTCGCCGGTGCGGTGGTCGGTCAGGACCACGCGCACGGCCGCCGGCGCCCCGGCCAGCAGCTCGCTCTGCCCGACGACCTCCACGCCGATGGGGTTGATCTCCGGCCGCGCGCTCGCCGCGTCCGTCCGGTCCTTCAGCGTCGCCATGCCGGTGAGCGCGACGACGATGAGCAGCACAGTGCTCATTCGGAGTGCACGTCGATAGTGGTCCGTCATGTCAGGCTCCCTCACACACGGGAATGAGTCGTCCATCTTTCGACGGCCTTCAGGACGCCCGGCGCAAGACGCGGGTTTATAGCCTATGCTGAAACCTGCAGCATGTCGGGATCGGCATCCCGACCTACGAAGGCCGGTGCGCTCGTCGCGACCCCCATCGCTCACCGATCCGCCGTTTGTCGTCCTCGTGACAACCGATCGCCCTCATTGATCCGCTCCACCCACGCCAACCCCAACCCCACTCGTAGGTCGGGATGCCAATCCCGACCCCGACCCGCCGTTGTCAAGGCGAGCCGCGCAGGCCTACGGAAGGCTCGCGCCGTGTCCCCACCACGGCCACTCAACCGGGTCCCCGACGAGACCTCTGACGTGTGCGTTCTCGAGGATGTACGTCGCCCGCGCGTTGTACTCTCGTCGGGTGCGGATAATGCGGTTGTACGTCTCATCCTGCCAGAACGGACCGCGTCGCCCCAGCAACGGGTTAATCCTCCGAGCGGTCCACCATTTGAGGCCGGCCATGATCTCGCACATCGGCTCGGTTCGCCCTTCGTGGACGATTGGCTTGAGGATCGCGTGCACATGTTCGGGCATCACGATGTAGTCATACAGCCAGTAGCGGGAGCCGTCGCGGAAGCGAAGCGCGCCGACCACCAGCTCGGCCAACTCGGGCCGCGTGAGATCGGCGGCGACGCCGCGCTTCACACAGAAGGTGAGGAAGTAGGTGGCTCCTGGTTCGTCCCAGTGGGGCAGATGACGCCGCCGCTTGACCAGCTCGTGGATTGCGTACTTGCTCTCGTCCAGGGTTCCCTCTCCGGAGCGGACGTCCTCACGCATCGTGATGCCCCTCACTTCGCACGCCGGAGTCCGACCCGCTGTCGTCCCCTCGTCAGCTCCTCACGCCTCGTCTTGCGCGCCCACCTACGCCAACGCCAACACTGCTCGTAGGTTGGGTCGGGATTGGCATCCCGACCTACGAGAGCCGGTGCGCTCGTCGGGACCCCCATCGCTCACCGACCCGCCGTCGTCCGTCCAGGGGACAGCCCACGCGCCTCGTCGAGCCGCTCCACCCACGCCAACGCCAACACTGCTCGTAGGTCGGGATGCCAATCCCGACCCGTCGTGGCCGTCGCCGTCCTACGGTGACGCAAACAACCTCGGCCTGATGAGCCACTGAAGCTCCCCGGCGCCGGCCGAGACAACGGGAAGCTGAATGGCCGCGATTCCGCTGGTCTTCAGGGCAACCGCGCCGCCGCCGATCAGCTCACCCGCGATGACGCTGAAGTCGGGGTTGTGGCCCACCAGCATGAGCGTATCGACGGCGTGTTGCGTCGCGGTCTCCTCGACATCGCGAAGCTCCGCGCCGCAGGCCAGACGCTCGTCTTCGTGGAGGCCCTCAGGCGGCTCAAGCACCTCCGCGGCGGCCTGGGCCGTCTGCGCGGCTCTCACCAGAGGGCTGTGGACGATTGCATCCGGCCGCACGCCGGCCCGCAGCACAGCCTCCAGGCACAGTCGGTTCTCGGCCTCGCCCTGAGGTGTGAGCCGTCGCTTCGCGTCGGGGCATCCCGGGCCGGCTTCCTCGGCCTCCCCGTGTCGGAACAAGAGCAGAAGCATGAGCCGTCCCCCCAGTCCGGCAACAATGCGGCGCTCTAGCCCGAAGTTCCCCGATCTGAGGGGGTGTTTGGCCTGTGATCTGGGGCTTTTGGGCTGATTGGCCTGCGATTTGGTACCCATGTAGAGTATAAGTTTATGCTTGACAGGGTTGAGATAGTATGC
>VGFC01000600.1 GCA_016869045.1 Armatimonadota bacterium
CTACTACGGCTGCGACATGGCCTCCTATGGCGTGCAGGACATGGGCGACCACAGCGTCGTCAGCGTGGATGGCGGCGACCCCGTGCCGCTCCTCGACCTGCCGAACACCGGCGGCTGGGGCGTCTTCGCCTGGTCGCAGTCCGCGACACTCACGCTCACCGCGGGTGAGCACAAGCTCCGCTGGGAGAACGTGAAGGGCGGCGGCCTGAACCTGGAGGCCTTCGCGCTCAGCGACGATCCCGCCTGGAAGCCCGAGGGCACCAACCTCGCGCAGCCCGCGGCCGGCAAGCACATGCTGGTGATCCAGGCCGAGGACTTCACCGCGTTCAATGGCCGGCAGCTCTCCGTCGGCGGCGGGGGCGGCAGCCCGACCGCCTTCAGCTACAAGGAGGGCGACATCAAGGCCTCCTGGCTGACCGAGCTCGACCCCGAGGTCCACGTCTTCCAGTCCGCCAACTGCCGCGCGTTCAAGGAGATCGTACGCCTCGCCGCCGTGGATGAGGCGACGCACGTCGCGACCATCTCCGGCCCCGAGTGCACCTCCGGCATCGAGACCGGCGACCGCTACTTCGTCGAGAACCTCCGGGAGGAACTCGACAGCCCCGGCGAGTGGTACCTCGACACCGCGCAGGGCAAGCTGTACCTGTGGCCCACGAAGCCCCTCACCGCGAAGACCGAGGTCATCGCGCCCGTCGCGAAGCGCCTCATCGAGGTCGCCACCGATCCCGCCAGTGCCCGCGGGACTCCCGTCCCGCAATACCTCCGCTTCGCCGGCCTCACCATCGAGGCCACCGACTACCTCCCCGGCGACGGTTGCGTCGGCTACGGCATGGGCAGCGAGGGGGTCATTCACCTCGTCGGCGCCACCGATTGCACCGTCGAGAACTGCCGCTTCCGCGACCTCGGCCGCTACGCCGTCTGCCTCACCGGCGGCGAGCGCAACCGCGTGGTCGGCAACGACGTCGTCCGCAGCGCCGAGGGCGGAATCCTGCTGCTCAACTCCGCGCGCAACGAGATCAGCGACAACTGGATTCGCGACTGCGGCCTCGTCTACAAGCACATCGGCGGGGTGGTGCTGGAGGGGCCGGGCTGCGACGAGAACACGGTCGCCCACAACCTCATCCACGAGATGTCGCGCTACGGGATCACGCTGAAGAGCCCGGGCTCACGCAACGTGATCGAGTACAACGAGCTGTACGACCTGAACACGGAGACCTTCGATACGGGCGGCATCGAGGTCACGCAGCAGGACCGGGACTTCCGTAGCGGCAGCACGATCCGCTACAACCTCGTCCGCGACGTGATCGGCTACTCCTCCAACGCCGGGCGGCCCGTCTACCTGTCCTGGGGGATCTACCTGGACTCCTTCGCCGGGGGCTACGACGTGCACCACAACGTGGTCTACCGCAACCACCACGGCGGGATCATGCTCCAGGGCGGCAAGGACAACCACATCTGGAACAACGTCTTCGTCGATGGCGCAACCACTCAGGGCTACATCTCGAACTTCGCGGGCAACTCGACGGGCCTCGTGGTGGAGCGCAACATCTTCTACTGGACCAGCCCCGACGCCCGCCTCTTCGGAGTCGGCGCCCTGACCCAGGACGTGATCCGCCTCGACAACAACCTCTACTATGCCGCCGGCAACCCGATCCTCCTCACCAGCGGCGAGACCTTCGCCACCTGGCAGGAACGCGGCTTCGATGTCCACTCTCTCACCGATGACCCTCAGTTCGTGGATCCCTCTCACGACAACTATGCCCTCAGGCCCACTTCTCCCGCCCTCACCCTCGGCTTCGAGCCCATCGACACCTCCCGCATCGGCCTCCTCACCAAACGCTAAGCGCCGTCGCCTGGAGCGCGGACATCTTGTCCGCAGTGGTGGCCGCCGTCCACCTGGGAGCGCGGGCTTCCAGCCGGCAAGCCGTTGCCGTCTCTCACTCCTCGCTCCTCTCCCCTCGCTTCTGGCCGTCCCACTTCGCGCTCATCACTGGGAGCGCGGGCTTCCAGCCGGCATGCCGTTGCCGTCTCTCACTCCTCGCTCCTCTCCCCTCGCTCCTGGCCGTCCCACTTCGCGCTCATCACTTCGCACTTCTCACTGTCGTCCTCGCCGCTCCCCGATGTAACGGAAATGCAAACTCTTCCTCTCCTCCTCTCGCCCACGAAGGTGTGCTGCGCCTCTCCCCGGAACCTCGCCGCCGACAACCTGCGCCGGCGCCGCCGCGGGATCATTCCTCGCCTGAGGAGGCGATATCCCAATGCGAAGCAGCACGCATTGTCTGGTTGACAGGTGTCGCTTGACGTCGTGCCAGATTCGTCGGCTGGTCTCTCTGTCGTTCGCCGTTCTCGCTGTGGCCTTTCTGTTGGCTGCTCCCCCTCTGCTTGCCGCCGTCATCACGGTTGACGACGACGGCCCTGCTGACTTCAGCACCATTCAGGCCGCCATGGACGCCGCTGCCGACGGCGACACGATCCAGGTCGCTGCCGGGACGTACCGCGAGATACCTCGGGTTTCCGGCAAGTCCCTGACGCTGATCGGTGACGGGCCGGCGACGACCATCATCGACGGGGACGGAGTCGTCGACCCACCCGAGTACGCGCATGTTGGGGTCCTCGTGTATAGCGCCGCGCAGGTGCACATTGAGGGCTTCCGGGTCATCCACGCCGGCCGCCGTGACAGCGCTCTATTCATCGGCCACGTAGGGCAAGTGGCCTTGGTCAACTGCGTCATTGAGGGTAACCATTACCCCTTAGCGGAGGGGGGCGGGGGGGCTGCTATGTGGCTGCCCCATGGCAACCCGGGCGTGGTGGTGAGGAACTGCACCTTCCTGGGCAACGCCGCGACCGTACCGGGCGGCGGCCTTCGCATTGCCGGCCACTGGATGGACCGCACCACGGCGCTGATCGAGGG
>VGFC01000601.1 GCA_016869045.1 Armatimonadota bacterium
TCGCGTGCTCCTGAACGCGCTCGGCGGTCACCCCGCTCGGACTCACCAGCGCGAGCGAGTCCTCCGTCTCAAACGAGTTCGGCACCTGCGCGCCCGCTCCCGCCGCCAAGAGCAGCCCCAGCATGCCGCTCCATCCTGCCCTGATCCTGTCCATCCTGTTACCTGCCTTCGCCCTTGCTGTTGCGCAGCGTGGTGATCCCCGTCTCCTTCGAGTGCACGCCCACCCACTCGCCATCGCCGTACACGCAGTCGTCCGTGTCGGTGATGAGCTTCACACCCGCGTCCAGATAGACCTGGCGAATGACCGTGGGCGGGAGGCACGGCAACACGGAGAAGAAGGTCGTCGCCTCGCCGTTGTCGGCCTTCACGAGACCGGGCAGACCTCCCGGCTCCAGCCTCGCCAGCACCTCGCCCTCCTCCGGTACAAACAGCGGCCCGAGAGGTAGCGAGGGCTTGCCGGCATCATCGACGGCCGCGAGGCGCGCCGCGTAGCGCTCCGGCGCTCCCTCGGCCGAGAGCCTCGGCGTCAGCTGCTCGCCAACCTGCCGCACCTTCACTCCGGTTAGCGCCTGCATCTCGTCCAGCGTCGCCAGCCGCCCCTGCCGCTGTAGGGGCACAGCGTGCTGTGCCCCCGGTTCGTCGGGGAAGCAATACCCCGGCGCCCAGTGCCACAGGGCCGCGACGCCCGGGCGCCGCGTGCGCCGCTGAATGACGGCGCGTGTCTCCGCGTCGAGCGCGTAGGCATTGAGGAAGACGTACATCCGGTAGTCCGGCAGGCTCTCATCCTTGAGATCGCTCAGCACGTACAGGTCGAACGGCGCGCCCGACCGGTAGAGGTTCAGCATCGGTTCCAGCGTGATGTACAGCAGCAGTCGCTGGTCGGGCTTCAGGTAGTAGAAGCTCCTTGGGTCGATGAACGCCGCCACCTCGGCGTGCTGCGGCTTGCGCTGCGGCAGGTAGTCTGCCATCATCTTCTGCATCCGAGCCAGTTCGCCGGGGATCACCGGCCCCGAGAGCCAGCCCGTGTCCATGTCGAACCAACTGACCCCCGCCCGCTTGCACAGCACGTGCGCGAACTCCCGCCAGAGCACGCTCACCGAGTCCTCCGCCGTGTCGGTCCGCCCATAGCCGTCGCCCGGGTCGGACAGGTACGTGCGGTAGTCCGCCTCGCTCAGCCAGATCTTCCCGTGCCGCTGCACGGAGTCCACTGCCGACATGAACGCCGAGACCTCCTTGATCCCGCGCTCGGTGTAGGTCGGCGGGCTCATCAGGAAGTCGATGTCGGTCGAGGCCAGCACCGTCTCGATTCCGCAGTGTCCCGACTCCGCCTGGTGATAATGGTGCTGCGTGAGGTAGCCGTAGTAGGTCCCCATGAGCAGCCGCCCGTCGCTCGCCTCCTTTCCCAGGCGCGCGAAGTGCAGAATGGCCTCGGCGTCTAGCTCGTTGAGGAACGTGAGGGTGTCGATGGTCTGCGCCTCAGCTTGGGGGTCGCGCAGCATGAAGTGGGCGGCGCCCTTCCGCGCCTCCGCCGAGGCCGGCACTGCAGCAGCAATTGAGGCGTCCGCTTGCCCCCACGCCTTCCGCAGGGCCTCGTCCGCTCCATAGCGCCGCGTGAGCCACTCGCGCCACGCCTTCAGGCCGGGCCCACTGAAGTCCGTGAACTTGTCGTTCCAGACGCCCCACGTCTGCCACTCCGCCGTGTACCCCGAGCAGATGATGAGCCCAATGATCTTGTCCGCGTAGGGCTGCGAGCGCAGGTGCCGGATAAGCCGCACGAGGTCTTCGCCCATCTCCTTGCGCCAGCGCTCCGAGGCGAACGACTGCAGCCCGGTCGTGCCGTCCTCGAAGCGCACCAGTTCCTCAGGATGGGCCTGCGTCCACCAGACCGGCGGCGTCACGTACACATGCGGCAGGAAGAGCGCGTCCGGGATCTGCTGCGCCATCCGCGCGAAGTAGAGGTCGAACGAGGCGTAGTCGTACTTGTCCTCGGCGACGTGCCCCAGATTGCCGGCGCCGCTCGTGCCGAACCAGTCCGACATGATCCGGATGCCCGCCTCGGCCATCTCGACGTGCCGGGGCTTGCGGGCCCCATCCAGCTCCGACAGCGGGTCCAGCCCGCAGAAGCACATCAGCGGAATCGCCTTCCCGTTCACCTGCACCGCCGGCGATCCACCGACAGGCCGGACCACACACTGCGGGAAGTCCGTGCCCTTCGGGGTCTCCGCCACGACACGCACTTCGCCACACGGCGCTTCCGACTCATCGGGACCCAGCGCCTCCAGGATCCCCGCGTACAGCGTCGCTTGAGCACTCACGAAGGGCAGCGTCGGCAGGCTGAACGCGACCCGCTGCGTCGTCGCCTCCACAGTCACGCGGCGCTGCTCCACTGCCATCAGCTCTGCGGGCGTCTGCAAGCGCGCGCAAGCAGTCACGGTGCGGCCCCGCGCCCCGGCGGGCAGATCGAGGCTCAGCTCGACGTCCACGGGCTTGCCCGCCTCCACCGACGCCGGCGCCTGTACCGTGACCTTGGCCCCCTCGACCCGCGGGTCCGGTTGATACGCCGTTGCCACCCGTTCGCCCGTGAGCCGCACCCAGTCCACGATGACCCAGCGCTGCTCCTGGTTGCCCGGGTCGATGCGGAAGCTGATGACCTTGCCGTCCGGCCCGCCCCACTTGCGCGCCTCAGGGAAGTCCGTCTCGCGCCACTGGTTGGCGAGCAGGTCGGTCGTGTAGACACCCCAGCCGGCCTTGATCGGCAGCGAGCCGCCCAGGCACCAGTAGCCCGCCGCCGTCTTGTAGTAGATGTCCAGCAGGTCAGCCGGCGCCGAGGAGTAGAGATGCACCTGGAGCGTACGGCAATCCGCCGCGCTGATCCCCCCCTCGGGCAGCACCAGGTACAGGTACGGGTC
>VGFC01000602.1 GCA_016869045.1 Armatimonadota bacterium
ACTTCCTGACGGTCGCATTGGTTCCATCGGAGGTCGGGCAGGAGGCGGGTGCGGTCGAGCGGTACATCGAGAAGCAGATGCTGGCCCACTTCCATCCCGATTCCGACGGCTGGGCCGGGCCTACGTCCAAGTTCGACTACTACGGGGTCGGCGGCAACTTCGGCGGCCTGCTCCACGAGCTCACAAGGCAGCCAAGCGAGGAGCCCACTTCGTTCTGGCAACGGCTTGTGCGCAGGCGAGAGCTGCGTGTGAAGCGGAACTCGTGCTCGCCGCAAGACCTGCGGAAGCACCTCGCGCTGTGGGTGAACGCCCCCACTGAAGAAGCCGCTCCGGAAGAAGGGGTCCTCCCGGCGGCCGTGCTGACCCCGGACGGCACATGGCACGGCGAGATCCTGGTGGAAGAGGGCGTGGACGAGTTGATTCGATGGTTGACAGAGGTCGTCGCCATCCTGCAGGACCACGGGGATTGCACCGCCGTCGGCCTGGACTGCCACATCTGACGGCGGCGGCAATCGCCCCCGCCGTCTTACTGCCCGCCGACGGCGTCCTCCTCCTCGTCCTACTCCTCATCGAGGTATTGCGGCGGGCTCTCGCCGACGCGGTGCGTGATCCTTGGATAGCGGCCGCTCACCGCCTTCTCCTCGATGGCCACCACGCCGATGTCGTGCCACCAGTCGTCGCCGAAGTCGAACCAGTAGCCGAAGACCTGATCCACTTTGAGGCCCAGCGCGTCGATGGTGGTGCGTGTGGCGTCCTCGGGCTCGTCGTCGCCGAAACCGAAGGGGCTGTACAGGCTGGCCGGCAGTCCGATGCGTCGGTTGTCCGGGTGCATGGGGCCTTCCCCCAGCTGGAACTCATACATATGCGCATCCCAGCGGTCGAAGGCCTCGAAGATGGCCTCGTGCAGTTCGTGGAGGGTGTTGGTTCCGCGAATCTCAACCCTGCGTGACACCACCGGGTTGCGCTTGATGAACGCCTTGGTGAACGGACCGGCGGCCAGGTACACATCGAGGGTGTAAAGACGGGCCTCGTTCGGAGCGGCCGGCTTGCGCGGCGTCGGCTTCTTGGCTGGCATTCGGGCAACCTCCTCGGGAGAACGCTCGACTGCAGGGCGCAGCACGCTGCGCCCCTACCTCAGCCTCCCGATCCACTCCACCATCCTCTCCCTCGCCTCATCCAGGTCCCCCATCGGGTCCACCGCATCCAACCACGCCTGTGCCTCTTTCGCGACCTCCGCCTTCCCTTCCGGCGCCTTCCTGATGGCGTCCTCCAGCGTGGTCACGTACCGCACGTCATCGACGGCCTCGCGGAAGCCCTCCCACTGCACGGTGTCCACGATTCCGTTCACGGTCGGGTACGTGAAGTTGTGGTCGCGGTAGGTGACATCATCGAAGTCGTTCCAGACGTGGTTGAAGCCGTGCTGGTAGGCGTAGTCCATCGCGCCATCGAAGCCCGCCTTCCACAGGACCAGCCCGAAGTTGCGCCGATAGGTCTCGGGCTCCTCGCAGCCGACTTGCGGGTTCGCGTAGCAGAACGCGAGCGAGCCGACCGAGTGCCACTTCTTCCCCTCCTCGGGGTCCGGCGGGCCGGCGAGCACCGCGCAGTTCAGCAGGTTGCCCATCGCCTCGAACGTCTTCTTGTAGCACGCGACGAAGGTCTTGCCGCCCGCGTCCTGCACGGCCTTCCATGCGGCGCGCTGGCCGGCAAGCTGCTCGCCGGTCGCCTCATCGAGACCATAGAAGTAGACCGTGTCGTAGCCGTAGCCCTCACATAGCGCAATCCACTTCCGGACGTCGTCCTGCAGCACCGTAAGTTGCACCGGATCGGTGGTGGTGCCCGTCCCTCGGCCGAGGTTGAAGAACGGCCCGCCGGGCATCCCGACCTCATCCCTGATCTGCAGCACGCGGTCGATCAGCGGCTCCTGCCACCCCTGGTAGTTGCTCGGATGGAGCACTCCGTGGGCCTTCAGGTCGGCGATCTCGGCGCGGTACTGCTCCTCGGACTTCGCCTCCGAGGTGATCGTCGGCTTGCCGTCCTCGGCGAGCGTCGCGCGGTAGTAGATCGAGTAGATCAGCCGCGAGGGCGCCAGGTCGAAGGGGTGTACCGTCACCCTCAGCGGCAGCGACTGCGAGCCCGAGTCGAGCGTGAACTTCACCTCGCCCTTGTACTCGCCCGCCCGCGCGTCATCCGGCACGTGCACGGTGATCCAGTACTGCTGGATCGCGTCGGCTGGCACGTCCACCGGCTGCAGCGTGTCCGCATCAATCGGGCGCACGCTCGCGAGGCCCGAGCTGTCCTTGGTGCTACACACGAGGTACTCGGCCGTGCCATCGGCCTGCGTGCTGCGCAGGTAGTTCTGTTGCTCCTGCGTATCTACGCGCACGAGTCCGTCGTCCTTCAGCAGCAGCTCCGGCACGAGCATCCGCCCGCGCACGTCGCCGATCCCGCGCCCCGCCTGGTACCACACCTTCACCAGCCGCACGTTGATCGCGTTCGCCGGAATCGTGCCGCCGCGTCCCTTCAGCTCCGTCGCTGACACTCGCAGGCCCTTCAGCGCGCTCACCGCATACACGACCGCTGAGACGGACTCGTACTCACCCCGACATGCCGCGCACTTCAGCTCGTCCCCGAGCGGCGCGGCAATCGGCTCCCCGGAGATCAGCCGGTTGTTGGTAACCGCGCGCGGGGTGTACAGCAGGAAGGGCGCTCCCGCCGCCTTCGCCTTGGTGATCGCCGCCAGGGTCTGCGGCGCATAGGTCAGCGCGAACACGCCTGCCTCGATGTCCTGCACCTCCGCCGACGAGGCCTGCCCGCGCTTCTCGATCTGGTCGATCAGGTCGCGCGCCTGCTTGCCCTTCGCGCGCGTCGCGTCGATCCTGGCCTGCAGGTCCGGCGCGGTGATCGACG
>VGFC01000603.1 GCA_016869045.1 Armatimonadota bacterium
CCGATGGTGGACCACGGGAACACGCCCTGGTACTGCGGGATGAAGCTGTGGTTCCCCGAGCGCGGGAAGACGTACACCATTCGGCAGGTGAACGAGGTCGGCGGGGGCTACGGGGGCGACACGGTGGAGCTGGTTGAGGACGTGGACCTCGCCGCCGAGGGCATCAAGGTCGGCGACTGGTACGTCATCTACGGCGTTCGGCCTGGGCTGCGGGTGACTGTGGCGAACGACTTCTCATGGCGCGCAGAACCGGCGCCTGAGCGGCGGCAGTTCGCGCTGCGCGCAACCGGGGACGTGACCGTCGAGTGCTCGGCGACCTCCGCTGCGCTCGACTGGCGGGCCGGGGACGCCGCGTGGCAGCACAGCGCGCAGGGCAAGCCGACCTTCTCCGCCGAGGAGACGGGCGGCGGGACCGTGCGGCTGATCTCGGGCAAGCCTGGGTGGCTGAACCTCAACGACGCCTCCGCGCCTGCCCTCGCGCGGCTCGCTCTGGATGACCGTGAACTAACCGTGGAGCAGGCCAAGGACCTGGGTTGGATCGCAGCGCCGAAGCAGCTCGCGATCGACTTCCGCGATGCCGAGAACCCGCTGGGCCCCGAGAGCCTGGCGGTTACCGTTAACGGTGCGCGGATCGATGAAGACGCGGCGCTCGTCTCCGCGACGCCCGGGGAAGAGGGAAGGGCGCTCTCGCTGCACATCGACCTGACCCGCGCCCTCGCGCCGTATGCCGCGCAACCGCGGCGGCATCGGGTGGAGGCAGCGATCGCCGACCGGTCGGTGGAGCGGCGCTAGAGCACGGTGAGCATCTCCTTCATGGTCCAAGTGGAGGCCGATCCGAACGCGATCTACCTGAGCGATCTACAGCCCGTGTCGTCCTTCGCGCACGGCGGCCTGATCCGGGACCGCGACTACGTCGGCAACCCGGCGGAGATCGCGGAGCGCTTCTACCCCAAGTGCCTGACCCTCTGCCCCGAGCCGAGCCCCGAAGGCACCCACGGCGAGGTCGTGTATGCGCTGCCCGTTGATCGCGGCGGGCTGACCCTCCGTAGCGACATCGGGATCAGCTCCTCGAGCCTGGGGAACGGAAGCGCCGCGTTCCTCGTGCAGACAGGGGCCTCGGCCACAGGCCCGTGGGAGACCGTCTACGAGTCACCCATCCTGCGCGGGGGCCAGGAGCCGCTGACGCTCGCCCTGCCCCTCGGCGCGGCCACGCACCTGCGCCTCTACACTACCGATGCCGGAGACGGCATCAACAGCGACCATGCCGTGTGGGGCGGCGTGCGGCTGACGCCGTAGAGAGGGGCTCGGCCCCGTCGTCGCGAAGGACGGCCCGTTCGTGCATTCCATTCGGAAAGGACCAAGCGAGATGTCGAAGCTGGGGATCGGGTTCATCGGTTGTGGAGGCATCCACAACGCCCATGCGCCGCACCTGGTGGATAGCGAGGAGGCGTTCATCGCGTGTGCGATGGACGTGAACGCAGACGCGGCGAGGGCGCACTGCGAGAAGTACGGCACGACGGCCTGGACCACGGACCAGGCGGAGCTGCTGGCGCGGGACGATGTGGATGCGGTGGTGATCTGCACGCCGACGGGCTACCACAAGGAGGCGGTGCTTGATGCGGCGGCGGCGGGGAAGCACATCTTCTGCGAGAAGCCCATGGCGATGACCGTGGCGGACTGCGAGGCGATGGATCAGGCGTGCCAACAGGCGGGCGTGGTGCTGCAGATCGGGTTCGTGAGGCACTTCTGCAACGAGTGGCTGAAGCTGCGGGAGATCATCCAGGCGGGCACGATCGGGCGGCCGGTGGTGTGGCGGTCGCTGAGCGGCGGATCGGGCGCGCCGACGCCGTGGTTCTTCGACAAGCAGATCGGCGGCGGGCCGTTCATCGACGGCGCGGTGCACAGCTACGACTTCGCGCGGTTCATCTTCGGCGAGGCGAGCAACGTGGTCACCGACATCCGGCGGCTGAAGGCCGACACGACCGCGTGGGACACGGGGACGGTGATCGTGAACTTCGCGAGCGGGGATCAGCAGATCGTGTGCTGGTCGTGGGGGCTGCCGGGCTTCGGGTACGCGGTGAAGGCCGATAGCGCGCACGACGTGCTCGGGCCGCTGGGCTCGATCATGTTCCCCGGCGGAAACCAGCTGCAGGTGAACCTGCAGGGCGGCGAGCAGATGGTGGAGTTCGAGGCGGACGGCGGCAACGACTGGTTCCGCAAGCAGATGGCGCACTTCCTGCACTGCTGCCGCACCGGCGAGCAGCCCGTCACGGGCGCGAAGGAGGGCCTCGAAGCCACGCGCATCGCCGAGGCGGCGCTGAGCGTGGGGAATAGGCCGGCGATCATCGAGCTGTAGGTCGGAGCGGAGGCGTCCGGATATGATCGACAACCACGAGTTAGAGAAGCGGGCGATGGAGCTGTTCAAGGCCGGGCGCACGAGCGAAGCTCAGCGGCTCCAGGAGCAGTTCCTGGCGGAGGTGATGGCGTCGGGCGAGGACCTGTGCAGCTGCCCGGGCGACTGCGCCTACCACGGGAAGTGCGTGGAGTGCGTGTTGATCCATCGAGGGCACGGCGACCACCTGCCGCACTGCCTCGTCAACGTGGCGCGTTGACGCATCGGGGGCGGGCGTCACCACACATAGACGTGCACGCCGTACGGGCCGAACGTGTCCTGGAAGCCCGCGGCGTCGGCGGTGATCTCGCGGTTCTCGAAGGGCAGCGTGACCCGCTCGCCCGCGGCCAGCGCGAAGCGCGCGGTGACCTCAGCGCGCGCGGAGTTCGCGGCGAGGAGGTACCTCTTGCCCGCGTGCTGCTTCAGGAGTACGTTGAGGCTCGGGTAGCCGAGGCCGTCCTTC
>VGFC01000604.1 GCA_016869045.1 Armatimonadota bacterium
CACCGAACGCTTCCGATGAACATCCATTGCGATGTGGGTCATGGAACGGTCCGCCTTTCGTGGGGGATTCGGTGCGTCATTGCTCTGAGTCTTCCCCAACGGCGGACCGTTTCATGTTAACCCCTACATGGGTGGGCGCGATGGAGATTGTGTTGACGAAGGCAGTGTCGGGATTGGCATCCCGACCTACGAGATACGTAGGGCGCGTAGGAGAGGCGTCCTTCCTCGACAGAGCCCTTCTTCAACACAATCTGGATCGCGCCCCTACACGGGAACGGCTCGGGCGAGAATCGCGGACTCCAGCTTAGCGACGGAGCGGGAGGACGGCCACGGCTCGGCTCTCGGCCCCAGTGCCTCTACTGGCCTGGACGTGTACGAGGTACGTGCCGGCTGGGGCTGCGAGGCCGGTGTCGCTGCGGCCGTCCCAGAGGAGGGAGTTGACGCCCGGCGGACAGGGGCGCTCTCGCGTCAGCGTGCGGACCGGACGGCCGGCGATGTTCAGCACTCTCACGGTCACGGCCGCCTCGGCGGAGAGCGTGAAGACCACCTGCGCGCCGCCCCCGCGCGTTACGGCGGCGGACACGGCGGTCACTTGCAGGGCGCCGCCGTCGGTGGTTACGGTCGGGCCGGCCTTCCACTTCGTCGGCGGGCCGGTTGCGGGGCCCGACGCGTCGGCGAAGTCGAACCGGTAGTCGTAGTCGCCCGCTCCGAGCGGCACCTGTGCGCTGAAGACCTTGCCCGTCTGCAGCAGGCCGCCGCCGGCCGTCAGGGGCACGGTCTGGTAGAGGCTGCCGTTGCGCCGGATCAGCAGGTTCCGAGTCTTCGGCGAGTTGCCCCGGCTGTCGCGGTACGAGACGCGGAACTCGAACTGCGTCTCGGGCGCGCCGGAGTTGGGCTTGACCCCATCGTGGAGGAAGCCGGACGAACCCTCCCAGCAGAGGAAGGGCGTGCCTAACACCATCGGGCCGAGCGTCCACTCGCTCGGGGCGCCCGTCGCTGAGCCGGTCGCGTCCGCCAGCGCAAACCGATAGCGGTGGACGTGGTTGGGCAGCCGGGCGGAGGCGCCGTACACCTTGCCCGTGGTGATCTGGCCGTACCTCGGTGTCAGCGTCTTCTCCCGATACGTCTCCCAGCCGTCGCAGGTCAGCCTCTGCACTTGGAGCACGGCGGTGACCGGCTCGTCACCCTCGGCATCGGTGTACTTCACGCGAAAGCCGAACAGCGTATCCGGCGCCGCCTTGTCCGGGTTCACGCCGTCGCTGACATAGGCCGCTGAGCCCACCCAGTCGAGGGTCGGGACGTGGGCGTCGAGGGAGGCGAGCGCCAGATCGGCGCGCACCAGTCCGTGGCCGAAGTACTGGTCTACGCCCGGGTCGCCGAGGTCCTGCGCGGTCTGCTCGAGGATCCCGCGGACCTGGTCCCCTGTGGGCGTCTCGCCGCGGCGGAACAGCTCGGCGTACACCAGGGCGGCCGCCCCCGTCACATGCGGCGTGGCCATCGAGGTGCCCATCATGTAGACATAGTCGAACCCGCCGGCGGGTGTGCCCGCCGGGAAGGTGTTCTGCACGACGCCGTCGGGGAAGCCGTTGCTGTCGGTGTCAACGCCAGTGTCACCGCCCGGGCCGGTGAGGTCCACGTCGCTGCCGTAGTTCGAGTAGTACGCCCGCTGGTCGGTGAGGGTCGAAGCCGCGACGCCGATGACCTCCGGGTAGCGGCCGGGATACGCGTAGTCCGAGTCCAACACACCGTCGTTGCCCATCGCCGCGCAGATCAGAACGCCCTTGCCGGAGGCGTACGTCACCCCCTCGTACTTGGTCTCGCTGTGGGTGCCCCCCGCGCTGTAGCTGATGAGGTGAGCGCCGTTGTCGGCGGCGTAGTGGCAGGCGTCTGCGAAGTGCACGTGGGACCCTCCGCCCGGCCCGAGCGAGCGGATGGGCATGATGCTGGTCAGCGGCGCGACGCCCGCGACGCCCAGCGCGTTGTTGGTGGTCTGCGCGATCGTGCCGCAGACGTGGGTACCGTGGTTCTCGTCATCCAGCGGCTCGGTATCGCCGTCCACCGCATCCCAGGGGGCCACGAAGGTTGTGCCGGCGAGGTCCGGCGCCTGGGGATGGCCGGGCAGGTCCTTGAAGGCCACGCCCGTGTCGATGAGCGCCACGATGACCTTGGCCCGCCCGCGGATCGTGTCCCAGGCGATCGGACAGCCAATCTTGGCGAGGTGCCATTGCTCGTCGAAGCGCGGGTCGTCCGGCACGAAGAACGGATAGTCGATGTAGTTCGGCTCCGCGTACTGCACGTCGGGGCGTTGCCGGTAGGCCGCGATCGTTTGCGCGAGAGTCATCCCGGTGGGCACCGTCACCACGTGCAGGCCGGACACGTGTCGGGCGGAGTAGACAACCTCGCTCCCCGTGGCTTCAGCCACGCCCAGCGCGCGCTCACGGCTCGCGCTCTGGCGGAACCGCAGGACGAGTTCGTTGGGGCGGTAGCTTGGGCGGTCGGCACCTGTGGCAAGGGGCAGCACGGGGGCCAGGAGGGGAAGATGCTGGGCGCCCGCCGCGTTCATCACCCAGGCGAGTGCCACCGCCGCGACGAGCGCGCTCCGCTGCAGTCCGGGCATCGGTTTGGGCCTCCGTATCCGCGTGGGGTCTCCTCTTGCCCAACGCCCCGCACCTCGGGTCCGTTCACCACGAGGTTCGGACTGCCCTCGCGTGGAACGTGTTCCCGAGCGACAGGCGAGGTTGTTGATTGCCAGCATGCGTAACGCTCGTTACGATGGGTGGGAATGTGACAGAGGAACAGCCTCCGCTGCCCCAAACCACCCACTACATCCTAAATGAGCGCCTTTGGTG
>VGFC01000605.1 GCA_016869045.1 Armatimonadota bacterium
TTCCAGCTCACCGGCCAGCCGATGCACCCGAGCTACACGCTCACCAAGATCATCTGGCTGCGCGAACAACGTCCCGACGTGCACGCGCGGACGTGGAAGTACCTGCTCTGGCCGGACATCGTGATGCAGCGGCTGGGCCTGGAGCCGCGCCTGGACTACACGCTCGCCGGCCGCACGATGGCCTTCGACATCGTCGGCAAGCAGTGGTCCGACACGATGCTGGAGGCGGCGGGCATCTCGCCCGACCTCTTCGCTGAGCCCATCCAGTCGGGCGAAGTGGTCGGTGAGATCCCCGCCATTGTCGCAGACGAGTTGGGCCTGCCCAAGGGCGTCCTCGTAGTGGCGGGCGGTCACGACCAGCAGATGAACGCCCTCGGCGCGGGGATCGTGCGCCAGGGCCTCGCGGTCGATGGCATGGGCACGGTGGAGTGCGTTAGCGTGGCCTTCGACGAGCCGGTCCACACGCGCGACATGCTGGCCCACAACTACTGCGTCTACCCGCACGTGAAGCCGAACATGTACGCGAGCCTCGCGTTCACCTACTCAGCGGGGAGCATCCTGCGCTGGTTCCGCGACCAGCTCGGGGCCGCCGAGAAGGCCGAGGCGGACGCCACCGGGCGCGATCCCTACGAGATCATGCTCAGCGACCTCCCCGCCGGCCCGACCGGCTGCTTCCTGATCCCCTACTTCGCGGGCTCCGGCACCCCGTACCTCGATCCGCTCGCGAAGGGCGCCCTCCTCGGCCTCAGCCTGAGCTGCGACCGCAAGACCATCGTCAAGGCGATCCTGGAGGGCATCTGCTACGAGCTGAACCTCAACCTCACCGCCCTCGCCGCGTCCGGGATTCACATCGACTGCCTCCGCGCCACAGGCGGCGGCTCGCGCAACGCGGACTGGCTGCAGATCAAGGCCGATGTGACCGGCACGCGGGTCGTCACGCTGGATGTCTCGGAGACCGGCTGCCTCGCCGGCGCGATCCTGGGGGCCGTTGCGAAGGGGCACTACCGCTCCGTGGATGAAGCCTGTGCCGCCCTCGTGCACGAGAAGGCCGAGTTCCACCCGCAGGTGCCGAACCGCAGCCAGTACCAGCGCCTCTACGAACGCTACAAGGACCTTTGGCCAGCGATCCGCGAAACGATGCACCGGGTGGGGTGAGAGGCGGCGCCATCAGTCCGAGTGAAGCGTTAGAGGCAAGGGGAGAGCCTGGCCGATGGCAGTACGACTCCATCCCCACGCGCGCGAACGTGCGGCAGAACGCGGGGCTACCGAGGACGAGGTGATCGCCACGGTGGAAGGTGGCGAGCGGTTCCCCGCGAAGTTCGGCCGTACCGGCTTCCGCCGCAACTTCACCTTTGGCGGGCGGTGGCGGGGTCGCGAGTACGCGACCAAACAGGTGGAGGCCTACGCGGTGGACGAGGCGGGCTGGCTGGTCATCACGGTGATTGTGCGGTACTTCTGAGAGGAGGGGATCGACCGTGCAGCTCACGTATGATCCTCGCTACAACATCGCCTACCTCCGACTGCGGGACAAGACCGCCGAGGTAGAGACGCTGCACATCAGCGACTCCCTCAACGTGGACATCGCTCCCGATGGTACCGTGTACGGTATCGAACTGCTCAACGCCAATGAGCAGCTGCTGGGTGTTGAGGGCCGCGCTTTGGAGGTGATCAACGAGGCAAGCCAGCAGCGCCAGACGGTGCGCTTGGGCTAAGGTGCCCCTGCGCCGGGCAGGCTGCTCAGACCTTCAGTTTGTCGATGTGTGGCCGGAGCGCCTTCTCCAGGCGGATCATCGCGTCGATCATCTCCCGGCGGATCTGTGGCCACCTCTCCCCATCCCGGTACCCGCCCCTGTCGATTGGGTGGGAGATGACGCATGACCGCCTTCCAGACGCGCTCTTCCACTCCAGGGGGCCACCAAAAGCCGCCTCTATGGTCGCCTTTGCCGCTCGTAGCGTCTCGAAGATGCGTTGGTTCTCGCCCCCGTCAGCGCGCCCTATCCACAGGTACACCTGGCCGTCGTGCTGGCGCACGTAGTAGTCGAACGACAGGCCCGCCTTGCCAGCACCGGCCGAGGCCCAGCCTCGGTTTGCCGGGGACACACTCGCGTGGAGCTGCGTCTGCCCCTTCGCCTCCTGCAGGAGTTCCGTCCAGAAGCGTTGGCGCAGGGCAGCACCCTCCGCGAGTTCCTTCTTCACCTCACCGGCCACACGTGCTTCGTCGCTGGGCCCCACGATCAGCGTCAGGAGTGGCGCAGGTGCGGAGTCACCGATCCTGATGGCCTCGAGCTTCAGCAGGTAGAAGGAGGCGGATGAGGACTCGTTGAGCCATGTGATCGCGCGCACATGCTCCGGTCGCGGGTCGGCGACGATCCAGATGGCGCTCTTTGCGTCAACGGCGGTCAGGTATGTGACCAGCTTCCCCAGGTGGTCGTGGTCGCTCTTCCCAAGCTGGTTCTCGATGATGACCGGATTGCCGGCCTCGTCCTCGGCTACCAGATCAACGTTGAAGTCGCCGGCACTCTGCTCCCGCGCGGCGCTGGAGAGGGTGAGGTCCGTGACGTCGCTCAGCACGTCCGGGTTCTCCTCGAGCCACTTCGTCAACCCCTGCGCCTCGTGCTTCCAGACCTCTCGTAGCGGCAGCCGCTCGATCTTCCCGATCATGGAGAACGCTCCGATCCCGTCGCACCCTTACCAGAGGGTTCCTGCCGTTGCGGCAGCCTGAACCTCCAGATCGGCAGGCCCATCGCCTCTCCTGCGTCCTTCTGGAAGCCCTCCAAGACCTTGCTCCACGGCGCGTCGCCGAGGACGCTCGCGGGGG
>VGFC01000606.1 GCA_016869045.1 Armatimonadota bacterium
AACGACCCGATGATGTCAGGTTATTTCGTACATGACCAACATGGCGCCCGCCCACTTGTCGGAGACGCCCCTCGTCAGAACCTCCGCAACTGCGACCACTTGAACTCGCCCCACCGGGGCGAATCGAAGGCCTTCGTCGTGTCCAACTCGAACCACGGCTCACCCGCGCGGGCCAACACGTGTGGCGACTGCGCGGGCCGGTAGCCCTGCAGGATCAGCGCCCGCTTCTGCCCCTGCGCGTTGGTGGCGAGGTCGGCGATCAGGATCGCGTGTCCGGGACTGCCGGGGTGGACGAGGAAGTCGCCAATCTGCACGTCGTCGGGCTGCGGGTGATGGCCGTCCAGCGACATCGAGTCGCAACCGCACCACGCAAACACGGTCGCGAGGAACGCATCGAAGCTCCTCCGCGAGCGCCCGGGGTTCCCGGTCTGATAGAAGCGCAACCTGCGGCCGTCCCAGTCGGGCCGGTAGCCCTGCTTCCACTTCGGCCAGGAGACGCTCTGGTCACCGCTGCCGGTCAGGTGGAAGACGATCTCATCCTCCCGCCCCGCCCATCGCAAGTACTCGGACCGGAGCCGGTGAATCACGTCCGTGCACTCCTGGTTCTCGCGGAGGTCCATGTCGATGACGCCCGCCAGCCAGTCCGACCCGGGCCCACCGATCACCCTCCCCGTCTCCGTCACCACCGGCGCTCCTTGCGGGAGCATCGGCACGTGCCGCAGCCACTCGGCCCAACTCAGCTCCGCAACCGGGACCCGCGTGAAACCCTCCGGCGCGGGGAAGCGCGCCACGAGCGGCTCGTACGTCGGCGCCGCCCGCGGCCACACGTAGTCGTTCTCGAAGCGCGTATAGTCCGGGGGAGAAGGCGGCGCAGCCGTCCGGGCGCCCGAGTGCCGGCAGCCTGCCGCCGTCGCTCCGACGATGGCTGCTACGACTACCACCCACGTTCGCCGCATCACCGATACTCCCCGAGCTGCTCCTCCATGCCTTGCCGCTTCAGGTGCGCCGCGAGGTGCCTGTGCAGTCGCTTCACGACGTCGGGGTACTTCGCCGATACGTCCTTCCTCTGCTCCGGGTCGGCCTTCAGGTCGTAGAGCACCTTCGGGCGCTGCCCGCGCCAGACGGCATACAGCCACTGGGGTGTCATTACCTGCGCGTGGAACGGGTTGCCGAGCACCGCTGCCTCGCGAATCCTCTTCTTCTCTCCACGAATCAGCGGGACGAGCGATTGGCCCCACAGCTCCGGCGGCTTCGCGATGCCGAACCCGTCGAGCACCGTCGGTGCGAGGTCCCAGGGTTGCGTGATCGCCTTCACGCGCGCGGGCTGCCGCTGGCCCGGCAGCTTCACGATCAGCGGGATGCGCGCGACGCCGGTGTAGTGCGGGTAGTAGTGTAGCGGCTGCTTCGGCGGGCGCCCGCCGGACATGATCATCCCATCGTCTCCGAGCATCATGGCCTTGCAGACCATGCCGTTGTCGCCGGGCAGGTCCATGTACGTCCCATGGTCGGTGGTGAAGATGAGCAGCGTCTCGTCGTAGATGCCGAGCTTCTGCAGCGTCGCCACGAGCCGCCCGAACGCCGCGTCCACCATCGTCACCTCGCCGCAATACCGCGCGTGGATGTTGCGCATCTCCCGCTTCGTGATTCCCAGCTTCCTCACGATCCCGTACGTCGGCGCGTCGAACCGGCGGCCCTTGAAGTCCGGGTCATAGAGCCTCTCGTACCACTCCGGCGGGTCCCACGGCTCGTGCGGATCGAAGGTGTCAATGTACAGGAAGAAGCTGTCGATCCGGTGGTTCTGCTCCAGCCACTTGACGGCCAACCTGTACGTACCAGGCGCGAACCAGTCCTCCTCGACCTGCCGGTGCGCGCGGGTCATCAGCGTCTGGTGCCACCATGGCGCCGTGTAGCGGATCAGCTCCAGCGGGACCGGGAGCTTCAAGGGCACCGTGTAGTCCAGCCAGCACGGGTCGCCCTCCTGCCCGCGATTGCAGGTCCACGCGGTGAAGCCCTTCCAGAGGTTGATGTTCGTGACCACCGTGTTCTGCGTGTCGGTGATCATCATGGAGGGCACTTGCTTCTCGCGCAGCCGCTCGGCGAGCGTCACCTCGTCGGGGTCGATCAGCTTCCAGCGGTTGAAGGGCACCCCCTTGTCGCCGAGGCCCAGCATTGTGTCCCGCCGATGCGGCACCGTGGGGAACGAGCCGATACAGTGCTGCTCGAACAGCGCCGCCTCCGAGGCGAATCGATCGAGGTTCGGCGTGTGAATCCACCGGTTCCCATACGCACCCATGTGATCGCGGCGGAACGTGTCCGCCACGCAAAGGATGACCTTCATGCGAAGCGTCCTCCGGTGAGGTCTGTGGCTCGCGCCTACAACAGTGTGTTCGCGGTCGCGGGGCTAATCCCTCGGCGCCCACCAGTCGGCCCACTGGCCGTTGGCCGGATGGTAGGTCAGCCGGTGCTGCGTCTTGCCGTTGAGGTCGGCGACGTAGAGGTCGCGCTTCTCCCCGTCGCGGGGTGGCGCGTCGAAGATGACGGAGTCGCTGTCGGGGGCGAACATCGCCCAGGCTCGCTCACCGAGGGCGAAGTCCGCGATGCCCTCGGTCTCGTAGTCGAAGTACCGATAGGCCTCGCCGACCGCCCACAGGAGTCGACGCCCGTTGGGCGACCAGTCTACAGCGTGCTGCGTTCCCTCGAACGCAGCCGCGCGCACGTTCGAGCCGTCCGGGTCGGCGAAGTGCAGCCGCCAGCCCTGGGGCGTCGCGAGAGGGAAGGCCAGCCGCTTGCCATCGGGGGAGAGGTCGTATACGGGGAA
>VGFC01000607.1 GCA_016869045.1 Armatimonadota bacterium
GAGCCGGGCGGCTTCGTGTGCGCGTGGTTCGGCGGGTCGAAGGAGGGGCAACCGGATGTGGGGATCTGGCTCGCGGAGTTCGCGGGCGAGGCGTGGTCCGCACCGCGGTTGGCGGCATCCGACTCCGAGCAGCCCTGCTGGAATCCGGCGCTCTTCCACACGCGCGCGGGAGAGACGCTGTTGTTCTACAAGGCCGGGCCGCGTCCGTCGAACTGGAGCGGCTTGCTGAAGCGCTCGAGCGATGGGGGCGAGACGTGGAGCGAGGCCGAGTGGCTGCCTGCGGGCATCCTGGGGCCCATCAAGAACAAGCCGGCAGAACTCGACTCGGGAGAGATCGTGTGCGGTTCGTCGGTCGAGAGCTGGCGGCTATGGGCGTGCTGGTGCGAGATCACGCCCGATGCGGGGCGGACGTGGAGCAAGCACGGTCCAATCCAGGTGCCGGGCAAACCGTACGGGATCATCCAACCGGCGGTGCTCGATCTGGGCGAGGGTCACATCCGGTTCCTGTGCCGCTCGCACGGGATGCGGCGGATCGTGTGCGCGGACAGCTTCGACAGCGGGCGGACGTGGGGTGACGCTTTCCTCACCCGCCTGCCAAACCCCGGCAGCGGCATCGACGCGACGCGCCTGGCGGACGGGCGCATCGCGCTCATCTACAACCACACCGAGACGGATCGCACGCCCCTCAATGTCGCGGCCTCGGAGGATGGGGGCGACACCTGGACGCCTCCGCTGGTGCTGGAGGATGAGCCGGGCGAGTACTCGTACCCCGCGATCATCCAGGCCTCCGACGGTACGATCCACATGACGTACACCTGGCGGCGGGAACGGATCAAGCACGTCGCCATGTCCCCCACGGAGTTCTGACGGGAGGCGGAGCATGAGATTCCTGTTCGCGCTGCTGATGGCGCAGTGCGCCCATGCCCAGGAGGCCGCCGGCGCCATGGAACTCCCCAGCCGGAGACCCGCCTTCCCGCTGGCCGAGTGTGCGATCGTCCATCCGGCGACCGAAACCGGCCTCGCCCAAGCCCGCAGGATCAGCTCGGCCATCGAGGCGAAGGGTGGGAAGGCGACCGCCATCTCGGCAACAGAGGCCCTCGATGCCTCGGCGCTGCGTTTGCGGGACGAGATCGCGGGGAAACCGCACATCCTCCTGGGCAACATCAACACGAACCGGGCTCTCCTGGCCTACTACGCGGACCTGCTGGACTTCAGCGATGCGTACCATCCCGGAGGCGACGGGTACGTGCTGCGCACCGTGCCAAAGGGCTGTGGGCGAGGGGGCGACGCGCTCGTCGTCGGGGCGAGTAGCGAGGCGGGGCTGCAACGAGGCACGGATCGCTTGGTCGAGCTGCTGGCAACCGCGAACGGCCCACAACTGCCGTACGTCTTCGAGGCGAAGATTGAGGGCCCCGTGTCCCAAACGGTCCCTGCGTATGAGCTGCCGAAACCCGGCGATCCCCAACCGTACGCCGGCGGCGGCTACTACGGCTGGGTCATCTACCCAGGGTACGCTTACGCGCTGACGGGGCGCCCGTCGTCGGCCGAGGTCACGGTGGCGAGCCTGCTGAGCGGAGCGGAGCAGAACGGGGGCTGGTACCCCGTCAGCGACTACGAACTGGAGTGGCTGACGCGCGGGTGGAGCTACGTTCGTGACGCGCCGTGTGTCTCCGAGCAGGACGCGCAGATCGTCGACAACGCCCTCCTGCAGACACTCTACCACGACCAGAACGAGTACTGGCGCGCGCGAGGCGGGCCTTCCATCGGCAGCCGCCACCAGACGATGGGGACGAGCGCGTTCTACACCGGGGTGCGCCTGCTGCTGAGGCGCGGGAGCCCCGACGAGGCGGCCCGGGCGCAGCTCCTGCAGTGGGAGCAGCAGTGCGCGGCCTACTTCGCCAATGCCACGCAGACCTTCCATGACGACATGGAGGGCATCCCCTGCTACCACTCCTTCCAGCCGATCGCGAATGAGGCCCTGCGGAGCGGAGTGGCCGGTTACTTCGGCGAGAACCTCGACCTCGCAGTGCGTCGCGCGCTGGCGGTGACGGACAACCTCGGCTTCTATGCAGGCACGGGCACCTACGAGGAGGCGCGCCCTGGTACGACGCGCACGGGGATCATGCTGGGCTATCCCCTCGCGATGGCGGCAAACCTGAAGGGCGATGCGGGCTGCGAGTGGCTCCTCCGGAACTTCCCCGGCACGGGGCTCGGTACGTGGGGGCTCATCGTCGGGTGGAACGCCCGCGGGTTCGCTCGGCCGCCGGACGTGCCTGCCGAGGAGCCGCGCAACCTGCTGGGGATCCTCACCGTGCCGCTCGGCCCGTACCGCGAGGCCAGGCTGAACCCGCGCCCCGAGGGCACGCTGTTCGAGAAGGTCTGCCTCCGCGATAACTTCGACCCGCGCGGGCAGTTCATGGTGCTGGAGGGTTTCCAGGACACGGGGGCTGACAACCTGCAGCCGCGCGACGCGAACTCGATCATCCGCTACACCGATCTTGGGCACATCTGGCTGTACGCCAACTCGGAGCGCTCGGGCAACTTCCACCGCAACGCGGTCTACGTGAGCGACGGGCTGAACGAGACCTGGGGAGCGCCGACGAGCGAACTCCTGGCGAGCGTGGATAGCGGCCCGGTGGCCCTCGTGTCGAGCCGGCTGACCGACTACGTCGCCTCGGACTGGACGCGCAACGTCATCTGGCGCAAGGGGCGCTACGATGCCATCATCGACGTGCTGAAGCAAACCCGCGAGGGGGACTTCTCCGCGACCTGCACGTTCCGCACGCCCTGCGCA
>VGFC01000608.1 GCA_016869045.1 Armatimonadota bacterium
CGCCGAGGGCCCGGAGACGGGAATCCTCCACCACTTCTTCGACGAGGCCGACCTGCGCGACTGGTTGCGGGCGTTCCGCATCCTCGACGTGAAGCGCGACCGCGGGCACAGCGCCTCAAGCGTTCGCGCGGGAGACAACCCGGTCGAGAAGGACGCCTGGGCGGTGTGGCTGGCGAAGCCGCTGTAGGAGCGGCTTCAGCCGCGATGTCGTTACCGCACCGGCTGCCACAGGTCCAGTTCGTCAAACCAGATGCTCCCTGCACCCTCGCCCTCTGCGTCGATGTAGAAGGCAAGGGCCTTGGTCTCCTCGGGGATGAGGTCCGCGCCCAGCGTGACCTCGACCCGCGTCCAGTCACTCGTGCCGGTACGTATCTCCGCCACCGGATTCGGTGCGTCAGCAGAGGGCTTCGTTGAGGCGAGGCAGGGGCTGGTGAGCCAGTGGTCGGCGGCAAAGAGCGCGACGTTCGCGGTGATCTCGCAGTCGCCGAGGGACTGGGTCTTCACCCACAAACTGAGCCGCAGCGGACGTGACCCATCGACGGGCAGTCCGAACTCGACGAGGCGCCGATCGAAGGGGCCATCGAGGCGCAGGCTGCCGGGCGCCGCGTGGCCGACTTCGGCGTCGAAAGCACAGGGGCTTGTGCGCTCGGGCGACCATTCCAGCAGGTTGCCCAGCGCGAAGGCGCCGTCGCGGATGAGGTTCGGTTCGCCGACGGTGATCCGCACGGCGCGCTCCATCTCGATGGGTTGCAGTAGGCCGAAGAGGCCGGCCTCGGCGCGAGCGTGCATGCGGACGTAGCTCTCGCTGCGCGGAGCGCCGGCGGGGGCGCTGATGCTGACCCGCCGCACGTCGCCCTCGGGGGTCTCGGTTGCGGACAGCCCGGCAGGGGCCGTGAGGCTGACCTCCGAGCCTTGCGCAGAATGGACCGTGACGACCGCCTCGGCGCCGGCTTCGAGGGACACGCTCTCGGGCTCGACGCGGAACGCAGACTGGAGCTTCGCGACGGCGAGCAGTTGCTGGCTACCGGATGCGTAGAGCGGCCCGGTCGAGAGGTCGAGCGTCAGGTCTTTGGCGCGCCCTTCTGCGACCGGGTTCGTGAACATATCGCGCACGGCCAGCTGTTCATCAGGCGCGCAGCCGAGCAGTGTCGCCCGGATGCTGCCCTCGCGCTCGGGGTCATCGGTCCAAACCACGCTCACCGGCCCCTCGAACGAGACGTAGTGCAGCGTACGCGAGACATCAACGATACCCGCGCACAGGCGACCGTCCAGCTCCTGCGAGACGCCGGCAAGGGCGGCGTAGGAGAGCTTGGGCAGGAAGCTCTGGTAGAGCACGCCGATCCCCGCGTCCCCGGTCCACTGCGATTCGTGCGCGGGGTCGCGCGGGTCGAGCGTACAGAACCAGAACGCCTTGCCGCCGGTCAGCGCGAAGGCCTGCGCGTAGTTCGCGACGAGCACCGAGGCCTGCTTCTGCTCCGAGCACTGCATCTTCTGCGAGTAGGCGGGGCTGAAGTCATACGCGGGTGCGCCCAGCTCGTTGATCCACACCGGCTTGTCGCCGAGGCCGTGGTCGGCGAGCAGCTTGAGACGCCGCTTCACGTGCGCGGGGAAGTCGCCCGGCGAGGCATACGAGTGGATCGTCGCCTGATCCATGTACGGGGCCGCGCCGAGGTCGCCCACGCGCGTGAGCCACTCCTCGTAGCCCGCGTGGGAGAGCCCTTGCACCGTGCAGTTCGGATCGGCGCGCTTGGCCGCGGCGTACGTCGCCTTCAGCATCGCGAGATAGTGCTCGCCCGAGTGGCGCGTGCCCTCAGGCCACATGAGGTCCGGCTCGTTCCAGACCTCCCACACCTTGATGCGGCCCTTGTAGCGCGACACGAGCTTCTCGACCCACGCGGCCCACTGGTCCATCTTCTCGACGGAGGGCACGCTCGACCCACCGGGATCGGCGAGCCAGTCGGGCGCGGCGAAGAGGATGTACTCGTAGCGCAGCCCGTGCGCCTCCATGCGGCGCAGCGCGGAGTCGAGCGCGCGCGTGTCCCACTCGCCGGGCTTGGGCTCCTGCATGCGCCACGTGTTCTCCCACGCGAGCCACGGCCGCAACCAATGCACTCCCGCCTGCGCCATCAGCGGGACCTGGTAGGCGTACCACCAGATCTGCTGCTGGAAGAGGTTGATGCCGACCGAGGACTGGTCGGGGTCTACCTTGCGCGGCTCGGGGACGCGGCAGATGCGGAGTGTGGCTGCGAGGCCGTCCTCCGACTCGGCGGTGATCTCGAAGATGCCGAGGCGTTTGAGCGGGATGGTGAACTCGCGCAGCGTTGCCGAGGACGTGTTGAGGCGCAGATCGAGGCGGTCCTGCCAGAGCGTCTGCTTCGTGAGGTAGTCCGTTGCGCGGAGCGAGAAGGCGCGGCTCTGCGCGGCTTGCGGGTTGAGGCCAACGAGGCTCACGCGGCAGGGCTCATCCCCCACGAACACGTTGCCGACGCGGTTGGTGAGCAGGCGGGCCTGCAGAATGGCCTGGGAACCGGGCATCAACCACACCGGATGCAGCTTCCTGCCGGCGAGGACATACAGCGCCGCGACGTACCGATCGCCCATCGTCGCCGGGCCCAGGCGGAGGTCACGTAGCTCGCACCGGACCACTCCCGTGGGCTCAGGCTGAACGACCACGCCACATGACAGGTACGGCTCGTCGATGCGGAAGCACTGCGCGTCGCCCTCCGTCGCGGCCGCGCTCACCACCTTGAGCGTCCCGTGTGCGGGGTCGTCGGGGAACTCGGGATCG
>VGFC01000609.1 GCA_016869045.1 Armatimonadota bacterium
TGAGCTGTGGCATGGGCTGTGACCTCGGCTGCGATGGAGTGGTGCGATCACACCCTACTTCGCTGCCGAGCCACCGCCCTCCCGCTACATCCCTCGTCTCCCCTCACCCAAAAGTGCTGAACTACAGACTAGAAACGGCGGGTTGCGGGTTTCGAGTTTCGGGTTGGGGGTTGAGGGTTGGCGGCGAGGGCGGGCGAGGCAGTAGGGCACCCTCAGAGGGTGCATGAGAAGCACGGCATTGGGCGTGATGAATCACGCCCCTACACTTGGGCGCGATGAATCGCGCCCCTACATGACGGCAGTACGCGGTCGTTGGTGGCGTGATTCATGGCGCCCACCCGCGCTTGCTCCACATGCCCTAAGGCTAACAAGGGACAGTCCTCGTTTCCTGCCCTTGACGGGCAGGAAACGGGACAGTCCTGAGCGGCCATCGGCCCCCAGGAGGAGAATCGATGCGCGGACGTGGCTGGCTGATCGTTCTTTGCGCTGCGGCAGTGGTTGCACCAATGGCAGGATGTGGGGGTGGGAACGGAGGGGGAGGCGGGGGTAACCCCGGGGGCAGCGGCACCATCTCGATCGGCGTCGTGTTCCCGGCTGACGGCGCCACGGCGATTCCAGCCAACGCGGAGAGCGTTCGCGTGCAAGTGCTCGCACCGACGGGCCCGGGCGACACGAGCCCCGGCGCGCCGCTGGTGCCGGACGCGATCCTGAACAAGCCGCCCGGCGGCGGCCTCGCGCAGTCGAAGATCCGGGGCGTGCCCGTCGGGTGGGTCGTGGTGAAGGCGATCGCCCATCCGCAGCGTGACGGCCTCGGGCCGGCGCTCGCCGATGCGCAGGCCTCGGCGCAGATCATCGCCGACCGCACGACCACCGTGACGCTCACCCTCGTGGCCATCGTCGCCGGCGTCAGCGCGGACCCGGACCATCTCGTGATGCTCGTCGGCGAGAGGCAGCCCATCGTCGCTCATGCCCTCGACGCCGTGGGGGCCGTCATCATCGGCGCAACCGTGGACCTCTCGAGCGACGACCCCTCCGTGGCGGAGGTCGAGGGGACCTCGATGGTCCACGCGCAGGCCCTCGGCTCGACGATCATCCGCGCGCGGCACGCGGCGAGCGGGAAGGAAGCCCTCGTGACGGTGGACGTCGTGGAGGCGCGGATCGCGCGCGTCGAGGTCAGCGTGACCCCGCCCGCCACGACGATCGACCACGCGGTGCAGTTCACGGCCCTCGCGTATGATGACCTCGGCCAGCCGCGACCCGGGCGGAAGTTCGACTGGCGCGTCCTGAAGGCAGCCGACGGCACGATCAGTGGATCGGGGCGCTTCACGCCGCGAAGGACCGGCGTGCCGAAGGTCGTGGCGACGGAGCGGTCGAGCGGCGTCGAGGGGGTCGGGCTGGTGCCCGTCACGGACTGGGTAGTGCTCCTGCAGTGGGCGTCCGGTGCGGATGCGGACCTCCACGTCTTCGACAGCACCCAGACGACGCACGCGTACTTCGGGCAGACGACCGTGCCGCTGGGCACCCTCGTCCCCGACGCGATCGCGGGGCCGGGCATCGAGGCGTTCGCCGGGAACAAGAGCGCCGCCGGGCGGTACCCGGTGGCGGTGAACTACTTCCGGGGACAGGGCACCCTCGCCGCGGACGTTACGCTGCTGGTAGCGGAGGGCGGCGACACAACCGTCCCGGTCACTCTCACCGAGGCGAACGGCGACGACGGATACCCGGTGACGGCGCCGACGGCCTCGTGGGCGCGGCCCTTCGATGTGGTGATCTCGACAACCGGGCAGATCACCGCCGAGACGGCCAATCCGTCCATCGCCCTCGGGCCGCCGGGGTCGCGCGTGAAGTGACGGTCCGGCCACCAACGACGGATGACAAGGGGCCGCAGCCATGCCGTAACGAGGCTGCGGCCCCTTGCTTCTCTCGCGCCTGCGTGTCCGCCGCCGGGTCGGCTACTCCTGCCAGGCAATCGCCTCAGCCGGGCAATCGTCGATCGCTTCCTGGATCGTGTCCTCAGGGTCGCCGGCCGGGTTGATGACCTCGGCGACTCCGTCATCGTTCATGGCGAACGTGTTCGGCGCGGTCCCGCAGCACAACTCACAGCCCGTGCAGGCATCGGCATCGACAACTGGCACCTTGGCCACTGTCATCACCTCTCGTGGTTTGTCGCGAGTCCGAGGGTCGTTCCCCGCGGCTCGCCGAAGTCCTTCAACGTTTCGAGGGGAGGTTTGCCTCACGGGAACGGCAGGTTCGGGGTTCGGGGTTCGGGGTTCGGGGTTCGGGTTGACGGCGACGGCGCAGGGCGCGATGAGGATTGCGTTGAGAACGGCAGGGTCGGGATTGGCATCCCGACCTACGAGACACGTAGACGGTGGAGGAGACGTACTCCTGCTCGATCGAGTGCTTTGTCAACACAGTCTGAATGGCGCCCCTACTTGAGGCGGACGTTAACTACCGCGACGTCGCCGGCGGGGATCGCGAGCGGGATCTCGCGGCCAGCGGTGAGCTTCTTACCGCGCCAGAGTTCCTCGGCGAAGGCGGCTTCCGCGCCCCGGAAGCGGAGCTTGCCGGTCCAGTCGGCGAAGAGGTCGTTGTTGAGGAGGCCGACCAGCAGGCGCTTGGGATTGCTCGCGAAGCAGTTCACCCGGACCGTCAGCCCGCCAGGCTCAACCTGCGCGGGACTGAAGGAGGCGAAGTACCGGTCCAGCATGTCGGCCAGCCCGCGCACCAGCAGGTACGGCGGCTCCATGTTCACGAGGTCGGGCTGGGCGTACGTG
>VGFC01000610.1 GCA_016869045.1 Armatimonadota bacterium
CAGCGCGAGGAACAGCAGCCCCCCGTTCGCATGCCGCAGCATGAAGGCGATCTGCTCCTGGGTCGCCTTCTCGGCGGCCAGCACGAAGTCGCCCTCGTTCTCGCGGTCGATGTGATCGACCACGATCACGACTTCCCCGCGCCCAAGCGCCGCCGCCAACTCCTCGGGTGAGGCCAGCCTGCTGTCAGTCCGGTTGCGAACCATGTACGTGCGTCCTCTCGCACGCTAACAACGTCCGATGCGGGCGAACGTATCCCTGTGGCCGATCGCACGGGGATTGCCTCCGTGTTCGGCACCACAAGGGGAAAAGCCTCCCGCCGACGGGCGGGAGGCGCAGGTACGAGGAACGCGGGGCTACCGGAAGCCGGGCCCCCGATCAGTCGTCCGGCTTCTGGCGGTAGAGCATGGACGGCAACGGCACGTAGTTCATTCGGAGATGTCGTGGCACCACGGTCACGCCGGCGAACTCGTCGCCTTCGGCATAGGTGATCGCGAGCCCGAGCGGCCGGAGGACGTCGGTCAGGACTCGGATGATGGGCGCCTCCTTGGCGTGAACCGACACCTTCTTGTCCGCCTTCACCCCTTCGGCCAAGTTGATCGGCTTCTCGAGCTTCGCCTCGATGGCCTCCAGCGCCTCGCTGAGGGGCACGTCCGCCAAGTCCAGGTCGATCTTCGCCTGCAATGCAGCCGGCACGCCGCCGGGCGGCACGGCGTACGGGTTCTCCACGTACGCGCTCCGCTCGCCCCCAGGTGCCTCCAGGACGTACGTTGACACGCGGGGGATCCTGCCCAGTACCTCCCCGTATGCGTTGTAGGCGTTCTGGAACGTGAGGGGACCCGTCCACCGGTTCCCCGGCACTACGCGCAGGCGATCCGTCACATGCAGGTCCTCGTCGGTCCACTGGAGGAGGATGACATCCGGGCACCCGTCCTCCACGGCGAGCGCCAGGCGCAGTAGCACGTGCTCGACGGTGTTCTTGCCGCCGCGCCACGGCAGCGACATCTCGGTCTCCACCAGCCCGAGCGTTGCCGAGGGGTCGATCGAGATGTCCACCCCAGCGGCCTTGAGATCTTCCACGACATCCCCGAGCGTTCCCACGAGATTCCATCCGTTCTCCACCTTCGTCCGCCGAGGCTCGAACTCCCGCGTGGCGATCTCCTCGGACAGGCGCCCGCGCCACCCTCGCCAAGACCTCTGAGACAGGGAGAAGGCATTGGATACCTGCACCTGGACATTGCCCGGCTCCAGAATGAACACGCCATCCCTCTTCGTCATTCTTAGCCCGGCCGCGTCGCAGATCGCCTGGATCGCAACCTCAGCCGAGACGTTCGGCAGCTTCACGCTGACCTTCTGGTCCGGCATGTCCGCGAACACAATCTGCACGTCGGCCGCCCGCGACAACATGCGCACCACCTCGGCCACCGAGGCGTCCGCGGCCTCGACGGTGACCAGCGTGTCCGCGCCCCCCATGATGCGAAACTCAGACGGCTTCGGCTCCGCACTCGACCAGGCCGGCAGCAAACTCAGCACCAGGCCCGCCAGTACCAGTCTGCGGATCATCTTGTGTGTCGTCGCCATCCCGCATCCCTTCCTCTCCCGGCTCGGAAGCCGAGCCCGTCGCGGTCCCCTCCGGCTCCACCGGATGGTACTCGTAGTCCACGTACTGAACCGACCCGTCCCTGCCCCGCGTCTCGATCATCGTCACCATCGCTTCCGGCCTGCCGTCCGCTCCCTCGATGCTCGCCATGCGCAGTGCCACTCCCGCCTCGCAGGACGCCTCCTGCGGCGTCACCACGATGATGATCGTGGAGCCGGCGCCTGTCTTCGGCGAGGGAGCCTCGCCGCCCACACGCCTCGGGACTGTCCCCTTGCGTCCCGCTCTTGCGGGACGCAAGGAGGACTGTCCCCTGTTCGCCGCCGGCTTCTCAGCCCGCCTCGTCCCAACCACCCGCGCGCCCTCGACCGCGCCCGGTACGATCGCCTCGCTCTGTCGATGTTCAGCCGTCACAGCGTCTGGGCGCCCAGGCGCCGCCGCAAGCATGGTGGTCTCGCGTTCCCGCGCCGGCCGCACTAGCCGTGGCAGGCCAGCCGCCAGCCCCACCAGCGCGACCAGGCCGAAAGCCGCCAGCGCGATCTGCGGCGCAGCACTCGGACGGCCCCTGGCCGCCAACCTCGTCTGCAGCCGCTCGAGCGCATCCGCTCGCATCTCCACGCGAGGTTGGTCGGCCAAGGCCGCCCTGAGACGCAGGAGGCCCGCGTGCTCCCGCTCACACTGCTCGCACACCGCCAGGTGCGCCCGCACGCCCTCCGCCTGATCCCCCGTCAGCCTACCGTCAACCATGCGGCTTAGAGCGCGCTGCACCCGCCGACACACCAGCCGTTTCATCGGCCTTCCTCCTCCGGCAGCAGCCGTCCGAGCTCACCACGCAGCCTCTTCCGCGCCCGGTGCAGTCTGACGCCCACTGAGTTGCTCGAGCAGCGCAACACTTCCGCGATCTCCTCGTACGTGTGCCCCTCGACATCCCTCAGGATGACCAAGGCTCGATCGACCGGTCGCAGGGCCTGCAGCGCTCGCCGGGCGGCCTCGGCATACTCGATCCTGCGCTCCGGGGGCGCCGCTCCGACAACCGTTTCCGGGAGCTGCTGTTGCCGTCGCCTCGCGCGGCGCCGCTGCGACAGGCACTCATTCACGGTGATCCGCAGGATCCAGCCCCGCAGGGAGCATTGCCCCCGGAACCCATCGAGCCGACGATGCACGCGCAGGAACACCT
>VGFC01000611.1 GCA_016869045.1 Armatimonadota bacterium
TGCGCGTTGAACCCGCCGAAGAAACTCCGCCCGCGCCCCGCCGCTCCGACGATCCCGATGCGCAGTTGCTCAGCCATCCATCAACGCCTCCAGCACCGCATTCGCGATGAGCATGTGGCCGTTGCGGTAGGGGTGCACCGGCTCCGGGCAGAAGTGGTCCGGGTCTCGGTACTCCAACTGCCGCCGGAAGGCCTCGTTTGTCTGCACCAGGCGGGCCCCGTACCTGTCCGCCATGTCGTGCACGACGCCGATGTACTGGGGGATGAGCTTAAGCACCTGCTGTTGGAACGCATCGGGCGCGCTGGTGCGCGCGACATAGAAGGGGTCGATCAGCAGGAGCTTCGGGGCGAAGCCCTCCACCGCGTCGCGCAGGATCGCCTCGTAGGTCTCGCGGAAGGTGACGACATCGACGCCTCCGGGCGCGCCGCCCAGAAACGAGTGAAGGTCGTTGATGCCGATCTTGATCGACAGCCAATCGGGTCGATGGGCCATCACATCCCCAACCCAGCGGGCCTGCAGGTCGGTGACCCGATTGCCGCCGATGCCCTGGTTGATCCACGTGATGTCCCGCTCCGGCCAGCGCGCCGTCACCAGGTCGATGACCTGGCTCACGTACCCATCGCCGAAGGGCGCCGCCGCATCGCGCCGCCCGCAGTCGGTAATGCTGTCGCCGACGAACAAGAACGTCTCGCCGTCTCGGACTGCCAACTCAGCCATATCGGACCTCGGTCTGTAGGGATGCTGCAAGCTGGTCGCGCGTGTTCGCCCTCGGCTACGGAGTCGCCTTCAGCCTTACGGTCCGTCGCTCGCCGAAGTCCGCCCGGCTACGTGCCGCCATCGCGAAGGAGACTGTCGTCTCGCCCTCCGCCCTCTCGATCAACACGAACTCCGCGACCCGGGCGTCCTGTAGGAACGGCGTGTCGGCGGCGATGGGCGCCGTGCGTTCCTGACCATTCGGCAGGCGGCCCGCCAGCAGGACGCCGCCCGGCTCATCGCCCTTCGGCGCGAGCCACGTCGCCTCCGCAAGGTTGCCAACTGAAGCACGGCAGCGCACCGGCTGTTCGGCCTTCACCTCCACCGTGTCGCCGTCGTTCACGCTCCGCCACGGGCCATCGCCGCTGCGAATCTCCAGGGAGTTGAACTCGGCGTTCAGGTAGACCGGCGGGTTGTGGCCGTTGTACGGGCGGTTGCCGACGGCGGTAAGCGGGCAGTTGGCGGAGGTCGTGCCCGTACCCGCCGTGCGCACGTCGGGGCGCTTGCCCTCCTTCACCAGCCGCAGGTACTCCGCCGAGTACGTCTCCCACGCATCGGCGTAGTGGGAGTCGAGGTTCAGGTCGATGTGGGCCGTCGGCAGGTCGTGACGGACGGCATCGAACTGCGGCAGGTGCTTGCGGAGGACCTCGCAGGCGGGGCGCTCCGCGCCGTCGGGATCGAGGATGCCGAAGTCGCTGTTCTCGCCCAACCGGAAGCCTCCCGGCAGCCACCACGGAGCTGCGCCCCGCGCGCCGGACTCGATGAACATCGCATAGAGTGCCTGGTAGGCGGCTTTCTGCTCGGCGAGCTGCTGCGGGTCGGTATTCACGCGAGGCTGGGTCCACGCATCGAAGATGCCGTTGACCGTGTACCCGAACTCCATCCAGACCACGGGTTTCTCCTGCGAGAAGTGCCGGAAGTAGAGTGTCACCAGCCCGCCCTTGCGCCAGTCATCGGCCGGCGTCACCTTCGTCCAGCCAGCCATGAGGCTGTAGCCCTCGGGGTTCATGAAGTCCACGTGCTTCAGCACCCCCGGCGAGTGCGCATGGGCGAAGGCCTGCCCACTGGGGATTCCGCATGCGCCGAAGCGGAAGGAGATGAGGTGTTGCGGGTCGTACGCGCGCAGCGGCTCGACCATCTCGCGGTACCCGCGGCTGAGGACATCGCTCCACGCGCGGCGGAAGGCGGCGACCATCACGTCCCACTGCCCGTGCTGGGTGACCATCTCGGTCGTCGGCACGGGCAGCTTGCCGTCCGGCGTCAACTCCGGCTGGTACTGCCAGTCGTCGATGGCGTTCGCGACCGATCCGTACCGTTCGACCACCCACCGGTTCCACGGCTCGAGCATGAAATCCAGCCCGTTGCTCCACGGCCCGTGGATCGGCTCCCAGGACAGCTCCCAGCACATGATGGCGGGACGGTCCTTGATCCCCGCGCGGTCGATGTAGCTCTTCACCCACTCAGGATCGGCGCCGGCGAACGGCCGCGCGTTCGGTAGGAAGAAGAAGACCTTGATCCCGTGGCGCTCGCATCGGTCCAGGAAGTCGAGTTGGTCCCGGTAGGCATCCGGCGCGTCAGGATCGGGCGGCCCGAGGGCGTGCACGGCGCTGAGGGCATTGATCCCGATGGAGTTCATCCACGCGAGGTCGCGCTCGATGATCTCCGGGTCATAGCACTCGCGCGCCATCAGGTTCAGGTGCGGGTAGCCTCCGACGTAACTCGGCCGGTAGTTGATCCCCTTGAAGTACCAGGGCTTCCCGTGGAGCATGAACTGGTCGCCCTCGACGCGCACGAAGTCGTCGGGCTTCGCGGGCTTGCGCTCCTCGGCGACAAGCTCGTGGGTGATCGTGTCGATCACCCGGCCATCCGACAGGAGGTCGACGCGGATGTCGCTGCGGGCGGCGACCGGGACGGGGACCGGCCAGGTGACCGTCGCCCGGCGCCCGGCCTTCACGTTGAGGTGCGCAACCTGCTGCGCGATCCCGGCGCTGCCCATCCCGCCAACTACCG
>VGFC01000612.1 GCA_016869045.1 Armatimonadota bacterium
CTTGCGGCGGCCTCCGACCCCGGCGCTCGGACGCCGGACCCAACCGACCTGACCCGATCCGGGCCTGTCCGGCCCGTGCCTAACCAACCGACTCGTCCGTAGGGGCACTTTCTCAACGCAATCTGAACCGCGCCCCTACATGACGGCGATGCACCGTGGTTTGTGACCCGGGAGCGCCATTCACGGCGCCCACTCCTCTCGTAGGCGACCTCAGTCCTGCGGGGCGTCCACCTGGAGGAACTTGCCGGTGGCGGTCGCCGCCACGGTTCCGTCTTCGAGGGTCAGCTCGGCCTCGGTCTCGTAGAGGCGCTTGCGTTGAGAGGCCAACCGCGCGCGGGCCGTCATCGGGCGGCCGACCGGCGCGGGGCGCTTGAGGCGGATGGTCAGCTCGACGGTCATGGCGCTGATGCCCCGTTCCCAGAGCAGCCGCGTCATCACCTCGTCCATCACGGTCGAGACGATGCCGCCATGCAGGATGTCGGTCCAGCCCTGGTACTCGCGCGCGGGCGTGAAGTCACAGATGTACTCGTCGCCTTCGAAGCGGAAGGTCAGGTGCAGGCCCTTAGGGTTGGCGTGTCCGCAGGCGAAGCAGTAGTTGTCAACGCCGAGTTCGGGTGCGTCGGTGGCGCTCATGAGGCGGCTCCGGGTTGCAGCATCGCGCGGGCCTGCTCCAGGCAGGCTCGCAGCGGGCCGCGCTGTGTTCGGCAGGAGGGGATGGATTGCAGAAAGCGCTGCCCGTAGCGGCGCAGCAGAATGCGGCGGTCGAGCACGAAGACGACGCCACGGTCGCTCTTGGTGCGGATGAGGCGGCCGATCCCCTGGCGCAGGCCGATGACCGCGTTCGGCACGTAGTACTCATCGTAGCCGTTCAGTCCGCGCTCCTCAACCCGCTCCTGGCGGGCCTGGACGATCGGGTCGCTCGGCACCGCGAAGGGGAGCTTGACGACGACGAGACAGCGCAGGGCCTCACCGGGCACATCAACACCCTCCCAGAAGCTCTTGACGCCGAACAGCACCGCCGTGGGGTCGTCCCGCAAGGCCTCCAGGGCGGCGGTGCGGGAGGCGGCGAGGTCCTGGCAGAGCGGCGTGAGGCCTTCGGCCTCCAGCCGCGGGCGCAACTGCTCGAAGGCCTTCGTCATGGTGTCACGCGAGGTGAAGAGGCAGAGGGTTCCCCCGCGAGCGGCGAGGGCGGCGCCATGGATGGCTTCCCGGCAGGCCTCCTCGAACCCGCGCTCCCCCGGCAGCGGCAGGTCCGAGGGGATGCAGATGAGGAGCTGGCTCTCGAAGTCGAAGGGCGAGGGGACGGCCAGTTGGAGGAGGCGCTCGGACTGGCTGTCCAGGCCGAGGCGCTGCCGCACGTAGTCGAAGGAGTCCTCCACCGTCAGCGTGGCGGAGGTCATGACAACCGTGCTGAGGCCCTCGTAGAGCGCTTCCTCCAGCGCGGGCCCGACATCGATGGGCGCCGCGCGCAGGCCCCAGCCCGGCTCGCCGCGTCGGGTCAGCCAGCTCGCGACCCAGCAGACGAAGTCCCGGTTGGCCTCGCCCTCGATGACGGTGGCCAGCGATGTCCGCAGTTCGGAGAGCAACATCGCGGGCTGCCCAATGTCGAGTTCCAGCGCGGCGGCGGTGTCGGACAGTTCCTTCCCCGAGGACTCGATCGCATGGAGGAAGATCGTGAGCAAGGTCTGGGTCGCCTCGATGGCAGCGGCGACCGGTGGCAGCGCCTCGACCACAGGCTGCCAGTGGAGGCTCGCGCGAGCCTCCGGCGTGAGGCGGATCGAAGCGCGGTCGGCACCCCGATCAAGAGAGGCAGCGCGGTCGATGAAGTGCAGAACGGCCGCGGCGAGGTCTTCGAGGGCGTACTCCAGCTTCGCAACGACCTCCGGGAAGAGCGCGCAGCAATCGGCAACCGGCTGCCGCTCGGCGATCTCGACGGAGGCCAGCCACTCGGCGACCCGTTCGTGGAGCGCGCGCTGTCCCTCGCCCGCCAGCAGACGCAGCAGGGCGCGGACCGACGAATCGGTCACCTCGCGCCCGAGCTGGTCGGTGGCCACGTCCTCGAGGTTGTGCGCCTCGTCGATGATGACATGCTCGTGCTCGGGAAGCACCGTCGTGCCCGCGCTCGCCAGCAACAGCGCATGGTTCACGACGACCACGTCGGCGGTCTGGGCTCTCCCCCGCGAGACCTCGACGGGGCAGGACTGATAGTAGGCGCACTTGCGGCCGGAGCAGATTTCGCTGCGGGCGCGCACCAGCGCGACCGTGCTACGCAGGGCCGGCGCGACGTCGAGAGCGCCGGGCGATAGGTTGTCCAGATCGGCGACGGGGGCTTGCGCAGCCCACGCGATGAGGTGCCCGAGCGCGAGGCGGTCGTCACGGAACACGGACTCCTGTATGCGCTCCGCTGCCGACGCGAGCAGCCTGGGGCAGATGTAGTTGCTGCGTCCTTTGAGGAGTTCGGCGCTGAACTCGATGCCCAGTGCCCGGCCGGCCAAGGGGATGTCACGCTCGACGAGCTGGTCCTGTAGGTTCTTCGTGTTGGTCGAGACGATCACGGGCGCGCCCGTGCTGCGCGCGAAGGTGATCGCGGGGATGAGATAGGCCAGCGACTTGCCGGTGCCGGTGCCGGCTTCGACGAGTAGGAACTCCTTGCGCTCGAAGGCACCCGCCACGGCGCGGGCCATGTCGATCTGACCGGGCCGATGCTCGTAGGCGGGATGTGCCGCGGCTACCGTGCCCTCCGGCATGAGGGAGGCCGA
>VGFC01000613.1 GCA_016869045.1 Armatimonadota bacterium
CGTGGAGATCGAGGTGGGAGGGATTGGGGTGCTGAGGAACGAGGTGGTTGGGTAGAGAACACAGGGGGACACCATTGCATGGTGTCCCCGGTGTACGCGGCGTACCGGCGCCTCAGGGAAGGCGCCCCGCCTCGGCCAGAACGTCCTCCAGCGGCGTCCACTCCTCGTTCGGGTCGGCCAGGACGCGCCCGATCTCCTCGGCGTCAGCTTGGTCCTCGGCGGCAAGGGCGCGTGATGCTGCCTTGACCTGCTCCCAAGGAATCCGCCCCTGGTTGTCGGGGTCGCAAGCGGCCTCGTCCGCCTCGGCCGCCAGGAGAGCATCGCCCAGGTTCCGCTCCTCCAGCGCCCACGCAATCAGACGTCGCAGGAGTTCGCTGCGGGTGAGGACCTCTCGTTCCGCCAACGAATCGAGTCGAGCGGCCACTTCCGTGTCGAGCCACACACTCACCTTGGCACGTGGTCCTCGGGTCGCTGATGTGGTCGCCATTCTGTCTCCCTCCGCCGTTGGTGCGAAGGTACGGCCTGCGGGCCAAGAGCTGCGTGGCTTCCTCAGGTGGGTGGGGTCCTCAGCAGTTCGGACGTGCGCGGGTCCTCACAGTGCGACGGGGCCTCGTCCACAAGACGCGCTACCCCCTGCTTGCCGTCGAGGGCGATCTCCAACACAGCCTCATGGCGCCCGGATGGCTCGCAGATATCACGGCTACTTGCGGCCACCTCCACCTCTTACTCGCTTCCCTGTAGGGTACCAAACCTCTAGGAGCACTAGAGGCTCGTCATCGTTGGCCTCCAAGAGTGCCTCTGCAAAGTCACGATGAATCCCGTGGACGGCGTGAGCGCCTGCATTGAGGCGCGGCGCACAGAAACCCTCGGGGGTTCGCTTCCCTCGAGACAGGAGGCCTTGGTGGCAGTCCCTGCAACTCGGGAAGGAGTACTTCCTGACCTCGAACTGCCGCGTGTAAGGCTCATTGCTAGGGAACTCGGTCCCCCCGGTGATCTTCTGGTCGCGGGGTCGGCCCGATATCGCCTGACCGCAGTGAACGCAGATCTTGGGCATCCTGATACTGCTGGGGATGCGCAAGCCGGCGAGAGTATAACCAAGGCCCATATCGAAGTGCACGGTTACGAACTGCGCTCGGAACTCCTGCTCGTCCATGGGGCTCGCCCTCCTGTCGCGCCGCGGAGTAGGCGTCTGAGCAGCTACGTCACCCCATTCGCCATCCGGGCTCTGGGAACCTGCACATCCTGCTCTGCGACCCAAGGTGGTGTGTTGACGCCGCTCGTCTTGAGGTTCCGTGGGGAGCATCGAGTTCGGCGACCACGCTCTCCTCGAACAAGGCCTTGACTGGCACACGGCGGGAAACGCTCTCCTGGACCTTGGCCATCGGTCTCACCACCTCCCGGCGTTCTGCAGGAAGCGTAGCATGAGGGGGGCACTCGGTCAAGCCTCCTTGGCCCCCACGACCACCTCCACCCTCACCACCATCACGCCTCCTCGCGCTGCCTCGACTACCGTCTCCTCATCCGCCAGGGCCTCCTCTGGCACAGGGTACACGTACGCTCCGTCCTCGCTTCTCGGGGCGGGGCAGAGGACGCTATTGATGCGCAGCTCGGGTGCGGGGGCGTCGGGTGGATCGGTTTGGAGGAGGACCTCGACCTGGCGGCCGGTGGGCTTCGGGCCGGTTTGGAGGCGGAAGGTGAGGAGGCCGCCGGTGGCGGGGAGGGCGCGGCCGGGCGCCTCGCCGGGGGCGAGGATGTCGCGGAAGGTGACGGCGTGGCGGCGCGGGAGCTTGTCGAGGGCCTCCAGGCTCTGCATCGCGCGGAGGGTGGTCTCGTACTGCTCCTTGGTCCACTGGCCGCCGAGGTGCATGTCGGCGAAGTAGTTGAAGAGGTAGACGAAGTCCGCGCCGCCGTTGAGCACCGCCATCGCCGCGCCGGCGGCCAGGTCAGGCAGCATCATGCCCGCCGGAGCGCTGGGGTGCGGCTGGTAGCGGATCTCCAGGCCGCCGGCGAGCGCGCACTTGGTGCCGGTGAGCAGGCGCTTCCAGGTGCCCATCGGCATGTCGAACTCGCAGGTCTGCCAGAAGGGCGTCGGGACGAGGAGGTCGATCAGGCCCTCGCGCGCCCAGGCGACGCCATCGAGGCCGAGGTTGCGCGCGGTGTCGGGGCGAGAGGGAACGCGCACGCCCAGCTTCACCGGATGCCCGAGGCGCTTCGCGGCCTTCTGGCACGCCTTGCGCACCTCGCCGATCCACTCGGTGAGGATCTGGCCGCCCTCCAGCTCGCGCCCGATCCGGAAGTGATAGCCGAAGCGCATCCAGTCGAGTTCCAGGCCGTCGAGGTCCCAGCGGTCGAGGTGCTCCAGGACGAACCGCACGTAGTGATCGCGAACCTCCGGGTGCGCCCAGTCGAGCGCGCGGTCGGTCCAGCTCACCGGCCGATACGGCACCCGGCGGAACTCGGGGTGCCCCTTGTAGAAGGTGCTGAGCAGCGGGCTGTCCTGCAGGTGGCAATCGTGCAGGTCGTTCATGCGGATGCTTGCCCAGCACCCGATGCCGAGCTTCCGGCAGCGCGCGAAGGCCTGCTCGTGGAAGTCGATGCCCACGTCCGCGAGCTTCTTGGCCGAGTCCAGCCGCCGGCGCGTGCCGGGAATGTCGTCCGCAGGCAGGTAGCGGAGCACGGGCTGGTCATCCGGGCCAGCCGGGTCATACCCGTGCCAGTCGGTCTCCCAGACCTTGCTCGCGTAGTTCGCG
>VGFC01000614.1 GCA_016869045.1 Armatimonadota bacterium
CGCAGGGCGCGCTACGGTTCGTGAGCGAGGTCGGGATGGACAAGGGCGCCGTCGGCCAGCCGGACTCCGATGGCGTAACCTTCGGTGTGAAGGTCACCGACGGGGGTGTCGAGACGAAGGCGCAGGTGCACAACGCGGTGGCCGAGCCCGTCGAGCTGACGCTTGATCTCACGAAGCTCGCCGGTCAGGAGATCGAGCTGGAACTCAGCGTCGATCCCGGCCCGGACCGCAAGCCGAGCTTCGACTGGGCCCGCTGGTACGGACCGCGTGTCGAGCAGGACATCCGCACGACCGGCGACATCGTGGTCGGCGGTGCGCAGACGTGGACGCTGGCGCTCTCAGGCGCCCAGGCCGCCGCACCCACGGCAGAGGGCGGCCGCTACCATGCGCGCGCGGCATTCCCGGGCGCGGTCATTCTGCTGAGCAACGCGAGGCCTCAGGCGGCTACCCTCCCGCTCGACCTGGCGGCGCAGTCCTTCCGCGTGAGCTTCGTGGGCGAGGGGGGCCAGGTGCTCATCAAGCCTCAGTACGCGGGCGCCGCGCAGGCGATTGGCCAGATGGTCGGCGGAGTCACGCGCGGCGGGATCGCGGCCCACCCGCCCGACCACGGGCAGACCATCGCGAGCCTGCTCCTCGACCTGCCGGCGCAGCCCGCGCAGTTCCATGCCTACATCGGCCTGCGGGACGGCTCGAAGTCCGATGGCTGCGTGTTCATCGTCGAGGCGAACGGCGTTGAGGTCCTGCGCCAGCGCATCACGCCCGGCGAGTGGCGCGAGGTCACGGCCGACCTCTCCCCGTGGGCGGGCAAGACGACGCTCTTCTCGCTGATCACCGACTCGGACGGCTCGCACTTCTACGACTGGGCCGTCTGGGGCGAGCCCGTGCTGCGGGCGAAGTAGAGGGAGGTCACCGGACCGTGACGACGCTTGCCGCCTGCTTGCTGTGTCTCGCGCAGCCCACCCAGCCGACGGGGCGCGATGCGCTCCCGGAGCGCGTGCGTGCGCTGGTCGCAGAGGACTGGCGCCCCGTCAGCGGCGGCGAGTCCCTGCGCTATACGTACGAGCCGCTGAAGTACTCCGCCGATACGTGGTATGGCTCCACCTTCTGGACCGGCCCCGACTGGACGCGCGTCGGCAAGGACTGGCAGCATAGCGGGACGCAGGTCGCGAGCGTTCGCGTGTTCCACGCGCCGAAGTCGGGGCGCGTCCACGTGATCGGGCACGCGTACAAGGCGGACACGAACTGCGGCGACGGCGTCGTGACGATGGTCCGCCACAACGGTCGCACCCTCTGGCGGCGGGAGATCGACGCCCCCGACACGACCGGCGCTCAGCATCATCTCACTCCCGACCTGGCTGCTGACGACCGCCTGCAGTTCGTCCTCCATCGGCGCGCCGAGATCTCGTGCGACACGACCTACTGGGACCCCACGGTCACCTACGAGGACGGCACGACCTTCCGCGCCTCGGAGGGCTTCTCCGACACGCAGGGCCTGTGGACCTATGAGATGGAGACGGACACTCGCGCAGCCAGCCCGCTCGCCGAGGGTTGGAAGGCATGGCAGTGGGCCTCGCCGGACGGCTTGCGTGGTCTGCTGTACGCTTCGCGGGGGAAGAGCGAGACCCCCGAGCAAACCGAGCGGTTCACGGGTCTGGCGCCGGATACGGTCTACCGGGTGCAGGACGCGATGGGAACGGACGAGGCCGCGCGCACCGGGGATGACCTGATGCGCAGCGGGCTGCCGCTCGCCGTGCCATACGCCGGGTACGTTGCGCTGGTCTACCAGACCTGCCAGGTGGCGCCCAGCACCGCGCTACCGCAGCCTCCCTCGGGTGTGAGCGCGAAGCCCGATCCGGCGGGCGTCCGGCTCACCTGGAGCGCCGCCCCCGAGGCGCGGGGGTACGTGGTGTGGCGCGATGGCGACGTGATCGCGACCAACGTGGAGGGCACTGAGTGCCTGGATGAGTCCGCCGACGCGACGCAACCCCACCGCTATGCCATCCAGACTCAGCGCGGGTTCCTGCGGTCGGCGCCGGTGCTGGCGACGCTGAACGCGGACCAGCGGCCCGAACCCGCGCTCTGGACGATGGTCGAGGAGGACTGGTTCCGCTCCGACGGGCTGACCGGCGCGGACGCCGACTGGCGCGCGGCGACGGGCAAGGCCCTCGCGAGCGCCGCCGACCTCGCGCGCCGTCTCAGCCTTCGGGCGGAGGCCGACGACCTGACCCGCCTGAAGGCCCGCCAGGCCTCGCTCGACCCCGGTGACCGCGCCGCGCAGCGTGACCTCTATCTGCAGGCGCGCTGGCTGAAGCGGAAGATCGCGCTAGCGAACCCCCTCCTCGACTTCGGTCCGCTGCTCTTCGTGAAGCGCGTCCCGACCAGCTACAGCCACCTCGTGATGCAGTACTTCGGCTGGCGCGCGCGGCCCGGCGAGGGCCTCTGTGTGTTGGACGAGCCCGGCCGATCCCTCAAGACGCGCGACCTACTCGCGAATCAGCTCAAGGGCGGGAGCGTGCTCGATCCCTGCCTGCACTGGGATGGCCAGCGGATCGTCTTCTCGTACTCGAAGTGCACTCCTGAGGATCCCTACTTCCACGTCCATGAGGTGCGCGCGGATGGCACGGGCCTGCGGCAACTGACCTCCGGGGAGTACGAGGACCTGATGCCGCAGTACCTGCCGGACGGCGGCATCGTCTTCTGTTCGACCAGGAGACGCGGGTATGCGCGGTGTTTCGGGG
>VGFC01000615.1 GCA_016869045.1 Armatimonadota bacterium
CGTGGGGGAAAGGGGAGAGGCTGGCTGATGCGCTGGCTGCCCACTCGGGCCCACGACAACGGGGTGTTCCTGATCTTCAGCAACGGCGTCGGCGTCGATGACAACGAGATCCGCACGGGGAACGCGATGATCCTCGACCCGTACGGCCGCATCCTCGCCGAGACGTGTGAGGCCGGCGATGACATGGTCGTCGCCGATCTGGACGCCTCCCTTCGCGAGCACAACACGGGCCGACGGTGGATCAGGACGCGCCGGCCGGAGTTGTACGGGATGTTGACGCAGCACACGGGAATCGAGCAGGATACGCGCACGGTGAGATTCGACAAGAAGGGCGTTTGACGGCATACCACACGCTTGAGGAGTCACCAATGACCAACCCGATGAGACGTGTCGCGGCACTTGTGCCTCTGCTGATCCTGATCGCGGGCCTCGCCTGCGCGCAGGCCCCGGAGAAGCCGTTCCTGCACCCGCTGTTCACCGACAACATGGTGCTGCAGCGGGACATCCAGTGCCCCGTCTGGGGCTGGGCGAAGCCGGGCGAAGCGGTGAAGGTGATCGTTGACGAGAAGGGCGCTGAGGGCAAGGCGGACGCGACGGGCAAGTGGATGGTCAAGGTCGGACCGTGCCCTGCCGGGGGACCGCACGACGTGACGGTGGCAGGCGCGCAGACCGTCACGCTGAAGAACGTGCTCTTCGGCGATGTGTACATCTGCTCCGGGCAGCCGAACATGCAGTGGGGGATGTGGGGTGTGAACAACTCGCAGGAGGAGATCGCCGCTGCCGACCACCCGCAGATTCGCCTCTACACCGTGCCGAACGTTGTTGGCTTCGAGCCGAAGGAGACGGTCGCCGGACAGTGGCAAGTCTGCAGCCCGCAGACGGTGGGCGGCTTCACGGCGGTCGGCTACTTCTTCGGGCGCAAGCTGAACGAGGAGCTGAAGGTCCCCATCGGCCTCATCAACAGCTCCTGGGGCGGCACGATCGCCGAGGCGTGGGTGAGCGCCGAAGCGCTGAAGACGATGCCCGACTTCGCGCCCGCCGTGGAGGCGCTGCAGAAGCTGGTGGCCGACCAGAAGCAGCTCCAGGCGACCTACGACCAGCAGATGGACGAGTGGTGGGCCAAGAACGATCCCGGTTCCGCGGCGGGAGCAAGCTGGGCCGATCCGGCGCTGAGCACGGCCGACTGGAAGCCCATGACGCTGCCGACGCAATGGGAAGCTGGCGGCCTGCCCAACTTCGACGGCATCGTCTGGTTCCGCAAGGAGGTCGAGGTCCCGCAGGCGTGGCAGGGCAAGGAGGTCACGCTGCACCTCGGACCGATCGACGACCGCGACACGACGTGGGTCAACGGGGTGAAGGTGGGCGCGGTGGACCAGTACAACGCGCCGCGTGACTACAAGCTCCCGGCCGATCTGCTGAAGAGCGGGCGAAACGTCATCGCAGCCCGCGTGCTGGATACGGGCGGAGGCGGCGGAATCTACGGCAAGCCGGAGGACATGAAGCTCGAGGCCGCCGATGGCGCCACGCTCGCGCTTCCCGGAGAGTGGCTGTACGTGGAGAGCAATCCGCGGGCGAAACGCACGCCTCTTCCGCAGCGGCTGGAGAACAACCCGAACCAGGTAACGGTGCTCTACAATGCGATGATCGCGCCGCTCGTTCCGTTCGGCATCAAGGGCGCGATTTGGTACGAGGGCGAATCGAACGCCGGCCGCGCCGAGCAGTATGCCCGCCTGCTGCCCACGCTGATCAAGGACTGGCGCGCACGCTTTGGCGTCGGCGACTTCCCCTTCTTCATCGTGCAACTCGCGAATTGGTTGGCCGTCGACGCGGAACCCAAGGACGACGCCTGGCCGAACCTCCGGTGGTCGCAGTGGCTCACGACGAAGGCGCTGCCGAACGTCGGCATGGCATGCATCATCGACATCGGCGACGCTGCCGACATCCATCCGAAGAACAAGCAGGATGTCGGACTCCGCCTGGCCCTCGCGGCGCTTGGGACCACCTGCGGGCGGGACATCGAGTACTCGGGGCCCGTCTACAAGTCGATGGCTGTCGAGGGGAGCAACGTCCGCCTGACCTTCGACCACCTCGGTGGCGGACTGGTGGTGAAGGGCGACAAACTGCAGGGCTTCGCGATCGCAGGGGAGGACGGGAAGTTCGTCTGGGCAGACGCAGCGGCTGACGGCGACGCGGTGGTCGTGTCCTCGCCGCAGGTCGCGAAACCGGTCGCGGTGCGTTACGCCTGGGCCAACAACCCGGTCTGCAATCTCTACAACCAGGCCGGACTGCCCGCGGTCCCCTTCGCCACGGACAAGTGAGAGAGATTGAGGGGACTCCTGCCGGAGAGTGCTGTCTAACCTGTCAGGAACGATCGTTGCTGGGTCGTCCGGCCAAGAAGGAGGATGGCGCCTGACGGCGAAGGGTACACCCAACGCCGGCCGGGGCGTCTTCCGGGCGGGCGTGTTACGCTGTAAGGGCCCTACGGGATACCACGCAATCCGGGCTGGGAAAGGAGGTGTCCCCTCAAGCCGCGGTGGGTCCGCCGAGGGTCCTGTCGCAGGTCGAGTCGAACGAGAGCGGCCGGCAAGGCAACGATGGCGACTTCCGTCTCGCTCTCCGTCCGGCGATGCCCTGCGCGAAGACGGGCGCGGCATCCGCTGCGCCATCTGTGTCGCATACAACGGAGGGGAGTATCCCAATGCATAGACTGGTAGTTGCCCTGTGCGTAGCGGCGTT
>VGFC01000616.1 GCA_016869045.1 Armatimonadota bacterium
AAGGGCTCGAAGGGCTCCGGCGTCGCCATGTTAGGCTGCACGTACCGTCGTCGCGTCGCCTGGAGCGCCTCTCCCCGCCGCTCGCCGCTCATCGCGCCCACGCGCTCCAGCACGTACGCACACGACGCCACGATGAGCTGCTCCTGCTGCTGCATCGTGAACTGCCCGTTGAGCGTGCAGCCCGCCCACACGTCGATGGCGCCGTTGAACTCCGGGCAGTGATGCTCGATCACGCAGACCGGATGCCCGATTGCCTGCCCGCCCTTCGCTGCCGAGATGACCGGGATGACCTCATCCTCCGGCGGCAGCCCGAGCACATGGTCATATCCCGCCGCGCGCGAGGCCTCCAGGCCCATGTCCGGCCGCGGGAACTGCACGATTCCGCTCGGCGCGGCCGGCAGCGGCAGCCAACCCAGCCCGAACGCATCCCCGGGCGCGTGCGCGATCCCGTCCGCATCCTCCGCCTGCCCCCAGACGCACGTGCCCATCTGCCGATGGGACACGAACTCCCAGCCCAGGCTCTCGATCTTGTCTACCCACTTGCCGCCCTCGCGTACGCACGGATGGCAGAAGGGCACTCCCCCGAACGCCACGATGCACCCGCCTGCCGCATGGAAGCGCCGCAGGTTCTCCAGCGCCGCGTGCGGGAACGTGTTGCCATACACGTACGCCAGCACCCGATACCGCTCCGCGCTGAAGACCCCCTCGTCACCCAATCCCTCCGCCGAGACCTGCTCGCTCCCGATCCCCGCGCGGTTCAGGCAGTAGCCGACCAACTCCGGCGTCACCTGCGCCGATGCGTTGTAGTACGGGAATCCCTCCTCCGCGAAGATCGCCACCTGGCTGTCAGCCACCGTCGCAACCGCCAGCCAACCCACTGCCGCACACCAAAGCGCAGCACACCACTTTGCCGTTCCCCCCTTCTGGAGGAAGGGGGGCAGGGGGGTAGGGCTTGCCGTTCCCCCCTTCTGGAGGAAGGGGGGCAGGGGGGTAGGATCACAAGCCATAGAAGCCCTCAACTGACTCCACCAACTCCGCCAGTCCCTCCATGAACGGTTTCCTCGCTTCCCAGTCCAGCACGCGCTTCGCCTTGGTCACGTCCGCCATCGTGTGCCGCACATCGCCCTTCTGCACATCCTCGCGCTCGACGATCGCTGGCTTGCCGATAATCTCCTCGAAGCACGCGACAACCTCGTTGACGGTCAAGCTCGCCCCACCGCCGATGTTGATGACTTCGCCCTCGCACGGCTTCTCGACCGCCGCCAGGTTCGCCTCGACGACGTCGGATACGTGCGTGAACCCGCGCGACTGCTCCCCGGTCCCGAAGACGCGGATCGGTTGCCCAGCCAGAATCGCCCTCGCGAACCGACAGAACGCCATGTCGGGGCGCGGCCGCGGCCCGAACACGGTGAAGTACCGCAGCGCGACCGCCGGCACCCCGAAGTTCGCCCAGTAGAGCATCGCCAGGTGCTCGCCCGCGAGCTTCGTCACTCCGTAGGGTGAGTACGGCTGCGTGGCGGCCGTCTCCGGCGTCGGCAGTGGCGCATTATCGCCATACACCGACGACGACGACGCATACACGAACCTCCGTATCCTCGTAGGTGTGTCGTTGTAGGTCGGGCTTCCTAGCCCGACACCCGTCCTACACGCCTCCAACAGCCTCTGCGTCGCCAGGATGTTGTTCCTCGCGTACACCTCGAACGTCTGCCCCCAGCTCGCCCGCACTCCCGCCTGCGCCGCCTGGTGGAACACAACCTCGACGCCCTCCAGCAGTTCCTCGAGGTCCGCCTCCATCAGGTCACCCTCGACGAACCGGATCCGCTCGAAGCCGCGAATCCACCTCGCCCGATCCTCCTTGACCTCGCGCGGGTACGAGTCCAGGAAGCTATCGATCCCGACCACTTCGTCCCCGCGCTCCGCCAACCTCACCGCCAGCTGCGCCCCAATGAACCCCGCCGCACCCGTCACGAGACACTTCATCTCATCAACCCTCCGAACCCGCTCCTTCCGCTTCCCGCACCCCCAGGCCTCCGTCGCACTGCCGCTCATCCGTGGGCGTGCACTGCTGGCTCGGCCTCGGCCTGCTGATAATATGCCTTATGTTGACCTGAGGAGCGCCCACTTGGCGGAACAGCTCCTCCACGTGAGGCTGGCCTGATCGCAGCTGCGGTTACACGATGTTGCCGTTGGTAACGTGTCGCGACGTTATCTGCAACAACGTACTAGTCTGCCGACCGCGTGTCCCGTCGTTTCCTTGGCGCAACGACTGAGCCGTTCGCCCCGTCGGGGGCGAAAGATGCGTAGCCGTGGGCGCAAGCCCACGGAACCGAGCCCCCTCCCCCACTCTGAGCCCCAAAGGGGCGACAGAGCCCCGGACGAACTACACCTCGCACAGCAGCTGCCCTCACCCGCCGCTACCACAGGTGCACACATGATCTCGTTCCGCTACGTCCTCGCCCTCGCACTCACCGCCGCCGCCCTCCCCTCCCTCGCCGACGGCCTTGCGCTCGGCGACTGGAGTCTCCAGGGCGGTGTCTATCAGGTCGCGAGCGCCGGCCGGGCGCTCTACTCGCTGACCGATCAGGCCTACATCGTCGGCGAGGGTAGCGTCGAGGCGACGACGACGGTCGCGAAGCGGCTGACGACCGGCGGCTGGGCGGCTGCAGGCGTCATGGTCAGCAGCGATTCCGCCAACCACTGGGCGCTGGGGCTTGTCGAGGGCCCCGATGGC
>VGFC01000617.1 GCA_016869045.1 Armatimonadota bacterium
TGATCAACTCCACGAACGGCAACAGGTACTGCCCCTCCCGCACCAGGAACTCCGTCAGAGCCTTCCTGTCCCGCGTCTCAGCAATCTGGTATACTCGTCCCACGGCGGTTCTCTCCCTTCGGTTTGGGCTTCCTGGGCGCCATCTTACCAGATCGCGCCCGAGAGAACCGCCGCTCCTTCCTCCTTCACTTTCAACTACGGATGGGACAGGCTCCGAAGTGTCGGTCATTGGTGAGGACGTCGGTGAGTCCGAGCTTCCGCATCGTCTCCATGCTGATGCAGTCCGTGAGGCTGTAGGCTTTGTCGGGACGCCTTTCGTAGAGGGCAAGCCCGTGGAGGAACGAGTCTCGGGACTGCGGGATGACGGTCGCCACCGTGCTGGCCAGTAGTCGCCGGACAAACCGCGCAGCCAGCCTGCGCAGGTGCGGGTTCAGGCGCGACATCGCAGCCAGGAACTCAGTCACCACCTCGTCAGTTGTGACGAGTTCGTGGACCCCAAGGGCTTCCTGCGCGCGCCGCGCTGCGTCCTTCCACTGATCGCCGGGCCGAGCAAGCGCGACCCAGTAGCCAGTGTCCGCGAAGACCCTCCTCATCGCTTCGGGATCCCGTAGATGTAGTGATCCAGGTTCTCTATGAGGTCGTCGGGCAGGCTCTTCCACGCTTCCTCGGGGACCTCACCCACAAGCTCCTCCATGATCTCCTCGATGGATCGAGCTGCCTCCGCCAGGTCCTGCTGGGCGGTCGACCCCTCCCCGGACGCAGCCACCTCGTGCTCCAACCGCTCCGCCACAGCCTGCTCCTCACGCAGCACTTGCCTCGCGTCTTCCGACAGCAGGAAGACCCGCACACGCTTCCCATCCTCCAACTCCAACCATGCACGGACCATTGTCATGGCATATCACCCCGTTCCGCCCGCAAGCTGACAGTCTGTGTCCGCACAGACCCTTATGACCGCTTGGGCGTCCCGTAGATGTAGTGGTCCAGGTTCTCAGTCAGATCATCTGGTAGACCCTCCCAGGCCTCGGGCGGCACGCGACTGACGATCTCCGCGATCCGCTGCTCAATCGGCGGCACCGACCGATCATAGGCCCGCTCCTCCTCCCGCGCCGGTGGTGCTGCCCCATCCAGCGACCGGAGGGCCTCTTGCGGCGCGATCATCAGCCGCCCTTGCTGGGCGGCCTCCATCAACTCATCCGCAGACATGAGGATCGTGTCGGCGCCCCCGTTGGTACGCACAGGGAAGAGACGTGCTTCACCCATCCGGAACACCTCCCACCCGCAGCAGCTTTACTGCGTGCCTCCATTATACCCACTCAGGCTGGCCCTGTCTGCCCCCTACCCCTTCTCCAACGCCTGCTTGGCCGCGTCGTGCAGTTCCGTTCCGCGCAGCCCGAGGGCCAGGATGTTCCCGTCCGAGCCGACCAGCACGGTGTGGGGAATCCCGGAGACCTGGTAGAGCTTGCCGACCTCGCTGTCCCAGTACTTGCCCTCCACGACGTGCGTCCAGGTCATCTTCTGTTCGGCCGCGAACTTGCTGACCTTGTCGATGGCCTTGCCGTCCTTGTCGTCGAAGTCCATGCTGATGCCGACGAGCACCAGGCCCTTGTCCTTCAAATCCTCCCACATCTTGACGACGTTCGGCAGTTCCGCGCGGCACGGCCCACACCAGGTCGCCCAGAAGTCGATGACCACGACCTTCCCCTGCTGGTCGGAGAGCTTGAACGTCCCACCGTCCAGCGTGGGCATGGCGAAGTCCGGCGCCGGCTTGCCCTTGATGATGTAGACCGGTGGCTCGACCTTCTTCTCGGACACCGCGGCGGTCGGCCGGTTGCCGCGCGGGCCGAAGGTCTTGAGCACATAGGACTCGCCGCCGAAGTTGAAGGGCGCATCGAGGGCGTAAAGCTCCGGGCCCTTCATGTTCGGATCGAAGACCCGGTCCTGGTTCAGGTCGATCGCGAACTGGTCCTTGTCCTCCGTGACGATGAGGCCGTCCGTGTTCTCGTCGTAGAAGCGAACCAGGACCTTCTTATCCCCGATCGGGAGGCGCGTCTCGAAGGACCCGGTCCGGTAGTAGAAGAGCGTGCGCGAGTAGTCCAGCTCGGACCCATCCCGTTGCTTGACCTTGGGGCGCTGGGGGAACATGTAGACACTGATTGGGTATCTGATCCGTGCTCTGTCGGCGTAGCGCACGAGGCACTTCCCGGTGGTCTGGATCGTGAAGCTGCCGGGCGTCTGCGGGCTGTCGTTGCAGCGGGCCACGACCCCCGGGCCGTCGTTGGTCAGGTTGCCGTCATGATTACCGTCGAGGTAGATGCGGGCCGGTACCGTCGCCATGTCCACCTTGCCCTCGGCCGTCTTGTAGGCTTCCTTGAAGGCTTCCCAGTCCGCCGCCAGATCGACGACGACCGTGTAGGCGTTGTCCTCCGCGTCCCCCAGCGTGATGCTGCCGTACAGCGGCTTGCCCAGGTACTTCGGCTCAGCGGACAGCGGCTTGGCCGGCGCCTCCTGAAGGCCGCAGCGCATCGGCCGGTACCAGGGCGGCGCCGGTGCGATCTTGACGTCGGCGGCAGAGGCCGAACCCACGAGCGAAACGCCAACAACAACGAGTAGACAAGCCGAGGCGAGCTTAGTCATCCATGTCCTCCGTCTGGGAATGGTCGACCGGCACAGGACTTGCCCGGAGTAGTCGAGGCAAGGCGGCAGCTACGGGCGGTACCGGTCGGAAAGAG
>VGFC01000618.1 GCA_016869045.1 Armatimonadota bacterium
GGGATCAGCAGGTTGGTCACCTCGACGTGGCAGCGCCCCAAAGCGCGCTCGACCGTGCGTCGCGGCACGCTGCCAGGCCCATGGCACAGGCGGCGGTAGAAGTCGTCCGCCATCGCCTTGATGTCCACGTTCATGGCGTCGATGTACGGCAGCAGCTCGTCCAGCGGCGCCTCCTCGATCTCCCCATTCGTGACCAGCACGTTCTTCAGGCCCCGCTCCCGCACAAGCTTCGACGTGTCGAGCACGTACTCGAACCAGATCAGCGGCTCGTTGTACGTGTAGGAGATGCCAATGTTCCCACGGCGCTCCTCGCGCACGGCAAGGTCCGCCGCCTCCTGGGGGGACAGACGTGAGCCCGCGATCTCCCCCGTCGAGATGTGCCAGTTCTGGCAGAAGTCGCAGCTCAGGTTGCAGCCCCACGACCCCAGCGAGAGGATCGCCGAGCCCGGGTGGAAGTGGTAGAGCGGCTTCTTTTCGACCGGGTCGAGGTTCACGGCGGTCACGACGCCATACGTCAGCGCCCGCAGGCGCCCGCCCCGGTTGCCTCGCACGCCGCAGAGCCCCTGCTTGCCCTCGGCAATCAGGCAGTGGTGCGGGCAGAGCGCGCACCGCACGCGCTCGCCCTCCAGCGACCAGTAGGCTGCCTCCCGCAACTCACCCATCGGCTACCCCACACACGCACAGAACGCGGGCTCTCCCTGGACCTGCTCCACGAGAGCCGTCGCCCGCGATACCGCTTCCTCGGTCCCCTTCACCATCAGCCACACGGCGCCCTCGGCCCCCCCGACGCCGCCCGCGCCGATCTGCACCGCCTCGGCGTCCGTCAGGAGACGCAGCGCCTCGATCTCGGTGACGATCTCCCCGTGAAGGACCCACAGCGAGGGCCCGGTGTACTTGTCCGGGCCGGCGGACAGCAGGTCCACCTCTGCGGCGCGCAGATCGCCCACCACCTGCTTCTCCAGGCCAACCGGTATGACCAGGCCGAACCTCCGCCCGTGCATCGGCCCCACGAACCCGCCAGCCGTGCCGCCCTCGGGATGGCCGATCAGGACGCCCGCCAGCTTGTGCTTGTAGTCCAGAGCGTTTGCGCCCTTGATGACGACATCACCCCGGCCCATGGCCTTGAACGCATCCTGGACGGTGGGCAGGTCGCTCGCCGGCTGCCCGTCCCGGAGGACGACGTCGGGGATCGAGGTAGGAAGCAGTTGGGCCCTCGCGGCGCCCTTGACCGGAATTGTGGCGCCCAGAACGTAGCCCGTCTTCTCCACCGACTTCCCGAGCAGTTCCTCCAGGACATACGCGTTCGTGGTGCCCTTGCACACCGCAATGAGGCCCTTGCCCATCGCGCGCTGCACGCACGGGAGCTTCGTCACCCCCTTGGCAATCAGGCGCTTGCTCTCAGAGACCGTGAGTGAGAAGGTGGCGATGGCCATTTCATTCACTCCTTGCGGCATGTTCGTTGAGCCGGCTCAGATTCCGGTGGCGCGGAAGCCCTCTTCGGCCTGCCGGTTGAACTCGGGGCCGCCGTCCAGGTTGGCGCTGCGGAAGACGTGCGGCCTGTGGCCGAGGGCGAGGAGACGTTCGACGACCTGCGCGCAAACGCACCAACAAACACAGGCCGCGCCGATCCCCGAGGTGGGCCCAAAGGGCGTGTCCAGGCCCTCGACCTCCAGCGCGGCATCACCCGACACGCCGCAGTTGTCCAGCGGGACGTCCGCCGCCTCGAACAAGCGCTTGCCGCTTGGATGGGTGGAGGTCACGGATGAGGAGTAGGCCAGGCTGGTGATTGCGATGACCTTGATGCCGGCCTCTCGCGCGGCCAGCGCGAGGTCGATCGAGGAGGCGTTGCGTCCGGATACCGAGCCGATCGTCAGGACATCCCCCGGCAGCATGTTCGAGGACTCGACGATCCGCCGACCGATATCGGTGATTCGGTCCCCGCGAACCGACTCCTTCGCTTTGCGCTTCTCGCTCGTGCGAACAGGGTTGTTGACCCCGAAGGAGTACGTCAGGGGCGTGATCATGAGCAGGCCGCCCGCGCGATGCACCAGCTCCTGCGAGACCATGTGCCCCGTGTCGTGCAGGTGCCACGCGCCGCCGACGAGCGCCGACTCGACGATCATCTCGGCGGCCCGGTCGATCTGCTCCAGTTGCGTGTGCTGGATCCGGTCCAGCACGTGACGAACGACGTTCAGGTAGTCGATGGCAAGCATCACGACCGCCTTACCCGGCCGCCGGCGCGGGACGCACGGCGCCTACACCCGGCGGCAGGCCGTCTGCCAGCGTGCGGACGACCGCCTCGCTAACTGTGACGCCGGCCAACCGCAGGGCCTGCACGACCACGCCCCCAACCGGCGGCAGGCGCGGCTCGCGCGGCTCGATATCCGGGACCTGGGCCGCCACCTTCTCAACAACCAGGGCGCGTAGCTCCGGGGAGCCAAGCAGCACTCCCCCCGTGCAGCCGAAGGGGATGGCGTCATTCCAGCCGTCGCCCTGCTGCAGAACGCGACGGATTGCCGCCGTCGCCTGATCGGCCAGAAGCGCGGCCGCCTGGTTCAGAACGAGGCCCGCGACCTCATCCCCCTCCTGGTGAGCCTCCACGACCACCGGCGCCAGCCCGGCGATCTCCCTCCGCCCCATGGCGCGCGGCCCGTACAGACGGCCGATGATCCAGCCCAGGTGCTGCAGGTCGTAGTGGCGGCAGATCGCCTCGGCCAGCACGGTC
>VGFC01000619.1 GCA_016869045.1 Armatimonadota bacterium
GACACTGCACCGCGATAGTCGAGATCGAGTCCCCCGCGCCGCGCTTCTGCAGGTCCCACGCAACGACGTGCGCCGCCTCATCCCACTGCGGCGCACCCGGCGGCAGCAGGTTCAGCCCATCCCCGCCCGTATCCGCGTTGCACCACACGAGGTAGTCCGGCGCGCCCGGCGCGTAGCCCACCATCCGGTAGCGGATCACCAGCCACCGGTACACGAAGACGTCCGCCGCCTCGAAGCGGTAGGTCCACTTCATCCCCCGGTTCGGCTCGGGCACGCTGAAGTCCAGCGCCCCATCCTGCGCGCTCACCGAGCACGCCTCGGACGGATTGGCCTGCCACGAGACCTGCTCGCTCCACTGCCCCGCCGTCTCCGGCCCGATGTGCAAGGCCACCTCGGACCAGCCAGCCGTGCACGTAAGCGCAAGGCACCCAACGATGGCAAGCCTGCCCATCTCACACACCCCTTCCGCCGTTTGCGGGCACCGGCGCACCGCACGTTCGCCCCCGAGGAGGCGGCGACCTGCCGAAGGTGCGGCGGCCCGCCACCGGACTGCGCCAGCGGACCGGCTTGACGAACTCAACCGATGTGCTACAATACTACACGCTACATTACGCACACCGAGGAGGGGACAGAGCGATGTCCGAGGTGATGACAACCGAAGAGGTGGCGCAGTACCTCCGCACGAGCGCCGAGAACATCAAACGCATGGCGCGCCGCGGCGACCTGCCGGGGTGGAAGCTCGGACGGAACTGGCGCTTCCGCAGGAGCGACCTCGACGACTGGGTGGAGATCGGCGGCAGCGACTACGAGGACCGCGTGACCGAGGGTCTCATCGCAGTGACGCGGGAGCGCAGGGCAACGGCTCGCGAGGAGGACATGGTGGACTGGGAGGAGCTGAAGGCGAAGCTCGGCCTATGAGGTACCGTGTCCAGTTCGACCCGCGCGCCGCACGCGAGCTGTCCGACCTCACTCCCACCGTGCGGGAGAGGGTCGCGAAGCGGATCGACGCCCTGACCCTCGACCCTCGGCCCCGCAGCGCGATCCGCCTCGCCCACGAGCTGCGTGGCGACTACCGCCTCCGTATCGGCCACTACCGCGCCTCCTACAGCATCGACGATCAGACTCGCGGCATCCGCGTCTGGGCCATCGGCCACCGCAGCAAGTTCTACGACGAGGCGGGGAGACGAAGACGCTGAACTCCCCGGCACTGCTGGCGACCGTGAACGGGGGTGTCTTGGGTGCTCGACATCTACTGGCTGGCTGACGGTCTCATGGCGCCTCACAGCGGGACTGAGGTCGAGCTTCCGCGAGGTCGCACAGTGCAGCGAGTTCGCCTGGGCGCGGGTGTTCTGCCTCCAGGCATTGGGCGTGACGACGACAGGCTGGATCAGCTTGGCCTCAGACGGGGAGTCGTCCACGCAGTGTGCCGCCGACCACCCGGAATGTCCGTGGGCAAGGCCGTGGAGGCAGCCGGCGCAGAGCTACGGCCCCTCATGGACTTGGTCAGCTTCGCCCAGCGCCGCGCAGTGGCGCTGCGAGATGCCGTTGCCGTTTGCGAAGAGGGCCTCCTGAGGTTCCATGATGTGCGGCAGCCGGCGCCGTCGCCCGGTCTCGGGTACCCTTCGCTGGTGCACCCCAGCAGCCTGGAGGCATTCCTGCGCAGTGCTGTCCGAGGTCTGCGCGCGATGCCCAGGAGGGACCGGGCCAGCTTCCGGTTCGCACTCGCGTTTCACCGTTGCGCCTGCGCGCAGGAGGCCGAGATCTACGCCCGGTTGGTCGAGCATTTGAGCGCTCTGGATTGGCTGGCAACCCTGGTTGGGCACCCGCGAAAGGTCAAGCGACCGTCGTCGGCGCAGTTGGAGCACTGGAAGGACACGCGGCAACGCCTGCGGCAGTCGCGTTGGCCCGCAACCGTGCTGCCCCGTCCGCGCTCGTTGGACTTGCTTCGCAAGGTTCGGAACGACCTTGCCCACCCCAGGCTTTGCAGAGTCCTCAGACCAGCCTCTCCCGAACATAGCAAGGACGCGGTCCTCCGCGCTACCGAGATCTGCGTCACCCTCCTTGAGGTCTGTGCACTCAAGCTGCTAGGTCTCTCCCCATCTGGGCCGCCGCGACTCTGGCTGTTCCTCCCATTCCGGTTCAGTTGTGGTCAGCGGGTCTCGATCGGGCAGCAGTAGCCATGTGGCGGCCACCCCTCACGGCCGGCCTCCGCGCAAAGGTCCCCTCTCCTCCTCCCTCGAACCCTCTCCGCACTTCCCTCGCCCCACTGGAGGCCTCCCATGCGCACGCTCCTCATCATCCTTGGCGTCATCCTGGCATCCGTCGCTCTGGCGCAGCAACCGACCCGCATCACCTCCGGCCCCGTCTCCGTCGAGGCGATAACTACTGCCGGCGCGATCACGGGCTTCCGCCTGGATGTGGCGCAGGGGGAGCAGAAGGGCTCGTTTGCGGTGAGCTTCGGGTCGGTGGGCAACATCGTGGCGCAGAAGGTGGCGTTGCGGAAGGAGAAGGGCGCGCAGGTGTTGCGGTTTGCGCCACTGGTGGCGGAGCCCACGCCGAAGCTCGGGCCGGATTCGTTCGTCGAGGTGGGGTTGTTCGACAACGACCCGTACCCCGAGGTGACCTTCGCGCTGAAGCTCGTCGAGTTCGATCAGGCGGCGTGGGAGAAGGCGTTTGGGGCAGGTTCGGGGTTCGGCGTTCGGGGTTCGGCGTCAA
>VGFC01000620.1 GCA_016869045.1 Armatimonadota bacterium
GTCTTGACGCCGGGGTACAGCTCGTTGTTGTGCCCCGTGATTCCCGGCCCGATGAACGACATGTGGTGCCGCGTGACGCGCTCGTAGTAGCGCTGCCCGTGGATGCCGTGCTTGGACGGGTACGCGCCGGTCATCAGGCTGGTATGCGCCGGCACGCTCGACGACGGCCAGATGGTGACCGCGTTCAGCGTGTAGGCGCCTTGCCCGAGGAACTTCTCGCTGATGTTGGGGAACGCGGCGTTGATCTGGTCGCGGAAGTGCGCCGGGTCCTTGGAGCCCTCCCAGAACAGCTTCAGCGCGCGATCGAAGCTGCCGCCGTCGGCGATGATGAACACGACGTACCGGTCCTGCCCGGCGAGCAGTCCCTTGTGACTCGACACGTTCACCGCGAGGTAGGTGAACAGCGGCACGAACAGAAGCGTCGGCGCGAGGATCGCAAGCCCGGGCGCTACATACCGCGCACGCTTCTTGCGCCGTCCGATCCCTATCAGCCAGCCGCCGATGAGCCAGCAAGGCGCGGTCAGCAGGGCACTCCCGCTGAAGGCGATCAGCGTCAGCAGCGCGGCGAACAGGTCTCGCCGCACCAACACGAAGAGGCCCGCGCTCGCGAGCACTGCCCCGAACGCAATGAAGCCTCGCCAGTGGCGCCACCCGCGTCTGCGCGTCGGCGCTGCCTCGGTCATCGCGCCCCCTCCCAGCTGGCATCCGTCATTGTCGTCCGCGTGTCGGGGCTGGCATCCGTCGTTGCCGTCCGCGTGTCGGGGCTGGCATCCGTCGTTGCCGTCCCTATGTAGGGGCGCGATTCATCGCGCCCAACTGCGTAGGGGCGCCATTCATGGCGCCCGAACCTCTGTACGCCGAGCACATGACTTGCGTCCGGGGCCCTACATCGACGAACGCAGGGCCAGGTACATGCAGAGGCCGAAGACCACGGCCAGCCCGGCCAGTATGCCCAGGACGACGGCTCGCATCGCGTGGCCCCCCTTCCGTTCACTCGCCGATGACGACGTACCCGACCGCGACGCGCCAGTTCCGCCCCCAGCCCCGCGCCACCTCGCAGGGCAGCTCGCGCATCGGCGCCTCACACGTGAGCATGCCCTCTTCGGTTGTGCACTCCAGCTCGCGGCTCTCGCCGGTCGAACCGATGAGCCGCGCCCTGCCCGTGCCCCTGACGCTCAACCTCACGCTCGGGTGTTCCTGAATCGTCTCCGCGTCCACGATAAGCACGATGACGGCTCGATCCCCGACGCGGAAGCCCAGCGAGGTCGGCTGCTCCTCGTCGAGGGTTGGCCGCAAGGGAGGCTCCGTGGTGTAGTCGGTGAAGACCGAGAGCTCCCCGTTGCCGAGGACCTCGTTCAGCGTGCGCAGTCGTAGGCCGTGGGCGGTCAGCACGTTGCCGCCCTCGCCGGGCATGGTGAGGCACTTCGGGCCGTCGGGGCCCGCGCCCCATGAGGCGAACCAGAAGAGCTTGTACTTGTCGGGGTCTTCAGGCCAGCCGTGAGTCAGCGCCCAGTGCAGCGCGCGGGGGTAGAGGTTCGGGATGTACTCGGGGAACTCGTGGAAGCCGAGTTCGGTCTGCCAGGCGCCCCGGCACTTCCCGTCCTTCAGGTATCGGTCATAGATCTCCTGCCAGATGCCGATCCCGAAGTAGTGCACATCCACGATGTCCGTCCAGCGCCATGCCTCGTGGTACTCCAGCGCATCGAAGAGATGCCCCGCATCGGCGACCGGCCAGCCGCCGAACACGACCTGGCAGCCGTGGCGACGGATGATCTTCGCCGCGGGCAGATAGACGTGGTCGATCCACTCCGGCCCGGTCCGCTTCCAGAAGGTCATCGGCTCCCACGTCGGCTCGTTCCAGACCTGGTAGAAGCGCAGGCTGAACGGGGGCCGGCTGTAGCGCGCGACGACGTGCTCGACGTAGTCCTCCCAGTCGGCGACGTTCGCGGCGGGCCCGAAGCCCCCGTCCGGAGTTGCCGCCCACGCGGCGGTGTAGCCGAGCATGGGCAGAACCTCGACGCCCTGCGCACGGGCCTCCGCCACCTTGGCGTCGAAGGCCTCCCAGTGCCACTCGTCCTGCTTCGGCTCGACCGCGTTCCAGTCGATCGGGAAGCTCTCTCTCGCCCAACCCAGCCCCAGTTCGCCCATCATCTCCGCCGGGGCGAGGTAGTCCACGCCGTTGAACGCCCGCCACTGCGGCGCCTCGCCGGCCCAGGCCAGGCACGCCAGCCCAGCGACCACCAGGGCCATCATTGCCGACCCTCCGCGCTCAGCAGCTCCACCCGTCCGTCTGCGTGCAGCGCCAGCAGCGCCGGCCGGCCTTCGTGGGTCGCCGCGTCGAGGCGCTGGGCCGCGAGGGGTGATGTGCCGCTGAGGCGCCCCTCGGAATCGTAGCAGCGCGTGCCGCTCGCGGTAGAGGCCAGCAACGTGACGCCTTTGGCGGTAGGCAGAGCCCCTACCGCCAGCACTTCCTCGCCCACATCGATCTGGCGGACGACCTCGCCCGCGATGTTCACCGCCAGCAGGAAGCCGTCCCGCTGGCCGATGAGCATCTCAGGATTGCCGTCACCCTCCAGGTCGGTCAGGAAGGAGGAACTCCTGAAGACTTCACCCGCCAGATACCACTTGTAAGCGCGCTTGGTCAGCGAGTAGATGCCGCAGCCCTTGTGGGACCCGACCGCGACGCAGTCCTCGTCGCCGATCCTCAGCA
>VGFC01000621.1 GCA_016869045.1 Armatimonadota bacterium
CTGGACCAACCAGGCGGTCCTGCGGCCCTACCACAACGACCTTCACCGCGGCTGGGCGCGCTGGTGGGACTACGACGGCGGCGGCCTCTCCTTCGGCGTGACGGGCTGGGGGACGCACGCCTATGACCAGGTGCAGCGGGCGCTCGGCACCGACGCCACCGGACCGATCGAGATCGTCCTCGATGAGCCGGTGGAGAATCGCGGCGTGCGGCCTTACGGCAGCGAGGACACGGGCGGCCTCGTCGGCCCACGCGCGAAGGTGCGGATGAAGTACGCCAACGGCGTCGAGTTGCTCTGCCACGCCGACCGGATAGATGACAGCCTGCGCGGTCTGGGCGCGAAGTTCATGTGCGAGAAGGGCTGGATCGAGATCGAGCGCAACCAACTCGCCAGCGACCCGCCGGAGATCGTGAACACGCCCGCGAACCCCGGGCAGAACCGGAAGGACGAGTCGCAGTACCACGTCGAAGACTGGGTAGCCTGCATCAAGAGCCGGAAGCGCTGCACGGCGGACGTGGAGTACGGGCAGCGCTCGACGACCGTCTGCTACCTGGTCAACATCGCACGGGACGTCGGGCGCGTGGGCGAGGCGCTCAAGTGGAACCCGAAGACCGAGCGCTTCACCAACTGCGACGAGGGGAATGCGCTGCTCTCCCGCGCGCGTCGCGCGGGGTATGAACTGCCGAAGCTGACGTAGTACGTCGAAATTAGGGACAGGCCCCAATTTTCGACGTCAAAAATTGGGGCCTGTCCCTAATTTCGACGCATACGCTGCAAACCACCGCACCGAAGGGAGCGAGACAATGGCCTCCTGCAGAGCGAATCGTCGGGACTTCCTGAAGCGAACCGGACTCGCGGCCGGGGGCTTCTACTACCTCCCCGCCCACGTCCTCGGCGGGCGCAACCGCGCCTCGGCGAACGAGAAGCTGAACATCGCGGGGATCGGCGTGGGGGGCATGGGCTTCCACAACATCACGCAGATGGAGACCGAGAACATCGTCGCCCTCTGCGATGTCGATCAGGCCCATGCCGGCCGGGCCTTCGAACGCTACCCGAACGCCGCGCGCTACAGCGACTACCGAACCATGCTCGACAAGCAGAAGGACATCGACGCGGTGATGATCGGTACGCCCGACCACACGCACGCGTGCATCGCCCTCGCCGCGATGCAGGCGGGCAAGCACGTCTACTGCCAGAAGCCGCTGACGCACGACATCCGTGAGGCCCGCCTCCTCGCGCGCGTGGCCAGGCGCACGGGCGTCGTGACGCAGATGGGCAACCAGTTCAACTCGTCGGACGGCATCCGCCAGGTGTGCGAGTGGCTGTGGGACGGCGCGATCGGCCCGGTGCGCGAGGTGGACGCGTGGTGCACCCTCAAGTACACGCCCTTCGGCCACGCTGGCTGGAGCACGCTCCTGGGCGAGCGCCCCACCGAGACCCCGCCCGTGCCCGCCACGCTCGATTGGGACACGTGGATCGGCCCCGCCCCGATGCGGCCCTACCACCCGACGTACCACCCCGCGCGCTGGCGGGCCTGGTGGGACTTCGGCTGCGGGATGATGGGCGACCGCGGCGTGCACACGCTCGACAGCGCCTTCTGGGCGCTCAAGCTCAAGGCACCCAGCAGCATCGAACTCGTCCGCAAGGAAGGCGGCAACGACGAGATTCACCCCGACATCGCCGTCGTCCGCTTCCAGTTCCCCGCGCGCGGCGACATGCCGCCAGTCACGATCAACTGGTACTCCGGCACCGAGGCCCCGCGCCCCGAGGGCCTGGAGCCCGGGGCCCGGATGGGCGACTCCGAGGGCGGCATGATCCTCAAGGGCGAGAAGGGGATGATCATGCACGGCGTCTACGCCGGCGAGGTCTGGATCGCCCCCGAGTCCCGCGCGAAGGAGTACACGCCCCCGGCGCCCTCACTCCCGCGCGTCGGCATGTCCCACGAGCAGCGCTGGATTCAGTGCTGCAAGACGGGCGAGCAGCCGTCCTCGAACTTCGGCTACTCCGGCCCGCTCACCGAGTTCGTGCTCCTGGGCAACATCGCCATCCGCCTCGGCGGCGTGATCGAGTGGGACGCCGACGACCTGCGCGCCAAGGGCCGCCCCGAAGCCGACGAGTGGATTCATCGCCCGCGACGGAAGGGATGGGCGCTGGACGACTGATGGTACAGAGGAGCCCTTATGCGCATCTGGGATTGCCACTGTCATTTGCGGGGTGATGAGACGGGCGCGTACGTGCTGGCGCAGATGGACGCTGCGGGCGTCGAGCGGGTGAACCTCTTCTCACGCTATCCGGGGCGCGGGCACGCGCCTGGCGAGCAGGTGTCGCGCGACGAGGTGCGGGAGGTCATCGAGCACGTGGCCTCAGTGCAGAGCTCCGGTCCTGCGCGCATCTACGGGTTGATCTTCGCGAACCCGCGCGCCGAGGGGATGATGGAGGAGATCGAGCGCGGGATCGTGGACCTGAAGCTGCGCGGCGTGAAGATGATCCCCGACCACTGGTCGCCGACCGATGAGCTGGTCTTCCCGATCTACGAGAAGCTGCGGGAGCTGGGCAAGCCCATCCAGTTCCACTCGGGGATTCTGTACGGCTTCGGCGATAGCTCCCGCTTCTGCCGGCCCGTGCTGTACGAGGCGCTCGTCAACTTCCCGGGCCTGCGGTTCTCGCTGGCCCACATCGGCTGGCCGTGG
>VGFC01000622.1 GCA_016869045.1 Armatimonadota bacterium
GGGCCGAGGTGAGCGACGAGGCGAAGCCGTTCGTCCACCTCATGCTCACCAGCTTCGATGTGAAGGACACGGCCGCGGCCTGGCGCTTCAAGCAGGCGACTGAGAAGGCCATCGTGCCCACGCTGCTGGACCTTGAGGACACGCTCATCAAGCTCGCCTTGCGTGAGAAGGACACGCTTCAGATGGGCCGCACCCACGGCCAGCACGCCGTGCCGATCACCTTCGGCTTCGCGCTTGCCTCCTGCGTGAGCCGCCTGGGCGGACGCATCGAGGCGGTGCGCGACGCGGGTAACGCGCTGCGGGGCAAGATCAGCGGGGGCGTCGGCGCACACAACGCGCAGTGCCTGTTCGTGGATGACCCCATCGAGCTGGAGCGCGAGGTCCTGGCCGAACTCGGCCTGGAGCCGTCGATCTCCTCCACGCAGATCGCGGAGGCCGAGCCGCTCGTGGACTTCGTGCACGCGCTCGTCTCGACGCTCGGCGTGCTCGCGAACCTCGCCGACGACATGCGCCACCTGCAGCGCACCGAGATCTCCGAGGTCGCCGAGGAGTTCGCGGCGGAGCAGGTCGGCTCGTCCACCATGCCCCACAAGCGCAACCCGTGGAACTTCGAGAACATCAAGAGCTTCTGGAAGGCCTTCATGCCGCGCATGGTGACGGTCTACCTGGACCAGATCAGCGAGCACCAGCGCGACCTCTCGAACTCCGCGTCCGCGCGCTTCATCCCGGAGGTCATCGTGGCGCTCGTGGCGACCGCCCGCCGGATGAACCGCATCATGGGCAAGCTCATCGCCGACCCCGCGCAGATGAAGCGCATCTTCGACCTCAGCGAGGGCATGAGCGCCGCCGAGCCCGCCTACATCCTCCTCGCCGCCTACGGCCATCCCGACGCCCACGAGGCCTCCCGCAAGCTGACCCTCGAAGCACAGGCCACCGGCAAGCCCTTCCCCGAGGTCTTCTTCGCCGCCGAGGACCTGCAACCGTACATCGCCCAGTTCACCGACAAGCAGAAGGACCTCGTCCGCCACGTCGAGAGCTACACGGGGATCGCCTCGGAGAAGGCGGAGCACATCTGCGAGCTGTGGCGAGGGAGGCTGTGGTGAAAAAGAGGGACACCATACCAATTCCGCAGACGTCTCGCGGAATTGGTATGGTGTCCCTCTTTTTCACTCGCTACGTACTCGCGATGATGCAATCCAAGTGCGCCGAGGTATCGTAGACGAGCTGCTCGGGGAACTGCGGGTAGGGCGGCAGCTCGGCGGTGAGGTAGTCGCTGTAGCCGACGCCCTTGAGGGCGTTGACGAAGCGCGGGAAGTCCACGTCGCCGGTCAGCACCGGGACGAACTGGCGCTGGCTCACGTTGAAGTCCTTGATGTGCACCTTGACGATGCGGCGGCCGAGGGTCTCTACGTAGTGATGCGGGTAGCCGTAGAGCAGGATGTTCCCCACGTCGAAGTAGGCCTTCACGAGGTCGTGCCGGAAGTCGTCGATGTAGTCGCGCATCTCCATCGGGCTGAGCAGGAACTTGTTCCACACGTTCTCGATGGCCATCACGACCCCCAGCTCTTCGGCGGTCGGGAGCAGCTCCCGAATGCTCTTGCGCGAGAGGTCATAGACGGCCTCGTATGAGTCGTCCGCTGTGACCACGCCGGGCACGACCAGCACGACGCCCGCGCCCGACCACTTTGCGACATGCAGTGCGTGCTTGATCCCGTCCACGCCCTGTAGCCGAATGCCCTCGTCGGTGCTGGAGAGCGGAAGCTGCCAGTGCGTCCCGCCCATGACGCTGTGGATCTCGATCCCGGCTTCCTCCGCGATCGCCCGGACCTCCTCCGTCTCCTTCTGGGTAGCGAAGGCCGGGATTTCGACGCCATCCAGGCCGGCGTCCTTGGCGAGTTGCAGCTTCTTCCGCGCCGACATCTTGGGCGGGAGCGAGCCGTAGCACATCCCTTTCTTCACGAGTGGCCCCCCTTGGATCGTGGATCGGGTGTTCGGCGACCCGTCGGAGACGGGTTCCCCTTCTCCGGAAGCGGACCTCCCCGGCGGCGCACGCTCAGGGCCCGTGGTCGCGGGCAAGGTCCTTTCCCATGCGCAGGCGCCGCGTCGCGTAGCCCGCGTTCTCGTACATGCGGACGGCTTCCGGGTTGCACACACTCGCGTCCAGCTCGATCTCCGTCGCGCCGCGCTCGGCGGCCCACTTCTCCGCCGTGCGCAGCAGCTCGCGCCCCCAGCCCTGCCCGCGCAGGTCGGGCCGGATGTAGATGTTCTTGATGTAGCCGATGGTCGGCGAGACCATCGTGGAGATGAGTCCGATCCACAGGAAGCCGCACGGCCCCCGCCCGTCATCGACGACGAACAGGCCCTCGTTCCACTGGCGCGAGACGCGGCGCAGCTGCCGCCGGTAGTCGCGCAGGAACGTCTCGGTCACGCGGAGGCCGGGGAAGTTGGTCTCGTAGGTCTCGACCTGGAAGCGCAGCACCGCCTCGGTGTCGCGACCGAAGTGGAAGTCCCGGATCGTCACCAGGGGCAACGCTTGCTGATGGGCGGGTTCGGACGCCATACGCCTGCGGGGGCGCCAACGGCGGCGCGGCCTCTATCGATGATGACCAACTCCGGAGGCCCTGTTCGCCGCCAAGCGCCGAATCACTTCCCCTCGTCGATCAGTCTCACATGCTCCTCCACCACGTTCC
>VGFC01000623.1 GCA_016869045.1 Armatimonadota bacterium
GTTGCCGATGAACTGGGCCTCGCCCGCGTTGCGGATCAGCATGTCGGGCTGCGTGGGCAGCCAGTGACTCCTGGATGCCTGGGCCGTGCCGCCTTCGAACCCCAGGTTGGCGCGGTTACCGTTCGGGTGGGGCTCAAGGCTGTAGTCCGCGGCGGGGTCGCCGGCGTCGATGCACGGACTGTGGACCGTGTCGACCACCCAGCCGTCCGGCGTCCGACGCCCGCCCAGGGACTTCAGGTGGAAGTCTCCGTTGGCGGCGTCAGCGAACATCGGGTCGAGTGACAGGTTGCCTCGGCCGGTCAGCACAAACGGATGGTAGTTGCCGCCCGTGTTGGCGTACAGGTCGCAGTACGACACGCGCTCGCCCAGCAGACGGTATGCATTGCCGCCCTCCGCCACGATTCCCCCTCCGCGCGTCGTATAGGCGATGATACAATTGCGAATCGCCGCGATGACGGGGTCATCCCAGTAGGTGTCCGCGATGCAGTAGACTCCCCCGCCCATCCGCGCGTGGTTGCCCACGATCGTGTCATTGAGGAGTACCGCAGGGCTTGCGTGACATAGCACCCCCCCGCCCCAGTAGATTGCGGTGTTGCGGCTGATGACGTTGCCCTGGATCACCGGCCCCTCGATTGGGTAGCTCGCCGCATGGGTAGCGCCACGTGCCAGGGGTACCGGGTCGGGCGGCCTGAGGTAGAAGCAGTAGACGCCGCCGCCATCAGTGGCCCGGTTGTCGGCGATCGTGTTGCCCTTGATGGTCGACGGACCGCTACACCAGATGCCCCCGCCATCAATGGCCCGGTTGTCGGCGATCATGTTGCCCTCGATAGTCGCCGGACCGCACCGGATGCCCCCTCCATCCCCACCGCAGGTGTTCCCGGTGATGGTGTTGCCCACGACCAGGCTTCCGCCCGATATGCCGCCGCCGCCCCCTCCGGCGTGGTTCCCGCTGACCAGGTTGCGCTCGATCTTGGCGTCCCAAAGGGCGCTGATCCCGCCACCCCACCCGCTGAGGGGCCTATCGCCCGCCCTGTTGTTGGTGATCGTGTTGCCCCGGATGGTCGGCGAACTCTCATATGCGCTGATGCCGCCACCGTAGACCGACGCAGTGTTGCCGCTGATGGTGTTGCCCTCTATGATCGCCGAACTCCCGAAAGCGCAGTAGACACCGCCGCCGTCGCCCCCCCCAAGGCCGTCGGCCACCACCGAGTTGCGGGTGATGACGTTGCGCCGCACGACTGGGGAGGACTTCCTGCAGTACACCCCCCCGCCGTCGTGGTACCAGCCGGTGCCGCCCGTGATGGTGAAGCCGTCCAGGATCGAGCGCTTGCCCTCACCGCTGTCGAACATGACCACCGGCGCCTCCCGGCTGCTGCCATCAATGATCGTGGTAGCGACGACGGCTGGGTCGCTCGGGTCGGTGCTCCGAACCGTGATCGACTTCCCGCGGAAGTTGATGTTCTCCCGGTAGGTGCCGGTCGCGACGACAACTTCGTCGCCATTCGTCGCGGCACTGATGGCCGCCTGGATCGAGCGGTACTGCGCGGGGACGTTCCTCGTAGCCGCGACGCCGGTCGACGGCACGGTCAGCATCCCGAGCACGGAGACTGCGATGAGTTGTGCATGCGTCATTACCTCACCCCCTCCCGGCATCATGACGACGGCGTAGCGACGGTGTACTCGTCAAGGAGCGTGAAGTGGTAGCTTAGCTCATGCTCCGCGATTGATGCCATCCAGCCAGGTGGGCACCCCCTTGGTTCGGACCGGTCGCACTGCCTCAGTCCCCAACCTCGACCGTCAGAGGGGCTGCTACAAGCGAGCCGGTGACCAGCCTGGTGCCGATGGCACGGTCGAGAACCTCCGCTGTGTAGCGGGGGGCGGTGATCAGCCCCACTGCGAGCTGCCGTTCGCCACGACGTCCCGCTTGTACCGTGCGGGGGAAGGCGAAGCCATAGCCGGCAGCCGGGGGAAGCTTCGCCACAGTGGCGAGATCGCGACGTGCCCGTGGGGTCAGACGGTCCAAGGGGGGCTGCTCACGCTCGCCGCCGAACGTGGCAGTCCATCCGTCCCCAGACCTACGGTCTGACACCCACACCTGCCCGCTCACGATCTCGCGGCACTCCAGTGTGGGCACCGCAGCCACCTCTGCTCCGATGCTGCGCACAACCAGCTGGATCGGTATCGGCTCGCCACGCCGATACTGGATCCTCGGGGTGTGAGCGTACAGGGCGATCGCGTGGGTGGGATGTTGCCAGGTCCTCCGCAGGATGCTGCCCAGCAGCCCGGCGTCGCGCAACGTCGGGCCGTTCAGGTGATGGAGTGGCCTGAGGGCACGGGGCACATAGAGGCGCTGCGAGTAGAACTCCACCGTGCGCGGCCGATCACCGGACTGCAGCGTCAGCCGGGACATGGTGGACTCGGGCGGACCGGGGCGAGGCACGAAGGGGTCGGGGAGTGAGGCTTCAGCCTGCTGGACGGCCGCCTTCAGACGCTCCAACTCCACGCGGCCAAGGGCCAACTCGAAGTACCCCACCGGTGGGCCATAGAACGACTGCTGGCTAACCGCCGTACACCGCCCCGCCTGGTCCACCTCCACGCCATACGTCCCCCCGTGATGAGCAATGAGCACCTCCAGTCGCACCAGCAGTGGGGCCTCCTCGCCGGGGGAAGGAGCGTGACTGC
>VGFC01000624.1 GCA_016869045.1 Armatimonadota bacterium
TCGGCGGGCCACTCGTAGATGCGCGCCAGCGAGGCGGGGGAGAGGGGCTCGAAGGGGTTGTGGGAAGGTGGCATGACCAGAGGCGAGGTCTCGTTAGTAGCGGCCCAGCGCATCCGCCAGCTCGTACGCGAACAGCACGTCATCGAGGGCACAGTCGCTGTGCACGGTGTGCCCGGTGCAGAGGATGAAGCCGCCGCCCTGCTTGCAGGCGGGCATGATTCGCTCGACGTCGGCGCGGATGAGATCGCGGTCGCCTGAAGGCAACGTGGAGCGGACGTCGAGGCCCCCGTAGATCGTCACGCGGTCGCCGAAGCGCTGCTTCACGCTCACGAGGTCCATGCCCGCGGACTCCTGGAACGGGTGCATGCAGTCAAAGCCCATGTCCGCGAGGTCACCGATCACATCATCGAAGTAGCCGCACGAATGAAGCGAGAGATGCGGGCTCCGCTCGCGCACGTAGGCGGCCTCCTCGGCCATGACGGGCGCGACCACCTCGCGGAAGGTCTGCGGTGAGAAGAGCATCCGGCCGTTCTGGCCGAGGTCGTCGGACACGTGGATGACATCCGCACCCAACGCCAGGCAGTTGTCGATGTAGACCTGCGTCCACGCAAGCTGCTTGCGGTATAGCTCGCGCACCCTCTCGGGCCGCAGGGCCATCTCCAGGAGCTGGTTGTCCATGCCGATGAGCCCATTGGCGGTCTCGAAGCACCCGTGGGTCTGCACGAAGATCGCGCGCCCCTTCGCTTGCTGGTGGTGCTCGATGGCCGCGCCAATCGGCGCGTAGATCGCCTCGCGGTTCGGGTCGGTGACGGGAGCCTCCAGGGCCTCGTCCAGCGATAGCGCCCCTTGGCTCAGGCCGGGTCCGCGCGCATCGGCAGGATGCTCCTCGCCCCATGCCGCGATGTCCACGATGGCCGGGTTGTCGGGGAAGGCCTGGAACATGTCCACATCGAGGTGGTCGAGAAACGCGTCATACGAGCCGAAGCGCTCTACAACCCGCTGCGTCGCCAAGCCGCCGTCCACCCAGATGTAGCGGGGAACACGGTCCGCTTCGCGATGCTCCAGCGCGGCCAAGATGCGGTCACGTCCGGTCATGGGTTGGGCCTCCTCGGGTTGTGGCTACGGCGTGCGGGCCGGAGCTACCTGCGGTACACGCGGACGACTGTGGCCCGTGACTGCTCACCCGCGAGGACCGTCCAGCAGTGGATGTCGTAGTACAGGTCGGGCGGCCCATACGTGCGGTTGGCGGGCAGGGCGATGCGGTGCGAGAACTCGCCGTTGGCGCCGACGTCGTGGAGGATGCCGGGTACCTGCGAGACAAGCGTCCCGCTTGCCTTCGTGTACACATACGTCACGATGCGGATGGCTGAGCCCGGGGTCGTCCGGCCGGCGACCTCTACGGCCGGACCCACCTTGTCACCTGGGCGGGGGGTCGTGACGGTGGGCGGCTGGATCGCGGCATGGGTCGAGCCCTGCGGTGGGACTCCGCCGCCGGAGCCGGTGGTGACGGCCACCGTTCGGGTCGCGTCGATCCACTGCACCCGCGCGCCGGTGGACTCCCCGACGAAGCGCAGCGGGACGTACGTGTAGCCGCCGATGATCTGCGCCGGGACCGACAGTGAGACCGGGCGCCCATCGACGTAGGCCGTGGCGTTGCCGATGGTGAGCACGATCCGGGTCGAGCCCTGAGTGGCCGTCACCGTACGCGAGGCGGCGTTCCACTGAAGCTGCGCGTTCATCGCCTCGAAGATGTCGCGCATCGCGACCAACACGCGCCCGTTTTTCTCGACCGGAGGCGCGGTGGTCGGGAGCGGGCGTCCATTGAACGTAACTGCGATGCTCTGAGCGGCGCCTGGGAGCGTGAGTGCGAGCAGTAGTCCGAGCATTCCTGCCAACCTCTCAGACGAACTAACAGGATGGACAGGATGGTACAGGATGCGGCGCATTGAACCGCGCTTCCGTCCTCATCCTGCTCATCCTGTGCATCCTGTAAGCCTTACTTCAGGCCCTTTGCCTTGAGTGGTATCCTGTAGACCGAGCTCCGCGCCGTGATATACAGCACATTGTTGTCCGGTCCGCCGAAAGTGCAGTTCGCCGGGACCTCGGGCACGGGGATCGTGCCGAGGTGCTTGCCCTCGGGGGTGATGACCCAGACCCCTCCGCCGCCCGTGCAGTAGAGGTTGCCCTCCGCGTCCATGCTCATGCCGTCGGGCACACCGTCGGCAGCGACGTGCATGTCGATGAAGTCGCGGCCGTCGGTGGCTGCGCCGTCTGCCTGCAGCGTGTAGGCCCGGAGCTTGCAGTCCTGCGAATCCGCCACGTACAGCGTCTTGTCATCGGGGCTGATGAACAGGCCGTTAGGGCGCGTCATGTCGTCGATCACGCGCGTCAGCTTGCCGTCGGGGGCGAGGCGATAGACGCCCTCGCAAGGCTGTTCCTGCGGCCGGCCCTCGAGCCCATAGTGCGGATCGGTGAAGTAGATCGCGCCATCGGCGGCGATGCTGCAGTCGTTGGGGCTGTTGAGCTTCCTCCCCTCGTATGAACCGGCGATGACGGTGACCTGCCCCTCGGGCGTGATGCGCGCGACGTTGCGCTCCCGGTGCCGGCAGGCGATCAGCGTCCCATCGCGGTCGAACATCAGCCCGTTCGACTTGCCGCTCGGCTTGAGGAACACGCTGACCT
>VGFC01000625.1 GCA_016869045.1 Armatimonadota bacterium
GCCGCCGCGCCCTGGTCATCGGGATCGCCCTGTCGGTCATCTGCGGGTTGCTGATCCCGTATCTCGACCACTACGTTCAAGGCACCTTCGTCGGCGGTCAGCACCTGCCGCCCGGCGCGGTCTTCGTGCTGATCGTGCTGCTGCTCGTGGTCAACCCGGTGCTGCGCCTGGTGTCCCGCAGGCTCCCGCTGACGCGCCAGGAGCTGGCGCTGATCTACTCGATGCTGCTGGTCTCGACCCTGGTGCCCGGACATGGGTCGGAGACGCTCTTCATCCCGGTCTCGGTGTCGGCGTTCTACTACGACACGCCGGCCAAGGGGTGGGAGCGCATCTTCATGGGCCATGTGCCCTCCTGGTTCCACCCACAGTCGCAGACGGCGATCACGCGGTTCTACGAGTCGCTGCCGCCGGGGGCCTCGATTCCCTGGGGGGAGTGGGTCGTGCCGCTGCTGGCGTGGAGCTGCCTGGTTCTGGCGCTCTACGGGCTCGCCACCTTCCTGACCTTGCTGCTCTACCCCCAGTGGGCGGATCGCGAGAAGCTGACCTTCCCGCTCGTGGCGCTGCCGATGGAGATGACGGCGAATGCGGAGCGCCCGTTTGCGGCCGGGGGGTTCTGGGCGAACCCGCTCATGTGGATCGGGTTCTCCGCGGCCGCGCTCATCGGAGCGGGGAAGGGACTGGGCCACTACTACCCGGAGTTCGCGCGCTTCCGGCTCGAGTACCCGAGCCTGCACACCTACTTCAGCGGGGAGCCGTGGCGGTCGATCGGGTGGAGCCCGGTGGTGATCTACCCGCTGGTCGCGGCGATCAGTGTGCTGCTGCGCACGGAGGTCAGCGGGTCGCTGGTGTTCTTCTACTGGTTCACGAAGATGGAGCGGGTGATCGCGACCGCGATTGGGCACCGCGGCGGCCCTCACGACATCGAGGGGTATCCGGTGTGGCTGGGCGCGCAGCCGTGGGGCGGGTACTTCGCGTACGTGGGGATGGCGCTGTGGGCGGCTCGGGGCCACCTGGCGCGCGCCTGGCGCGAGGCGACCGGCCGTGAGCCGCCGTCACCCGACCAGCCGCTGAGCAACCGCGTGTGTCTGGTGGGTTGCGGCGTGTGCCTGCTGGGCGCGGCGTGCTGGCTGACGGCGGCGGGGATGAGCTTCTGGACCGCCGCAGTGACGGCCGTGTCCTACGCGATGATCATCCTGATCCTGAGCAAGGTGGTGGTCGAGAGCGGGTTGCTGTTCGTGCAGCAGACGCTGATGCCGGGGCAGGTGCTGAACAACTTCTTCGGGACGCGGACGATCGGCGTGCCGAGCTTCACGATCGGGATGTACTTCGAGCAGGCCTTCGGCACCGACCTGCGAGCCACGGTCATGCCGAGCTTCATGCAGGGGCTGAAGATCGCGGACGAAGCGGGCCTCAGCAAGCGCTGGATGGTCATCGCGTTCTGGCTGGCCATCGTGGCCGCGCTCCCGGTCACCTACGCCCGAACGCTGCAGGTGTGCTACCGCTACGGCGCGGTGAACTGCGATCCGTGGTTCGCGACGTGGTCGGGCCTGGCCGGGTGGAATGCGCTGACACGCTGGCTGGCCAATCCCCGCCCGGCGAGCGGCGTGTTCGCGCTCTCCATGGCGATCGGCGCGAGCGCGTTGTGGGGAATCTCCGCGCTCGGCAGGCGCTACCTGTGGTTCCCCCTGCACCCCATCGGCTACATCATGATGCAGGCCCATTGCATGCACCCGCTGTGGTTTTCCATCTTCATCGGCTGGGCGCTGAAGAGCGTCATCCTGCGCTACGGCGGCGCAAAGGGGCTGCGCAAGACCCGCCCGCTGTTCCTCGGAATCGCCTTCGGCGACATCGCCATGATGGTGTTCTGGCTGATCGTCGCCAGCCTCACGGGGAAGCACCGGCTGTTCCTGCTGCCGGGTTAGGTACTGAGCCTTGGGCAAACACGGGTACAGTGGGGCGGGCATTCCTGCCCGCCAGGGGTGGTGGCGGGCAAGAATGCCCGCCCCACTGTGCCCGTCTTTGTCAGGGCCCCAGTAGGGGAGGGTGAGGGCGGTTCAGTACCAGTGGAGGCGGAGGCTGGAGGAGAAGAACCAGGCGATGAAGGCGGCCATCAGGCAGAGGAGTCCGCAGGTCACGTCGATCGCGCCGTTGGTGACCAGGCACATCAACGCCCAGACGACGGCGGCGCCGAACTCGACGACCATAAAGTTCGTCAGGCCGACACCGATGGTGGCATGGTACGCGGTGTAGGCGGGCCAGGCGTAGTTGTGGCCGACGTTGATGTAGGTGTCGTGGAACTCGTGGAAGGAGTCTTCGTAGGAGCTGAGCTGGCCCAGCGCCCAGAGCAGGAGCGCGGCGAGGGCGCCCTCGTACATCACGACCCACGGGATGATCCCGGGGTTGTAGGTCACCACGAAGGGCGCGGTGCCGATGCCGAAGGCCACGCCGACCCCGAAGACCCACGCGCGGCGGCGGTTGGTGCGCGCCTCCTGCTCGAGCACGCGCCGCGTGCGCGGCCGCCGCGTAAGCACGCGCGCGCCACAGGCGGGACAGGTCGGGTAGGCCGTCTCGTGATAGCAGCGCCAGCACTGCACGTCCGCCCCACCCCCAGACCGTATGGGGCCAACATGCCCGTCACCCAGTAGAGACGTTGTACCCAGGAAACGGCCTCGG
>VGFC01000626.1 GCA_016869045.1 Armatimonadota bacterium
GTACGCCGTCGAGACGTCCGTCAGCGAAGAGCCGTAGAGCAGGTTGGCCCATCCGGTGATGAGCCGATTGCCCAGGTAGTGGGCCCGCGCGGCGCACCCGCGGCCGCGCAGAAACCGCGACCCGTACACCACCGGCCCTCGCCCCGCCGCAATCGGCGCCAGCACCAGCGGGACCTCCTCCGGCAGCAGCTCGAGATCGGCGTCGTGGATGAGCACATACTCGCCGGAGGCGCGCTCCAGCCCCGCGCGGATCGCCGCGCCCTTGCCGGAGTTCCTCTCCAGCCGCAGCGCGATCAGCCCCGCGCACGCCGCGATGGCCTCGGGCGTCGCATCGGTCGAGCCGTCATCGACCACGATCACTTCCTTGTCGATCGGCAGCACCAGCACCCGCCGGAGAACCTCCCCGACCGTGCGCTCCTCATTGTAGACCGGGATGATGATGGAGACCCGCATCGTGCCGTCCCGCCGGCGTGCATCGATGGCCTGCCGCCGCCAGGAGGGCATACACGAGGGGAACCACCGAGGTTTCGTCAGCCCCCATGGCAGCTCGGCCAGCAGGAATGAACACCTCACACGACGAAGAGCCCCAGAGGCAGGGCAACGCGAGCCCCGCGGCCCAGCAAGGAGAGGTACGCCATGGCTGCCGGAGGACATGCTGGAGTCCTGGAGGAACGTACAACGCTCCGCACCGTTGTACTCGCGCTCGGCGTGCTCCTCGTGGGGCTGGTCCTGCTGTACCTGGCCAGCAACGACACGCTCTGGCGGGCCCAAAGCCCATGGCAGAGCATGGTGCGGCAGTTGGGCTCCGTCCTCACCGTCACCGTCGTCATCGCGCTGCTGTGGAACCTCTGGGGTAAGCGCGCGTTTGTGGACGAGTTGTTCGCAAAGGCTCGCATAGCCGAGGACATCCAGCAGTCTGGAATCGTGGGCTTCACTGAGTCGTTCCAACGGAGTATCGACTGGGAGAGCCTCTTCCGCAGTGGGGCCCACCTCGACATCTGTTTCGCCTACGGCCGTACGTGGCGCAACTCGCACCGTGCAGAACTGCAGGCACTGGCGAAGCGCCCGGAGGCGCGGATCAGGGTCGTGTTGCCGGATCCCGATGACACGACCACCGTCGCAGAGATGGCTCGCAGGTTCGACGTGTCCGCTGAGCAGTTCTCCAGCGCCGTCAGGGAGGCGGCGGAGGACTTCACGAGCCTTGGTCGGCTCAACCCCGAGAACCGCCACCTTGTTCAGGTGTGGTATCTGCCAGCTACACTCCAATTCAGCTTCTACCGGTTCGGCACGTCAGTTGTGTTCGCCCTCTACACGCATCGGAAGGAGAGGGCCCCCGTGCCAGCGTTCGTGATTCAGGAGGGCGGGAGCTTCTACGAGTTCGTCCGGGCGGAGTTCCGAGCGATGGTTGAGGATGACCCGCCACTAGCACGCCGAGCGCCGGAGGGAGGGTGATATGAGCAGCGCGACGGCAGTTCGGGACGCAGATGTCGCCGTACGCTACGGGGACGTTGAGGCCGCCGATCTGGCTGCAGCCCGCCGCCAGCACCGGGTTGCCCTCGACATAGAGACGTCAGGACTTGACTGGCGCAGTGACCGGATTGCCACCTGTCAGCTGCACATCGCCGCAGAGCGTGTCGTCCTCGTTCGGGTAACTGAGAACCAACCTCAACGGCTCATAGAGCTGCTGACCGACGTGGCCGTCGAGAAGGTCTTCCATCACGCCCTCTTCGATCTCCGCTTCATGGCACACGCGTGGGACCTTGAACCCTCCAACATCGCTTGCACCAAAGTCGCCGCCAAGCTCTTGGACCCTCTGAACATCCATAGCCACAGCCTTGGTACCCTCCTGGACAGGCACCTTGGCCTGCGGATCAGCAAGCGGGAGGCGAGGTCGAACTGGTTCGCGTCTGAACTCACACACGCGCAGATCGCCTATGCGGCTGACGACGTCCTCTACCTCGGGCCTCTGATGGACAAGCTCGGGGCTGAGTTGGTGGCCGCGGGCCTGTGGAACCTCGCGCAGCGCTGCTTTGAACACATCCCCACCCGGGTCGAACTGGAGGTCAGGGGCTACCAGGACGTCTACTGCTACTGAGCTGCTGCCTCAACAGCCCGTCCATCCCAGACCACACTTGGCCGTCTGGACATCGCGCACACAGAGCGACCCTCACAGCCGACCTCCCGACCGGTGGTCTCCGCGTGGACGCACACCCACACCGCCTCCGCAATCGGGCGGTCCGGCCAAGCCGTCGAGGGGCATGTCGCGCTGCTCACACGCAACTCCTGTGCAGTCAGGCCTCGACCGCCCGTTGATGCCTGTTGTCCATCACACCGAACGTAAGCCGGTTCCCCCTTAGCTCACGCTCGAAGTCGTCCCACCACGCGTCGTCGTGATCGGGCGGACGTCTGGTCCACTCGCGCATAGCCGCGGACAACTGCGCCAGCCTCTCTCTGCGCGTGGCCGGACCATCCCGTTGCAGTCGTCGGTTCGCCCTATCCTCTGGCTTCCTCCCACTGCGCCTGCAGGAACTTCACGGACTTGGGGATCTCGACCTCGCGGTCGCCATCGCAGCCGCACTCGAAGCTGCAGTAGTCGGTGTAGCCGATGCGCTGCAGGCCGCGGAAGCC
>VGFC01000627.1 GCA_016869045.1 Armatimonadota bacterium
CTTCCAGCGCATCCAGTTCACGCCCGACCTGCTGCCTGCCGACATCGTCGGTACGATGATCTACAACGAAGTGGAGCACTCCTTCTTCGCCAAGAAGGGGCCCGTCTTCTCGAATCTCATCCTCGCCGACGAGATCAACCGCGCCCCTGCCAAGGTGCAGAGCGCCCTCCTGGAGGCCATGCAGGAGCGGCAGGTGACCATCGGGGATACGACCTTCCCGCTGCCCCAGCCGTTCCTTGTGCTGGCCACACAGAACCCCATTGAGCAGGAGGGCACCTATCCGCTGCCCGAGGCCCAGGTGGACCGCTTCATGCTCAAGCTGAGGGTCGATTACCCCTCGCCCGATGAGGAACTCCGAATCCTTGAACGCATGACCGTCGGACTTGAGCCCTCCGCGCAGCCGGTGGTGAAGCCCGAGACGATCCTGGAGGCCCGGCGGACGGTGTACCAAGTCTACATCGACCCGAAGGTCGAGCGCTACATCGTGGACCTGGTGGTCGCGACGCGGCAGCCGAAGGACTTCGGGCTGCCCGAACTCGCGGGCCTGATCCGCTATGGCGCCTCGCCGCGCGCCACAATCTACACGACGTTGGCCGCCAAGGCCTGCGCCTTCATGCAGGGCGATGCCTACGTCACGCCCGACCACGTCCGCGGCGTCGTCCGGGACGTCATGCGCCATCGCATCATCGTCACCTACGAAGCCGAAGCGGAAGAGAAGACCTCCGACGACATCATCGACTCCATCCTGCGCACCATCGAGGTGCCGTAGGTCGTCGCGTCGTGTTCGTCGTCGTTGCCTTTGCTATCACCCGTCACCTGTCACCCGTAACCTGCCGTCATGATCCCATCCCATCTCCTCAACCGCATCCATCGCATTGAGATCCGCGCCCGGCGGCTGGTGAACGACGTGTTCGCGGGCGAGTACCGGTCGGCGTTTCGCGGGCGGGGGGTGGAGTTCCAGGATGTACGCGACTACTACCCCGGCGACGACATCCGGACGATCGACTGGAACGTGACCGCACGGGCGCGCAAGCCGTACGTGCGCCGCTACCAGGAGGAGCGCGAGCTGACGGTCGTCTTCCTGGTGGATGCGTCGCGGTCAGTGCACTTCGGCTCGGGGGAGTTGCTGAAGGGCGAGGTGGCGGCGGAGATCTGCGCGGTGCTCGCCCTGAGCGCCATCCGCAACAACGACAAGGTCGGGCTGGCGGTCTTCACGGATCGCATCGAGTGCATGATCCCGCCCGCGAAGGGCCGCACGCAGGTCCTGCGCGTGATCCGCGAGGTGCTCGCCTTCGAGCCGCAGCACCGGGGCACCAAGATCGCCGCCGCGCTGGAGTGGGCGGGCCGCGCGCTCGTGCGCCGCGCCGTTGTCTTCCTGATCTCCGATTTCCTGGACGTGGGCTACCAACGGGCGCTGAACATCGTAAACCGGAAGCACGACGTGATCGCGGTGAACATCACCGATCCGCGAGAGGAGCAGCTTGCCGGCGTCGGCCTCCTGGAGGTGGAGGACGCCGAGACCGGCCGCCGCCTCACGATCGACACCCGCCCGGGGAAGCTGCGACCCGCGCGCCGCGCGGAGGAGCTGCGCCGGGAGTTGGCTCGCCTGGACGTGGACCTCGTACCCATCAACGCCGCCGAGTCGTACGTCGAGCCGCTCATCCGGTTCTTCTCGACCCGTGCGAGGCGGTTGAGGTGAGGTCCATGGGCCCTTGCGCACAGAGGCGTGTCGTTTGGGACTGTCCCGTTTCCCGCACCGCGAGGTGCGGGAAACGAGGACTGTCCGTTGTTGACGTTGCCGGTAGCGTCTGTGCCCCCAGAACCCTCTGGCCGCTCGGCCTTCTCCTCCTCGCTTCCTCGTCGCTCGCGCAGCAACCCTCGTCCCTCCAACCGCGCATCTCCCCCGACACGATCACGGTCGGCGACCTGCTAACCTACACGGTTGAGGTTCCTCTCGCCGCGGATGAGCGCATCACGGGGCCGGGCGCGGAGGCTGCCTTCGGCCGTTGGGAGGTCCGCGGCTACCACGTCGAGCCCGCGCCGGGGAAGGCGGTTGTCAGCTACACGCTGACCGCCTTCGAGACCGGCAAGCTCCCGGTCCCGTCCATCGAGATCACGGTCGGCAATCCGGCCGGCAAGACGCGCTCCGTGCGTACGGCGGCCGTGACGGCGACCATCGCCTCCGTCCTGAAGGGCGAGGACACGCGACCCGCCGACATCGTGGGCCCGCTGACCCTCCGCGAGAAGCCCCTCGCGATCGCCCTGCGGGTGCTGGTTGGGGTCGTCATCGTGGCGGCGGTCGTGCTCCTGGGGGTCTTCCTGTGGCAGCGGAAGCGGCGCCTCGTCGAGAAGCACTCGCGCCCCGACCCGGCCGATGTGGTCGCGCTCAAGGCACTCAAGGCGCTCCGCGAGGCCGGGCTACCTGAGGCCGGGCGCGTGAAGCAGCACTACTGCGAGGTCAGCGACATCCTGCGCACGTACCTCGCGGCGAGGTGGGGCCTGCGGACGCTCGAGGAGACGACGTGGCGTATCGTCGCCCAGATGCGGGACACCCGGACGTGCGCGGAGTACGCCCCGGTGGTTGACGACCTGCTTCGGCAGGCGGACCT
>VGFC01000628.1 GCA_016869045.1 Armatimonadota bacterium
AAGCGTGGCTGGTTCCGCGGGGGCACAGGCTATCCGCAAACCAACCAGTGGGTGTTGCCGACCGAGGGGTTGGTGCGCGCGTGCCTGGTGCTGGGCAAGGACCAGTACCCGACTGAGTACGAGATGGGAGTGGCCAACCTCCTGCGGGCGCTGGATGTTCAGGGCCAGGCCGGCGAGTTCAACGAGGGGATCGGCTACGCGATGTTCACCGTGGGGTCGATGGTGGCGGCGGCCCACGCCATGGCCGTGCAGGGGGACACGCGGGCGCTCGATCACCCCTTCCTGCGCGCGTTCCCGACCTGGGCCGTGGAGCACCTGCAGCCCGGACGCTACCGGATCAACTGCTTCGATGCCGGAGGCGCCAAGACCGGGCGCAACGACGGCGGCACCCGCGGGCTGCTGGCCACGCTGGCGGTGTTCGCGAACAGCCCCGTTGCGAACTGGGCCCTGAACGCGCAGTATGACGGCCCCACCGGCGACCTGATCGGCCTGCTCGCCCGCACCGTCCCGCCGTCCACAGAGACGCCTCCGCTGTTCGCGTTTTTCGACGGCCCGGCGCGGCGCGTCAACTGGCGGAGCGGCTGGGCCGACGACGCCACCGGCGTGTGGGTGCGCGGCGGTCATCCCCTCGATAGCCACGACCACTTCGACCGGGGGCATGTGAACTACATCGCTCGGGGCAAGCCGCTGCTCATCGAGGCGGGCACGCCGGGCTACGACAACCCCAGCATCGGCACGCTGTACGACAGCGTCGTGGGCCACAACGTGCTGGACATCGAGGGGCTCGAGCCGAGGAGGGCGCCGGCGCCCATCAGCCTCGCGCGCCTGGACGACGACGGCGGGGACCTCACGGTCGATGTCACCGCCTGCTATCCCGGCCTCCAGCAATGGCAGAGGCAGGTGAGCTGGGATCAGTCCCAACTGGTCGTGACCGACCAGGTAGCGACATCCCCGGAGAAGCCGGCGATCATGACCATCCGTTGGCATCTGGGCAGCGACCAGCCGGCGACGATCACTGGCAAGGCGGGCGACTGGCGCGTCGTCTGGCCGGACGGCAGGCTCACGCTCTCCAGCCCCGCATCGCTGCAGATCACCCAGGAGAGGCTTCCCGACAACACCGTGTGCCTGGGGAAGAAGGACAACGGCTGGGACTTCCTGCACACCTGCATCGTCGTCCGCACGGCGCGAGCCCAGCCTTCCTGGGACCTCACGACGACGGTGGCGGCAACGCCCTGACGCGGGAGAAGACGGGCGATCCACTGCGCCCGACGCTCCGACTACGTGGCGACCGGCAGCCCGTCCGCGCCGAAGGTGTAGCGGGGCTGCCAGCCATAGAGCCGCCGGACGGCCTCCAGGTCCCACTGGCGACCCGGGTTGTCGCCGACCACGTGCACGAGGGCGTACCCCGGCTCGGGGGTCTCCAAGGCGAGCGCGATGGCGCGGGTCACGTCGTCCACGTGCACGCGCGACGGCGTCAGCCCGGGGACGGGGTGCGTGGCCAGATCCAGGACGTAGACGTTCCCGAACCAGGCGCCGCCGGACTCCGGGATGAAGAGGTTCCCCAGCCGGAGCACCGTCACCGAAAGGCGGAGGCTCTCGTGGAACATGCGGCAGAGGTCCTCCCCGAACCCCTTGGTCATGCCGTAGAGTCCGTTGCTGTAGTGCCGGGAGTCGGACCCGACCGGCGTGCCCGGCGGGAGGCCATCCACTGCGCTCACCGTGCTGGTGTACACGAACCGACGGACGCCCGCCTCCCATGCCGCCTGCAGCATGTTGTAGGTGCCGATCGCATGGACGCGCACGGCATCGGCCGCATAGCGCACCGCTTCCGCGGCGACGCAACCCGTCCAGTCCAGGATGGCCAGGTGGGCGATGGCGTCACAGTCCCGGGCCGCCGAGCGCGCAGCCTCCAGGTCTGTCACATCCAGGGGGACGAAGCGTGGGTCATCCAGGTGAGCCACATCGCCCAGTATCAGGTCGTGATTCGCTTCCAGCGCCGGCGCGAGCTTGCGCCCAAGCCGCCCGGCCGCGCCGGTGATGAGGACCTTCATCTGCTTGTCCTTCCTACTGAGTCTCGGATAGATGCGGGAACAGTGGGGCGGGCATTCTTGCCCGCCAGAGGCTGTGGCGGGCAAGAATGCCCGCCCCACTGTTCCCGTGTCTCTGCGAAGCGCAGCAACTCCACGCCGTGGCTCACAACAGCGGCCCGGAGGCCTCGGCACGCTTACTCACCGAAGAACACTCGCGCCTCGGCCTCAAGGTCCCGCACGTCACGCAGAAGACCCTCGGCTTCCGCTTGTAGCCCAGCGGGGCCCTCGCGCAGGAGGTTCGCCCGCAGCCGGTAGAACCGGTCCGACAGGGCCACCATCCTCTCGGTCTGGGCCTTCACCTCCGGCGCGTCCGGCGGGAAGTCCGTGGATTGCCCGATGATGCGCGCGCCCATCAGCGTGTTGAGGCGGCCCAGGGACTGCTGCACCTCATCCACCGCGACCTGCACGGGCCAGTACGCCGCGTTCGCCCGCTGCTGCTCCTCCGCCCGCCGGAAGGCCGCCTGCACGCCGGCCAGGGCCGCCTGCCAGTCGCCCCGCTCGGCGGCGGCCTGGGCG
>VGFC01000629.1 GCA_016869045.1 Armatimonadota bacterium
CAGCGCCAGTGCCGCCGCGACGAGCATCCTCAGCGGGCCTATCACCTGACCGGGGAACTGACCGACCGAGCCACACAGCTGAGCGACGAGGAGGCCCCAGAACGCGGCGACCGACAGCGGCAGGATGTGCCGAGCCGCAACGGTCGCATCACACGGGCGTCGCGCGTACCACCGACCCAGCAGCCCGCTTCCGAGCGCCACGCAGCCGAGCCACACGACGAGCACGATCGCGATGCTGATCTCATTCCCCAGGAAGGAGGTCAGCAGCTCGCGCGTGAGGGTGATCTGCAGCAGCAGCGAGGTGAAGCCGAGGAGGAAGGCTGAGACGATGAGTGAGCGAGACATCGGGAGGTGGTCCGTGCGACCTATGCCCACACGCCGGGGATCTTCCTCGCGCAGAACCTGCACGTGCCGTTGCGCAGGTTCCGCTCGAGGATCGCGTAGCCGCTGCGCTTGATGACGGCCTTCCCGCACCCCGGGCAGATGGTGTTGACGTGCGGCGTGTCGGGTACGTTGCCGACATACACGAAGCTCATGCCTGCCTCCCGCGCGAGCTTCCAGCAGCGCTCCATCGTCTCGTACGGGGTCGGCGGCAGCTTCTTGAGCTGGTAGTTCGGGTAGAAGCGCGAGAAGTGCAGCGGGACCTCCGCGCCGACGTTGGCGCGCACCCACTGGCACATCTCGCGTACGGTCGCATCGCTGTCGTTGAGGGTGGGCACCACGAGGTACACCAGCTCCAGCCACTTGCCGCTGCGCTTGACCAGCTTGATCGTCTCCAGCACGGGCGCAAGCTCACCGACGCAGTAGTCCTTGTAGAACTTCTCGGAGATCGACTTCAGGTCGATCTTCACTGCGTCCAGGTGGGGGAGCAGCGCCTTCATCGGGTCGGGGCGAATGTAGCCGTTGGAGATCATCACCGACCTGACGCCGACCCGATGCCCCGCCTGCGCCGAATCGAGCATGTACTCGTAGAAGACGACGGGTTCGCTGTAGGTGTAGGCGATGGACTCGGCGCCGTAGCGCTTGGCTCCCGCGGCCACGTCGTTCGGCAGCATCCGCGTCGCACTCGTGATCTGCTCGGGCCGGGCCTGGGAGATCTCCCAGTTCTGGCAGTCCTTGCAGTCGAAGTTGCAGCCCGCGGCGGCAATGGAGAAGGCGCCGCTGCCCGGCAGGAAGTGGAAGAGCGGCTTCTTCTCGATGGGGTCCAGGTTCAGCGCGGCGCACTGGCCGTACACGAGGGTGTAGTACTTGCCGCCTCGGTTCTCGCGCACCCCACAGAAGCCTCGCTCTCGATCCCCCACCACGCACTGCTTGGGGCAGAGCTGACACCGCACCTTCAGCCCGGCCAGCTTGTCATAGTACCGCGCCTCGCTCATGTACCCCGCCGCGTTGGCGCAGCTCGGGAGCGCGCCCAGAGCCGCGCCTGCCGCGAGCCCGCAGCCCATCAGCCTCAATGCCTCTCGTCGGTCCATGTCCCTATCCTCCGGCCCTCCCTGGGACCGCGCGCACCCTTGCGCGCATCCTCAACAGACCTCAATTCGCTTCAGGTCGGCGACGCCGAGACCGTGCTCCGCGTCGGCCGCGACCTCGATGTACTTCGGCGCACGTTCGGTGCCCGCAATCGGCGGGAGGCCGTGGTGATTGCGCAGCTTCTCCAGCCGGTCGAACGCCACGGCATCCGCCGCCACCGGATCGGCGGCCACCATGACGGCGCCTTGGGCGAGCGTCGTGTCCGGCTTGTAGCCCGGGCCGCCATCGTAGCAGACGAGGAGCGCGTCGTAGACGATCAGCCGCTGCTTATCGCGGAGGTGCGGCGCGCAGTTCACGTCGGCCACGTACGGGCAGCAGTGATCGGTATGCATCTTGTTCGGGTTGTGGATCGAGCCGAAGTGGTTCTTCAGCGCCCCAGTGAGCCCGGCCAGGTCGTGGTCCTTGAGCACGGGCACATTGATGATCGCCGTCGCCATCTCCGAGACAACTCGGCTGTAGCACGAGCCTGCCTGCCCGGACACGGTCGGCTCGTCGTCGTAGCCTACCTGGTCCGTGCCGATCACCCGGTAGTCGGCGGCCTGCGCCCCGAAGCCGGCGGCCTCCAGTTCACCGGCGGTGCGGTCGTAGACGAGGATGTTGTCCGGGGCGATCCCGACCGACTTGGTCAGCCTTCGCGCGACCGCCGCGACCAACTCCGGGTGCGACGACACGGGCGGGCCCGAGAGGCAGTTGGCCTTGATCGCGACCACGTCGGAAGGCCTGAACAGCGCCCTGAGCACGGCGTCGCCGTCACCCGTCCCGGCGAACCTCCCGAGGGCCTGGCCCAGGAGGCGATCCACCGCCTCCGCGTCGATCCGCTCCGCGGACACAATCGCCGGATCCTGCGCGATCGCGACTCGGTTCGCCGGGATGCGGACCGGCGCGGCCGGCGCTCCCTGCCCGTTCGCCGCTGGGGCCATTGCGCTGCGGTTGGGAGAGCTGGGCTGACAGCCGCCGAGCGCTGCGCCGGCACCTGCGACGATCTGGAGAAAGCGGCGGCGGGAGGTCATCGTCCCTTCAGGGAGTCGGGCGGCGCCA
>VGFC01000630.1 GCA_016869045.1 Armatimonadota bacterium
GCATCGGAAGGGGAGGCACTACGTGGACCTGCTGACGGGGGCGGAGGTCGGGTTCACCGTTGACGGTGCGTCGGCAGTGCTGTCGGCGGAGGTGCCGCCGAATGAGGTGGTGGCGATTGGGCAGTTGCCCTCGATTCTGGTGGTGACGAGGGAGGGCTCTCGGCTGACGGTGCGGCTGAACCGAGCAGTTCCCGAGGCGCGCGTGGTGCTGCTGACGACGGACGATCCCGACGACCTCGGACAGAGGCTGGAGGTGAGAGGAGGGAAGGCGGGAGCAGAGGCGTTGGGCGGCGTCCGCGTGCAGTTGTTCGCGGGGACGGAGCTGATGGACGAAGTGGCGGCGGGACTGGGAGAGCGGGGATGAGGAAGGCGGGCGCGATGAATCGCGCCCCTACATGATCGGGCGCCATGAATGGCGCCCCTACATTGGGCCGCGAGGGATCGCGCGCCAGGCTCGGGCCTCCGCTCAGCGCACGAAGCGCACGCGGCCCGCCTCGGGGACGAACCACGTGCAGGCCCCGGTGCCGCGCCACTCGACCCAGGGCTCGTCCCCTTGCTTGCGGACGGAGAGGTTGAACGGGAGGCGCGCGTCGGCGTTCGGGTTGAGGCCGAGCGACGCGAACGGAACGCGCATCTCGGCGGTCCAGCGGGCGGGGCTGAGGACCTTGGCCGCGAACTGCACGTTCTCGCCGGCCTTGCGGGCGACGTCCGGGGGTGCGCCGGCCTCCTCGCTGGAGTTGAACGCGCCGCACGCGAAGCCGCGCAGGACCATGATCGGGGGCTTCGCGCCGACCGCCGGGTTGCTGAGCGCGACCTCGACGGCGTCGTTGCCGCCCCACACGTCTGCCATGCCCATCGACAGGTTCGGGTCCACCGCGTTGTCGAAGGCGACGTACAGCGCCTCGTCATCCCACGCCAGCCAGGCGAGCGTGCGCAGCTTGCACTTCTCCCCATCCACGCCTTCCTGCAGGACGAGGCCCTTGGCCGGGCTGAGGCCGAACCACTCCTCTGGCGTGAGGCTCCCGTCCACCGTCACCGGGCCCGCGAGGCGCGGGATGTCGAAGGTCGGCGGTGGGCCGGCCTTGCGGGGAGGCTTCGGCTTGGCCGCCGGGGGCACGGGATCGTGGCGCAGCTCGGAGGTCACGGGCCATGAAGCGCGGTCGGGGCTCTCGTAGACGCCGATCTCGCTGAAGGGGATCTGCCGGAAACCGAGCTTGAGCGCGGGTGAATCCTCGGCGAGGGTGAAGTCGGCCGGCGGAGTGCCCGCAAAGCGAGGGTCAGCGTCGATCAGGTTGTCTTCGACCTTGACCATGGGCTCCGCCTTGGGCTCGATCCCGCCCCAGCGGCCGCCCCAGCAGATGTTGCGCGCCACGACGTTGCCCTTCGGCGCGAGGGGCTCATCCTCCAGGATGTTCAGCAGCTCGGGGTAGTGGACCGACCAGGGCGGCTGCTTGTAGTTCAGGTCGAGGAGTTCCTGGGTCGCGAAGCCGCCGACCCCCTTCGCCCAGCCGAGGCCGCGAGCGTCGATGGCAAAGGCCTGGCCGCAGTTGAGGAAGATACTGTTGGTCATCAGGTTGTCGCGGCCGCCGCCGATGAGGATCGCGTTGGCGACGTCGTAGAAGATGTTGCTCGAGATGTCGGCCGAGGAGAAGCAGTCGTCGAGGTAGACGCCGTGGCAGCCCCGGCCCTCGAAGCCGTGGATGTTGTGCAGGTAGTTGAAGCGGATCTTGTGGCCGCGCATCGACCACGTCTCATCGGGGGGCGAGGTGTAGACGGCGCCCGCGTCGTTGGACTGGAAGACCGCGCTGTGAATCTCGTTGTACTCGATGGTCATGTCGTTGTCGGCGAAGCCGATGGCGATGTGGGGCACGTTGTCGATCAGGTTGTGGGTGGCGCTGTTGCCGACGCCCCGCAGCGCGATGGCCTGTTGGTACACGGGATCCCAGCGCGACGTGTGGTGGATGTGGTTGTTGTCCGCGACATGGTCGCCGCGGGTCAGCGTCTTGCGGTCGCCGCCCTCCAGGGAGATGCCGCCCTGGCCCATTCCGTAGATATCGCAGCCCACCACGGTGTGCTTCGCACCGCCGTGCACCTGCACGGCCCAGTTGCCCATGTTGCGGATCGTGCAGCCCACGACGCGAACGTTGCTGCCCCCGTTGATGACGAAGGCGTGGCCGCGCCCGGCCTCGACCGTCAGTCCACAGAAGGTGACGTGCGACACGTCGGTGAGACGGACCAGGTCGCGCACCGTCGAGACGACCGCCTGGCCGGAACGCAGCGGGGCCGGGGGCCAGAAGTAGAGCAGGGAGGTCTCGCGGTCCAGGTACCACTCGCCCGGGGTATCCAGCTCGGGCAGGACGTTCTCGGCGCAGAACCACTGCCCCTTGCGGATCTCGCCCCCGCCGGCCAGGGTGATGACGTGCTGTGCGGGATCGACGGCGCCGAGTGGGACGCGCAGGTCGGCCCAGTCCCAGACCCAGAAGCCGTGCAGCCAGATGTCCTTCTCGCCGGCCCAGCGCTCGGGTCGCGGGTCCTCGCAGACGAACTTCCGGGAGGAG
>VGFC01000631.1 GCA_016869045.1 Armatimonadota bacterium
GGCGGGGCCCGAGGTTCCCTACGAGCAGTTCTACGACGACCCCGGGCTGAAGGACCAGCCGCTGGGCAGCGTCGCGTGCGGCCACTACGCAGGCAGCGGCTTCCAGTTCTTCGTCCACGTCCAGCGTGCTCCGCTGCAGAACCGCGCCGTGGCCGAGTGGAAGCTGACCAAGCCCCTCGAGGGCCAGCCGGAGCGCCCCTGGGAGGGCATTGGGGTCCGCACGCACGTGGTCGGCGAAGGCGAGGAGCTGGTCTCAGCCGACTGCCAACCGCAGCGCTACAAGCAGATGCCGGAGTGGGTGAAGTACCTGATCCGCCGGCGCGTCGGCGAGGACCTGCGCAGCGCCTTCGTGAGCGTGCACGAGCCGTACCAGGGCGCGCCGTGGATCGAGAGCGTGTCGGCGGTGACGGTGGAGCCCGGCGATGGCGAGGCCGTGGCGGTGCTGGTGCGGCTGCGCAGCGGCGAGAGCCAGTACTGCTATCATTCGCTGCAGCCGGGGCGGGAGTACGTCGTGGACGGCAAGGTCCGCGTCGATGGTCAGGCGGCATGCCTGGCCCTGGACGCGAACGGCGAGCCACTGCGGGCCATGCTGCTCAATGGCACGATGCTCCGCTACGGCGCGCTGAGCCTCACCGGGCAGGGCCTGCGCACAACCCGGATCAAGCGCGTGGACTACGCCCGGGGCGTCATCGAGCTGAGCGACCCGGTCCTGGGCGAGGACCTCAGACCCGGGCAGACGGTGCTGGTGAGGACGGCGGGAGGGAGCGAGTCGGTGACGCTGCGCGAAGTGCTCAGCGCGACGGAGCTCTCCATCGGCGATGAGGACCTGCGGGTGGCCGGCGGACCGGTGAACGAGGTGGTCCCGGAGAAGAGCCGCGTCGTGACGAGCGTCTCCGCCCGCCACGCGTACGCCGGGCTGACCGTGCTCAACAGCCGGGGGGAAGTGCAGGGGCGCCTGGCGGCGGGGGAGGCAATCACCCTCGACCGCGAGGGGCTGCCGCCGCTGACGGCAGCGTGCTTCCCGCCGGGAGAGGACGGGCTGGGGGCGCGGTTCGCGGTGGTGATCGCCGGGCCGGGGGACGGGGTTGTGCTGCCGAGCCTGGCGGAGTACTGACGTGCTGTGATCCCTGTATGGGAACCCGCGGTATCGGTTCTTGGGCGCCATGAATGGCGCCCCTACATGGCCGGGCGCGATGAATCGCGCCCCTACACGGGGACGGCTCGGACGAGAACCGCGGGTTCCCATTTGGGGCGGCTACGGGCGTTCGTGGAACCGGGCGCCCACTTTCTCGGCGGTCAGTGCCCGCTGGTAGATTCGCACCTCGTCGATGACGCCCCCGAAGGCCCCCCCGTGGCAGCTCGGGTACTCGAAGTTGCCGACCATCACGGGGTACGGGTTGGGATTGGGGCGGCCCGTGCGGTCGGTCTCGCCCTCCAACTGCCCGTCCACGTAGAGGCGGAGCTTCTGGCCGTCCCAGGTGCCGGCGAGGTGGTGCCACACGCCCGGAGTGAGGGGGGCTTTGCTCGACACCCGCGGCTCCCAGGTCACGGCGGGGCTTCCGACGTGGACGAAGAGGGAGACTCGGCCGCCCTCGGGGGCCTTGTCGATGCGCAGCAGGTACTCGTCGTTCTTGGCGATGATGATGCGCGACTCGTTGGAGCTGGGGCCGGGCAGCACCCACGCCTCAAGGGTGAGGGCCTGGTCGAGGTTGAGGCTTCGGCGCCAGGAGATGCGGACGGCGGAGTCGGCGTCCGCGAAACGCAGTCCCCGGCCGCGGTGACCAGCGACCCACTCGACGGCAGTGGCCCGAGCCCGCTGGTCAAGACCCGAAGTGTCCACCACCTTGCGTCCCGCACCCTCCTCGAAGGCGAACTCCGCCACCAGGCCATCGGCGGAAGCCGGCAGCGCGAGGCTGCATAGGACCATCCACGTGTGCACCGCGATCACCTCTGCGTTGTAGCGTGATTGAGCGCCGCGTCGGGCTCTGCGGACCTCGTGTGCTGTGGCCGAGTTGACGGCCCTTGTGTTCGTGTTGTCCTTGGATGTGGCGCAGGCTTCCCGACTGCGGCTCTCAGGCGTTGGAGGCCAGTTTCGGCGTGCAGGGACTTCGCCACCTGGGTATTGTACCCGGTGTCGAGATTGGCATCCCGACCTACGGGATACGTGGGACACAATCCACGCTCTGCCCCTACAGCCAATGCTGTTCAGTTAGCCTGAACGGCGACCGACCGGCCATGCGCCCAAGGGTGCGCGCGGTCTCAGGAACGACACGGCAGGGCCTACTGAGCTTCGCACAAACACGGGAACAGGGATTCCCAATCCGCTATCGCGTGGTCGGCACTGGAAGCCTAAGAGCGTGTATGAAAAGGGTGGGCGGGCGCCATGAATGGCGCCCCTACACAATTGGGCGCGATGAATCGCGCCCCTACGCCACAAACGACCGTACATCGCCGTCATGTAGGGGCACGATTCATCGTGCCCGACCGTAGGGGCGTGGTTCACCACGCCCGATGCCGTGCTTCTCATACACGCTCTTACA
>VGFC01000632.1 GCA_016869045.1 Armatimonadota bacterium
CACCGTCCTCGAGGGCCCCAATCGACCCCGTCCCGATAGCGACATACCCGCTCCGTGATGTAAAACGACCGACCCCAACCCCCATTCCTGGGGATCCGTCGGCCCAAACTCTCAAACTCGCGCTAGCTCCTGAACCGCCTGGAGCGAGATGTATGGCGTTGCTACCCACAAGTCGCCATCGCCCGTTGTCTCCAGGCGCGGCAGAGCCTGTTCGAGGTGACACCACAGTCCTGTGCGCATCGCTACGCGCCTCCTCCGTTCCTCCGCTGGGTCCAGCGGCTTCCCTGGGCCACTCCCTCCCTTGGGCGTGGCCCTCCTGTGAGTCCCCGGGAGTCTTGGCGTCCACTACTGCGTGGCCTCGTGGGCGGCTGCGAGCAGCACGATGTTGGCGGCGGCGAGATGGAGCGCGTAGGCAGCCAAGTAGTCGGGCACTGTGCGCAGCAACACGCCTTGCCCGTGTGCCGCCTGCCTGTTGCGGACGGTAGGGAGGCCGCCCTCCAGCGTCGTCCGGAGCCCTGAGAAGTGGCTCTGCATCTCGGCCGGAACCAACCCTCTGTCGAACACGACCTTGATCAGCTGGCTGGCCGTCGCGTTCGGGTCGTGGGGCCAACCTCGGGCGTCGCATACGACCTTGATCGTGCTCTCGAACGCCTTCAGGGCGTTCGCGATGGCATCCTCGTAGCGTCCCGCCCGGTAGTGCTGGTGTGCTGTCTCGAACTCCTGGGCGGGACCCCTGAAGCTACTGTGGCGCAAAACCCACAGGGCCTCCTTGACGACCTCCTCATGAATGTAGTCGGAATCGGCCCTGCGCAGCTTCCCGTCCTGGAACTGCCACCCAATCCCGTGCTCCCGGAAGCGGTAGTTGAGCTGCGCAATCGCCTCGTCGGCAGTGAGCTTGACGTCCGTTCGCAACCACTCCTCGTCTCTGACCTGCCGAACCGCCCGGTCGATGAACGAGAACGTGAAGTCTATGGTGTCTAGCGCCTTCTTTGAGTCTGCCTCCTGGAGGTAGTCCCGGCACTGAACGCATGGGTTGTCGTGGGCCTTGGCCAAGGAGAAGACCCCAAACTCCCGCACCAACTGGTCGTGGATGGCCTGCCAGAGGGCGTTGGAGGCGTGGAATCGCCGCACATACCTCGAGTGGGGCCTAGCCGGGTACCAAGGCCCAATCGCGTCGACCCAGATGTGGATGACCTGGACGCGGAACTCGAGCGGGAGGTTGTCGTACTGGTAGACGTCCGGCCGACCCGCCTCGTCGCGCCTCTTAGTGCGCCTGGAGAGCAGTTCGTAGACCTTCACCGGGCGTCCCTCCTCTTCACCGGGTGGGCCAGCGCGCCGTCCTCATGCCTCCAGCAGCGCCCTCACGATCGCGACGTCCTCTTCGACCATGTCGTTCTTGTCGCCGCGGTGGATGCCGACGTTGACGACATCGGTGGGCTTGATGTTCTCGAAGGCGTACTCGAAGGCCATGAGGGGGTCGATGCGGCCGGCAGCCATGATCTTGTAGGCGATGCAGGGCTTCGCGATCCGGCGGCAGCACTCGGCGGCGGGCGCGAAGTCGGCGAGGCGGAACCGGTGCCCCTTGCCGGCGTGCAGGCTGCCGCAGTTGAAGAAGCAGACCACGTGGAAGTCCACGAGGTCGAGGCTATCCACCCAATAGTGCGCCTCGGGCGCGTGTCCGGCCACGCCGACCGGGACGCCGTGCGTCTTGGCGTGGGCGGCCCAGGCGCGGAGCGTGTCGGCATCCTGCTCGGAGTAGAGCCGGTCGATGATCCCGCCGTGGAAGTAGAACGCCTTGCAGCCGATGGAGACCGCCCTGTCCACCGCCTCGATCATGCTGCCGCAGCGGCTGTCGCTGACCTGCGCGATCCACTGCAGCGGCCCGCCCTCGGCGATGTACGGGATGACCGCCTCCAGGACGTGAGGCGTCTCGTTGTTCGTGACCATCGCATTGATGCCGGCAGCGTGGGCGCGGGCCCACGTCTCGCGGATGCGCTCGGGCGTGTAGTAGGCGACCATCTCGGCGTCGCGTTCCGGGGTCTGGTGGCTGAAGCCGCCGAACGGGTTCGCGCCGATGATCATGCGCGTGGGGTTCAGTCCGCAGAAGTCGACAGTCGGCAACAGGGGCATGTGTGCGGGCTCCTTCGGTGTGGTTCGAGGGGCGGACACACGGGTCCGCCCCTACAACGGCGTCGGCGGGCGTAAGACCGCGATTGCCAGCGCGCGGGCGGTTTCGTCGGTCTTCGCCTTGATGGTCTCGTCGATCTTCTTCGTCTCGTCGGCGTCGCGCTTATCCTCTTTGGTGGCGTAGGTGTAGGTCAGTTCGGCCTGCGTCCCGCTGGCGGCGACAACGGTCATCGTGGTCGAGAGCTTGATCCTGACCTCGGCGTTCCGCCCGGTGCCTTCGGTCTTCAGGGGCGGCTCCGCGAACGAGATGCCGACGGCGCCGTCGAGGCCCTGCTCACCGGCGAGGCGGGCGAGAGCCGCCACGCGCTCGGGTTCGCCGGTCACACGGGTGCCGGCGAACTCGG
>VGFC01000633.1 GCA_016869045.1 Armatimonadota bacterium
ATCTGCTTCGCGAGGCCCGAACTCGTGACGCTCGTCAGCCAGTGGCTCACCGACCTGGGCAGCACTCCCGGCGTGAGGGATGTGATGATCTGGCTCTCCGAGGAGGGCCAGGGCTGCCAATGCGCCGAGTGCGCGAAGGACGACCGGTTCCTGAACGAGATGCGGGCCTGTGTCGCCGCTTGGGAGAAAGCGCGGGCGGAGTGCCCGAATCTGGGCCTGCGGCTGCTCCTGACCCAGGCGAGCTACAAGTCGAACGACAAGATCCTGGCGGCTGTGCCGCAGGGAGTGAAGGTCTCCTACTACCACGGGGGGCTCACCTACAACACCTCCCGCAACCCCATGATCTACCCGCTGCTCGAGGAGTACGCGACGCGGAGCGGCTGGCTGGGCGTGTACCCGACGCTCGGCGCGAACTGGCTCACCGTGGGCCCCTTCTCCAACCCCGAGTTCGTGCACACCCGCCTGACCGAGTTCGTGGACAAGGGCCTGACCTGCCTGGTCGGGTATGTGATCCCGGCGAACGCGTTCTACCCCGTGAACGTCGAGGGCGCGATGGACTGGTCGTGGAACGCTCACGGCCGCTCGCCGCGCGAGTTCGCCGTCGCCTACGCCGTCCGCCATGGCATCGCGAAGCCCGAGACCTTCGCCGACTGGACCGAGACGCTGAGCCCGGTGAGCTGGGATGTGTACGGGTCCAACTTCCCGTTCCTGCAGCATTACCTGCGCAACATCGAGAAGGTCGCGGACGGGACGGCCGGCTACAAGCTGGGCACCTCGATGTTCGGCGAGTTCGCCGAGCCCGCGCAGTTCGACCGCGACCTGGCTATCTGCGATGACGCACTGAAGCTGGCAGAGGAGACCGGCGACCCGGCTGCCGTCCTGGAGACCCGGATCGTGCGCGCCTATGTGGAGATGCTGCAGGCGACGTGGGAGCTGGGGGGCCTCATCAACGGCCGGGCCGAGCTGCCGGACGCCGACCGCACTGCCGCGCAACAGCGCTTCACGCAGTTCCTCCGGGCCACGACGACCATCGACGCGCTCTACCCGAAGTGGGCCGAGGCGCTGAAGGCCGATCCCACGGGCGTCGAGCGGTTCGGGGGCACTGTGCAGCTCGTGGACGACATGGCGACCCGCATCGCCACGCTCGGCGAGCGATTCGGCTGCACCGACCCCGACCGGGCCTACCGGCGGCGCATCCTGGGTGCCTGGAAGACGGAGGACTTCGACCCCGAGCGCACCATCGACCGCCGCCTGGACGTAACCCCGTACCTCGATGGCCCGGGCGTGTACCTGTTCGAGCCCGTCTACCGCAGCGGCAGCCTGGGCCTCGTGGCGACGCGCGTGGCGTTGGTGTCATCGCCCAAGGACAACCCCGGTGACGAGCGCGAGGAGGCCGTGGACGAGCACCGCTGCCACGCCGGAGCGTGGGTCGAGAACGGCGTCTATCGCCTCGAGCTGACAGCTTACGACCCTAACCGCACGTATACCGTGGTCGCCCGCATCTCCGGCGGCCCGACCACCAACGGGGAGTTCACCTTCCGCAAGGAACGGCCCGAAGAGTAGAGGGAGGGTCCGCCGGTACGCCGAAGTGAACCGGCGACCCGTGCTTTGGGCACGATCGGGAGGACAGCCATGTCGATGGACCGTCGCGACTTCGTGGTGACCGGCTCGTTCGTAGGGGCGGGCCTAGCCGTGGGATTCGGCGGCCGAGCGGCCGCACAAGAGGAGACACGAAGAATGGCAGCGGAGCTGAAGATCTCAAGTCAAGAGGGCATCATTCCCGGCGGCAGCCTGCCGGAGAAGCTGGACAAGATGGAGCAGTGGGGGATCGTAGGCCTGGAGGTCGGAGGGGGAGGCCTCGCGGGCCGCGTGGACGCGCTCAAGAAGGACCTCGAGGGCCGGCCCACCAAGCTGAGCGCGATCTGCGCGGGCTACGACAAGTGCCTGCTCGCGGATGAGGAGTCGGACCGCCGGCGCGCCGTGGACACGATGAAGGAGATACTCACCGCCGCCGGCGCGCTGGGCTCGCCCGGGATGATCGCCGTCCCCGCCTTCAACGGGCAGAGCAACCTGCACTTCCCCGATGCACGCAAGATCCTCATCGACCTGCTCAAGGAGATCGGCGAGTTCGCGGCGGCGGCGAACACGCGCATCCTGCTGGAGCCGCTGAACCGGGGCGAGTGCATGTTCCTGCGCCTGGTGGCGGATGCGGCGGCGATCTGCCGCGACGTGAACAGCCCCGGCGTCGGCCTGATGGGCGACTTCTACCACATGTGCATCGAGGAGACGAGCGACGAGGGCGCCTTCTTGTCCGGCGGTTCCTACACGCACCACGTCCACCTCGCCTCCCGCCGCCGCGTGATGCCCGGCCAGGACGAGCGCAGCTTCGTCAGTGGCTTCCGCGGCCTGCAGCGCATCGGCTACACCGACTACTGCAGCTTCGAGTGCGGCTGCGATGGCGACCGCGAGGTCGAGATCCCCAAGTCCGTGAAGTTCCTGCAGGCGCAGTGGGAGGAAGCCA
>VGFC01000634.1 GCA_016869045.1 Armatimonadota bacterium
GGCACGAGCGCGGAGAACGCGGCCTCCGGGGACCGCTGCGCGACCGTCGAGGCGCCGGAGTGGTACAACCTCAACGGGCGCGAGTGGATCAACGTGGCGCTGATGTTCGGCGACTCGAACGGCTTCACCGGGCCGAACGCCTACGAGGCGAAGCCGCTGACGAAGTACCGCGTGGCGTTCAAGCTGCGGGGCGATGCGGCGAAGGTGGAGTTCACCGCCGTGGGCTGGAACTCGGACAAGGCCGAGGCGGGCAACCGACAGACGCTGTTCGCGAGGTGCCCGGAGTTGCAGGCGACGGACGACTGGCGGGAGTACGCGGCGACCTTCACGACCGCTCTCGACACCAAGCGCTTCGCCCTCAAGTTCGGAATCGTCGGCTACCGCGATGAGGGTGCGCGGTTGGGGAGGCTCTACGTGGACGACGTACGGGTGCTGGTCGGGCGCTAGGGACCGGTATGCGCAGGGGGCAGTTCGAGACCGATGGAGAGCACGCCGACGGTGTTGCCCTGTCCGTCCTTGAGCGGACGGTTGAGCCACTGGATGGGGATCTCGCGGCCGTCCGTGGTCACGATGCTGTTGACGGTGCCGCTCGTGGGCAGGTCGTCGATGGTCTGCAGGAAGACGCGACGGATCTGCGTGTGATCCCGCTCGGGGAGGAAGGTCGAGAACCAGTCCTCGCCACGCACCCCCGCAAGCGTGCGCCCGGTCAGCTCCTCGAGGTGCTTGTTGAACCGCACGATCCGGCCGGCGCGGTCGAGGACCAGGAAGATCACCGGCGCCAGGGCGATGAGGTCCTCGGCGGCATCGCGCTCGAGGCGTAGCCGGGCCTCGACCTCCGCGTGTGTCTGGCGCTCCCGGCGCAGGGCGGTCTTCGCGTCCTCGGAGATGTCGTCTCGGTCCAGCAAGTCAGCCATGTTCGTCCCTCTCTGACCCGCGAAACGCGGTGCCCGTGTGACCGGCGCTACGTCTCCTCCAACGTTCGCGGCTCGGCACCGGGTGCCCGGAAGGTGCCGAGGCCGTGGCAGGTGAAACGGCTACTGGCGGAGCCCTGAAGCCAGCGGAGACCGTGCCATGCGGGGTCTGCGTCCAACCGAGTTCCCGCGCGTCCTGTCGATGCGCGAACGCGCTGTAGCCATCAATCGTCTCCTTCGGGGGCGACTCCAAACGGTTCTCCCCCTCGCCATGCGTGAGGCCGGGATCGACATGTGGCTGATCCTCTGCCAGGAGGACGACCTGGACCCGGTATTCACCACGATGGTGCCGCCCGATACGTGGTGCCCGATCCTGCAGATGCTCGCGTTCTTCGACACAGGCGATGCGGTCGAGCGGTTCAACATCTCCGGCACCAACACGCATGACCTCTACGAGCGCCCGATCTCCACGCAGCTCCCCGAACAGCAGTGGCCGAAGCTCGTCGAGATCATCGAGGCCTGCGACCCTCAACGTATCGGCATCAACATCGGCTCGGTCCAGTGGGCGGGCGGCGGATTGACGCACAACCTCTACACGCAGCTTGTGGATCGCCTCCCCCCGCCTTACGTTGAGCGCCTCGTCTCGGCCGAGGCGGCGGCCGCGCGTTGGCTGGCGACGTTGACCGAGGAGGACATCGCGCTGCACGAGCACGTGGTGGCCGTCGCGAAAGCGGTGATCGCGCAGTGCTACAGCCCGCGCGCGCTGACGCCGGGCATTACCACCTCGACCGACCTGGAGTGGCACTACTGGCAGCGCGCGGCGGACATGGGTCTGGAGGTGGCCTTCAAGCCATACTTCTCGGTGGTGCGTAGCCAGGCCGCGCGCGAGCGCTACGGAACCGAGGACCGCACGATCCGCCCGGGAGATTGCGTACACTGCGATGTGGGCCTGAAGTACCTGCGGCTAAACAGCGACCACCAGCAGTGGGCGTACATCTTGCGGCCGGGCGAGAGCAAGGCGCCGGAGGGGCTGCGGCACCTGATGGCGAAGGCCAACCGCCTGCAAGACATCTTCATGGCGGAGTTCCGGACGGGGCTCACGGGCAACGAGCTGCTGGCAAACACCCTTGCTCGAGCGCGCGCCGAGGGAGTGCCAAACCCGAAGGTCTACTCGCACTCCCTTGGGTACTACCTACACGAGCCCGGGCCGCTCATCGGGCTGCCGTGGGAGCAGGAGCGCTGCGTGGGGCGAGGGGATGTGGTCCTGCAGCCGAACTATGCCTTCACCATGGAGCTGTGCGTGCGAGCGCCCGTGCCGGAGTGGGACGGGCAGGAGGTCACGCTGTCGATTGAGGAGGACGTGTTGTTCACCCAGGACGGCTGCCGGCCGATCCAGGGACGCCAGACGGAGTTCCATCTCGTCTGAGAGCGTGTATGAGAAGCACGGCATCGGGCGTGATGATGGCCATGCACATAATAACTTGGCGGGTGTCGTTGTAGGGGCAGAGCGTGCTCTGCCCAGGTGTTGCCCGAACCGACGGCGTGGGCAGAGCACGCTCTGCCCCTACAACGACCCGATGATGTCAGGTTATTTCGTACATGACCAACA
>VGFC01000635.1 GCA_016869045.1 Armatimonadota bacterium
GATCGCATCGAACACCCGCACCGGAGCGTCCGCCGCCACCATATCCTCCACTCGCCGAACCCCAAACTCCAGCTGCTCCCGACTCGGGATCTCGATGAACCGCTTCCCCCCATGAATCCGCCGCGGCCCGCCCTCCCCAACCTCCTCCGCGACCTCCAACAACGCCGGCTGCGAGGACATCGCTTCCCTCCCGCCCAAGTCTCCCCCGACCACCCCACTCTACCACACTCGATTCCCTCAGGGGAATCCCTGACTTTGGGGACAGGCTGTCCTCGTCGGCGTGCGCTCCCAGGCCGAGGAGGGCATCCGGCGGGCGATCCAGCTTCAGGAACTGAGGGAAGCGTGGCGCGCCCGGTTCGTGCGTGAGAGGGCAGCCGGTACGCTGCTGGCGCTAGAGACCTGGCCGAGAACTGCTTGTTGAGCGGGGTTACTCGGCGGATCTGAGGCCCGTAGAGCGGCCGGGCGCGGGAGCGCGTCAGGCAGCGATCTCGATCGGACCGGTTCGCCAGAGGGCTGTAGCACGCCCCAGAGCCGGGATTCGGCGCGACAGCCCCTGAAGGGCGCTCAGAACGCGACGGAAAACACCTTTGGCGGCCTCGCAGCCCGCTACGAGCGTCAGGTTCGCCACGGTGGCCGCCATCAGGAGTTCGAAGGCCGTCATTGTGCGCCCGCGGAACCGGCTCTGCCGAACCCCCCGTTGCACCAAGCGCGCGATCCGGTGCTCCACGACCACCCGCCGGCGATACTGCTCGCGGAAGTAGTCGGTCTGTTCGAAGGCCCGCGCCGCCTGGAGGCGTTCCTCGTCTGGGTGAAGCGTGATGGTTCGGCCGCGGCCTCGCTGGTCGGTGACGCAGTCGGCATACCGAGGGCAGGCCCGGCACAGGTCCTGCGGGAAATGGAACCGCTTCACCCGCACCTTCGGCTTGCCCGCGCCGGGCCTGACGGTGGCCCAGGTCCAGCGCGTCGTCTCATGGCCTTCCGGACAGCGGACCCGCTCGCCCGGCACGTCGATGTCGAAGTCACTCTTGGAGAGAGCGCGGCCGCGGTGCGGATGCACCGTCGGCGCAATCACCGCGCGCTCCCCCAGCGCCTCGCGCGTCTCCAGGCTGCCATACGCCGTGTCCCCGATCACCTGCTCGACGGCGCTGCCCGTGTTGGCCTCGCTCGCCGCCACCAGCGCCGCGGCGCTCTCCCCCTCGGGCGCAGTGCCCGGCAACGCCTCCACCGCCGTGACCAACGGCGTCGTCGTGTCCACTGCGACAGCGCCCTTGTGCCCGGTGAACGTCTGCCCGTGGCTCTTGCGACCATGCCGTTGCTCCGGATCATGCACCGACGGCACGCGGTCCTTCGCCGTCCCTGGCTTGATCCGATAGCCCTCCTCCGTCGGCTCGACGTCCGGCCACAGCAACGGCATCAGCAGCTCCGCCGCCGCCACGATCCGCTGATCCTCGGCGCTCCCCGCGGCCAGCGAAGAGCGGGCCTCGCGCGCCAACGCCAGCACGCGCTCGCCATCCCGCACGATCGCGGTCAGAAACGCCTCGCGCGACGCCGCGTCATCCCAGTCAACCTCCGCCGTCGCCTTCAGGCTCGAGGCGAAGTACCGCTCCAGGCCCCGCGTCGCGGCCCATGCCTCCGCCGCCTCGCCCGCCCTCTCCGCCAGCACCTCACACAGATGCCGCACCCCGTGCCCGATCAGGTTGTACGTGTCCTCCACCGCCCCCCGGCCGAAGATCGCCGTCGTGTCCAGCGCCACGCGCATCTTCCGACCCCGCAGATAGCCCTGCGTCCGCGCGTACTGCAGGCTCTGCCGGAAGATCGACTGCGCTTCCCCGTGGATCACCAACTGCGCCCGAAACAACTGCCGCGTGCTCTTCGCAAACGGGCGCTCCTCGATCGCAACCCCCAACGCCACCTTCCACCGCAGATCGAAATCCGCCCGCTGCTTCGCCTCCGCATCCGACACTCCATCATACGTCTGCAGCAGCAAGGCCATCGCCAACAGGCTCGGCGGAACGCTCCGCCGGCCGTTGTCCGTGCAGTAGAACCCCGCGAAATCCGCGTCCCGGAACAACTCCCGACCACGCAACCCCAGGAACCCGTAGAAGCTCTCCCGACCCACGAACTCCAGATACCGCGTGTCCGCCGCAAACAGACTCCCCTGCGGCGAGCGCTCCCCCATCATCGGCCGACTCCCCTCTCCCCGACGACGCCCACCTCAAGATTCGACACCCAACCACAGACCCCTGTTCTCTGCCGGCCTTTTCGGCCAGGTCTCTAGCGCGTGGAACTCCCACTTGCGGTTGAGGTTCGCATCGAAGGCGTACAATGGGCCGTGCGCGAAGTAGACGGTGCCGTCGGACCCAATGGCAGGTGATTCCCACACTAGGCCGAAGTTCCGTCCCCCCAAACCCGGAGAAGTGCCGAGGAATGGGGGTTTTCGAGTCATCGGTGGTGTCGTCGTACTGGGTACATCAGGGTCGGACTCCAAGGAGGTCGAAGGCCCGCTGCTGGAGC
>VGFC01000636.1 GCA_016869045.1 Armatimonadota bacterium
ACCTACGGCAACGTCAACGGACAAACGTCAACGACCTTCTTTTAGGGTGAACGAAAAAGGCAAAGGCAACGACCACACCCAACGGCGGGTCGTGAGCGATCTCGCCTCTTGACAGACCGTTTCATAGGGGCGTGATTCATCACGCCCACCGCGTAGGGGCGCGATTCATCGCGCCCGAGGCTGGGCATCCCGGCTTCCCACCCAGGGATTTCCGGGCTGGGGGCTCACCGACCTGCCCGCCGGCAGGCCCGCGCCTCGGCAGGGAGGCACGCTCTCACGGCGAACTATGGGGGATCACGGACGCCACGTTCCCGGGTGGGAGGGCCAGGCCATGGAGTCTCACTTCACGGTGAAGGGGCAGCAGTTCGTACTCACGGCGGAGGAGGTCGAGGCCGCGCTGCGCGACGTCGAGCCGCAGAAGGTCCGTATCCATGGTGTGGAGATCGGCGGCCGCGTGTTTCCCGTCCGTCAGGCCCTCGCCGTCGCCTGCGGGATCGACGTCAAGCTCTGTTTCCCCCACGTCGCCTCACGCGTGTTCCGCCAGCTCGGCTTTCGCATCTCGAGCAAGCCCTCGCGCCCCCGCGTGAGCATGACTCTCCACGAGCTGCACAAAGCCCTCCCACACCGGGAGAAGGGGTTCGGCCCCACCTCGTTCGAGAACCTCGAACTCCCGCCGCTTGTCATCCAGTGGTTCCCCTGGGAGCGCTGGGAGGACCTCGTGGAGTACGGTGAAGCCATCGTCGATCTGCCGGGCATCAAGTCCGGGGTCTACGAGGCCGGCTACGGCCACTCCCAGGAGCGCCTGACCATCGGCCGGGCCAACAACCTCCGCCTTCGGGTCCTCCACGGACTCATCCGGGGCACCTCCCAGCACACTGCCGGCCGCGAGATCCGCAAACACGAGGACCTCAGCCGCGTCTGCGTCCGCTGGGGCCTCACCCGCCGCCCCGCCGCCGCCGAAGAGGAACTCCACCGCCTCCACATCGAGAAATGGGGCCGCCTCCCCAAGTACACCGTCCGCACCTGACCCGTGCCACGCGCGGCTCGCGCGTGAACCTTGTTGTAGGGTGCCACGCGCGGCTCGCGCGTGAACCTTGTTGTAGGGTGCCACGCGCGGCTCGCGCGTGAACCTTGTTGTAGGGTGGCACGCGCGGCTCGCGCGTGAACCTTGTTGTAGGGTGGCACGCGCGGCTCGCGCGTGAACCTCGTTGTAGGGTGGCACGCGCGGCTCGCGCGTGAACCTCGCCCCAGCGCCGTTGTCGTCTCGTGCCTGCGGCTCACCAGAGCTGCGCCGTGCCGTAACCGCCACGCCCGAAGACAACGTCGCAGCTCCGGTGAGCCGCAGGCACAAACGGAGGGGATCACGTCTGAGAGGGCGCTAACGGGCCGTCGTTGGTGAATCGCGAGGTGGAGCGGAACCGGGGACTGTCACCCCATTCCCGCCCACACGCTCTCCCCACCACCCGCCTCGCGGGAATGGGTGACTGTCCCTGATTGGGCTCTCTCGCCGCGCAGACACTGCCCGCCCCCGTCGTGTCATCCGCCGGCAAGCCGGCGTAGGCCATCCTCGTCCCCCTTGACGAAGGCCTTCGGCTGGCGCACGACCGCGCTTGCCGAGTCTCGCCCAAGTTGGGTGAGGTTGGCCGTTCGGGACTGTCCCGTTTCTGCCCGTCGTCTGGGCAGAAACGAGGACTGTCCCTTGTTCCCCAACTCACCCGACACTCAGCAGGAAGCTGGACGCCTCAACCATCTGGCGGGCGAAGTGGGCCAGCGGCCAGTGGACGAGGTCGATCTCCTTCCGGGCCTCCCGCTCCACCTCGCGCACTGAAAAGGAACCCGCGATTCCCGTCCCGGCCGTTCCCGTGTAGGGGCGCGATTCTGGTCATGTACGAAATAACCTGACATCATCGGGTCGTTGTAGGGGCAGAGCGTGCTCTGCCCACGCCGTCGGTTCGGGCAACACCTGGGCAGAGCACGCTCTGCCCACGCCGTCGGTTCGGGCAACACCTGGGCAGAGCACGCTCTGCCCACGCCGTCGGTTCGGGCAACACCTGGGCAGAGCACGCTCTGCCCCTACAACGACACCCGCCAAGTTATTATGTGCATGGCCATCATCGCGCCCGCCCATGTAGGGGCGCCATTCATGGCGCCCTGTAATCGATGCCGCGGACTCCCGTGCAGGTTCGCCGGCAGGACCCCGTCGATGTCGCCGATGACGAAGAGGTCCACGTCGCTGTCTACGCTCTCCTCGGCCGTCGCGCCGGAGCCGAAGATGAATGCACACTCCACCCCCGGTCGGCCGAGACGCTCCCGCAGCCGCGGCGCCAAGCCGGTCGTCGCCGCGATCACTGAGTCTCGTGTGAGTTCGTGCAACCTCGCCGTCTCGGAGGACAGGCATTCCTGTTGATTGCCAGCATGCGTAACGCTCGTTACGATGGGTGGGAATGTGACAGAGGAACAGCCTCCGCTGCCCCAAACCACCCACTACATCCTAAATGAGCGCCTG
>VGFC01000637.1 GCA_016869045.1 Armatimonadota bacterium
GCAGCACCTTCTACGCTCAGGGCGGGATCGCCGTCGCCCTCTACCCCGAGGACTCGCCCGAGGAGCACCTCGCCGATACCCTGGCCGCCGGCGCGGGCCTCTGCGACGAGCCTGCCGTCGAGGTCCTCACGCGCGAGGGCCCGCACCTCATCGAGCGCCTGGTCGCCATGGGCGCGCAGTTCGACATGGCCGGTGACCGCTTCGCGCTGACCCGCGAGGCCGCTCACCGCAGCAACCGCATCCTTCACGCCGACGGTGACGCTACCGGACGCGAGGTCGAGTCCTGCCTCGCGGACCAGGCGCGCAAGATCGAGCGCATCCGCCCCCATGAGCGCGTCTTCGTGCGGGACCTGCTCCTCCACGAGGACCGCTCCTGCGCCGGCGTTCTGGCAACCGACCTGGCGCTGCGCCGGGACGTGCTGATCCGCGCGCGCGCCACGGTGCTCGCCACCGGCGGCATCGGCGAGGTCTTCGGGATCACGACCAACCCGCCGGTCACCACGGGCGATGGGATCGCCCTCGCCTTCCGCGCCGGCGCCGCGGTCCAGGACCTCGAGTTCGTCCAGTTCCACCCGACCGCCCTTGCGCTGCCCGGCGCGCCCCACTTCCTCATCTCCGAGGCCGCGCGCGGCGAGGGCGCCGTGCTCCGCAACCACCGGGGCGAGCGCTTCATGCCGAAGTACCATCCCGCCGCCGAGCTGGCCCCGCGCGACATCGTGAGCCGCGCCATCTGGCAGGAGATGCAGGAAACGGTCCAGACCCACGTCCTCATCGACTTCACGGGCCTCGACCCCGCGCTCGTGACGCGCCGCTTCCCCACCATCGCCGCGCGCTGCCTGGAGTACGGGAAGGACATCACCCGCGAGCCGGTGCCCGTCGCCCCGGCGGCCCACTACCTCATGGGCGGAATCGCGACCGACCTCCACGGCCGCACCACCGCTCCCGGCCTCTACTCCTGCGGCGAGTGCGCCTCCTGCGGAATCCACGGCGCGAACCGCCTCGCCTCGAACTCGCTCCTGGACGGCATCGTCTTCGGCGACCGTTGCGCCGAGGCCATGTTCGCCGAGCCCCCGCGCGACGCCGACGGCCCCCTCTTCCTGGCCGAGACCTTCGACGCCGGCTCCCTCGGCCCGCGCAACCTTCGCGCCGCCGTCCATGACTGCACCTGGCGGAACGTAGGCCTCATCCGCTCCGCCGCCTCTCTCGAAGCCGCCCGCAACCAGGCCCGCACGTGGCTGCACCGCCCGCCGGTCTCCGAGGGCGACATCGAGGTCGGCAACATGGCCCTCGTCGCCTTCCTCATCGCCACCGCCGCCCTCGCCCGCACCGAAAGCCGCGGCGCCCACTTCCGCGAAGACTACCCCGACCGCCAAGACCCCGCCTGGCGCAAACACATCGTCCTCCACCGCGGTATCGCCGAAGGCCTCCGCCTCACCTACGCACCCGTCTGCGCCGCCAGCGCCTGACCTCCCACGCCCACTGACCGAATGTGATTTTCGTCACACTTCCCCGATTTGCGCCCGAAACGGCGCGAGGCGGCAGGGGGGGGGAGTTTGTGGCGAAATGGTGCGCTGGTAGGTCATACCGACGCCGTAAGGGGGTGCGGTGCCCGTGAACGCTCGGCAGCCATCCATCGGATTGCGCTCCGGTTTCGGAGCGCTGCTGACGGTCGGGCTATCCTCGGCGGCTATTGCGATCGAACTCTCGTGCCCTTGGCAGCAGGGGCATCAGTGGAAGGCGAGCACGTACAAGAACCACGGCTGGAATGGGAGTGGTCTGGCCTGGGACTTCGTCCGCGTGTCCCCGGATTCCGTCTCCGACGGGGCACCCGTTCTGGCCGCGGCGGACGGCACCGTCGTGTTCTCCGGGTTTCACAAGAACCGCAATGGCAGTCCCGGCTACGGCTACTTGGTCCAGCTTGATCACGGCGACGGCTACGTCACGTTCTACGCACACCTACGGGAGGGAACACCCGCTGCCAAGGAGGCGAGGCTGAGGCGTGGTGAGCAGGTTGGCCTGTGTGGGAACACCGGCCGGTCCGACGGGTCTCACATACACTTTGAACTCCTGCGCAACGGGAAGGGGGCCAAGATCGACCAGCTTGACGGTCAGTCCGTATCCCCGGGTGCTGTGCTTACTTCCCACAACACGGCTTGCCCGCAGCCTGCTCGCCCCTCTCTGAAGCCCGGGTGTCCTGCCGACGGCGGAAGCTACTCTGTGGGGAAGCCCATCCACTGCGAGTGGGACTGGAGCGCCAATGACATAGACGGTCGGTTTCGTGGGAGCCTGTCCCATCCGTAGTTGAAAGTGAAGGAGGAAGGAGCGGCGGTTCTCTCGGGCGCGATCTGGTAAGATGGCGCCCAGGAAGCCCAAACCGAAGGGAGAGAACCGCCGTGGGACGAGTATACCAGATTGCTGAGACGCGGGACAGGAAGGCTCTGACGGAGTTCCTGGTGCGGGAGGGGCAGTACCTGTTGCCGTTCGTGGAGTTGATCA
>VGFC01000638.1 GCA_016869045.1 Armatimonadota bacterium
TTGTGGAGGAGGGGCACGTGGTTGCGGATGCAGTAGGTTGCGATCAGGCAGTCAATGGTGCCGCGGACCGTGATGCCCATCTTGCGCAGCGCGCGGTAGTTGTCCGCGGCGGCCAGAGCGTTCGGTATGCCGACCATGCCCACCAGCTGGAACCGAAGCAGCGCCTGGATGGCCACGTTCCGCTCCGTCTCGGACCGCGTCCCCTGGACGACCTCGCACAGCGTCAGATCGCCCAACGCAACGCGCTCCGTCCTCGACAGGACGCGGAGGAGACCCACCTGAGGCGTCGGCCGACGCGCGAGCACGTCGATCAGCACTGACGTGTCAACGACTACCATCGAAGATCCGCCCCTTGCGCATCTCGGCCAGATCCCCCTGCCATTCGAAGGCTCCCCACAGCCTCTCGATCGCGCCCTCCTGCTCGCGGATCCGGATGAGCATCTTGAGGGCCTCGTCGATGACCTGACGCTTCGTGTTCACGCCGGTAAGCTCCATCGCCTTACGCACAAGGGCCTCGTCGAGAACCACGTTCGTCCGAACCAGACCTCCGCGGTGGGATGCCTTGGTAGCCGTGGTCGCCATCACCCGCTCCTTCGTGCCGGTATGTGTGCAGTATACCCACTTCTTGTGTATCGTGCAACCTGAAGGGCTACCCCTTCACCGCCCCCAGCTGTATGCCTTTCACGATGAAGCGTTGGGTGCAGATGAAGAGGATGATGAGGGGGAGGATGTTCATGACGCTGGCGGCCATGATGAGGTTGGTCTGGCGGCCGTAGGAGCTGTCGAAGAACAACATGCCGATGGGGAGCGTGCGGAGGTGTTCGCTCTTGATGAGGACGAGCGGCCAGAAGAAGCTGCCGTAGTTGCCCATGAAGGTGAAGATGACGAGGGTGATGATCCCGGGTCGGGCCAGGGGCATGACGACGTTCCAGAAGATCTGCCAGTGACTCGCGCCGTCGATGCGGGCGGCCTCATCGAGGGCGAGAGGAATCGTGAGCATGAACTGCCGCAGGAGGAACGTGCCGAAGGCCGTGAAGGCGGCGGGCACGACGAGGCCCGGGTACGTGTCCAGGAAGTGCAGCTTCACGACGAGGCTGTAGTTCGGGATCATGGTCACAACGCCGGGCACCATGAGCGTGCCCAGGTAGAGCTTGAACACCGTGTCGCGCCCGGGCCAGCGCAGGCGGGCGAAGGCGTAGGCGGCCATGGCGCTGGTGAGGGTCTGCAGGAAGGTGACCCATCCCGCCACGAAGACGCTGTTGAAGTAGTACCTCGCGAAGCGGATCTGCTTGAAGACCTCGATGTAGTTCTCCGGGTGCCAGGTGGTCGGGACGGGGTTGACCTGCTCGACTTCGGACAGGTGCTTGAAGCTCGCCAGGCACATCCATGTGAACGGCAGGAGCATCGTCAGGCCGACGACGATCAGCACGAAGTGGCGGGTGGCCGTGCCAAGAGCGCGCCGCTGACTGGCGGCCCGCTTGCGTCGCCCGACGTATTCCTGGTATTGCTCCGGCGTCATTGACGCGGCCATCTACTCGGCCACCTGCTTCCCGCCCAAGCGCCAGTTGACGAGCGTGATGGTGAAGATGATCGCGAACAGCACCCACGACACCGCCGATGCGTAGCCCATCTGGAACTGCTCGAAGGCGCGCGTGTAGATGTAGTACGCGAGTGTGGTGGTCGTGCCGGCCGGGCCGCCGGCGGTCATGACCCGGGCCTGCTCGAAGCCTCCTTGCAGGCCCCCGATGAAGCTCATCACGACGATGAAGAAGGTCGTGGGAGCGAGGCAGGGCCACGTCACGTTGCGGAAGATCTGCCAGCGACTCGCGCCGTCCACCTCGGCGGCGTCGTACAAGTCCTGCGGGATATTGGACAGGCCGGCGAGATACAGCAGCATGTTGCCGCCGCCAATCCCCATCCAGATGCCCATGAACATGATTGCATCTTTGGCGCCGATCCCCCAGCTCGCGGCCCCGAACTTCACGTGCTCCGTCTGCACGCCGACGAGGTTGCGGGTGGATTGCAGCCACTCCGGGGGCTGGATTCCGTGCCCGAGGACCAGGCGCGCAAGGTCGTTGACGTGCAGGTCGTTCAGCACCCAGCCAATCGCCGCGTTCACCGGGCCGAACTCAGGGTTGTAGAGCGCCTTCCAGAGGATCAGCAGGGCGACGCCGCTGGTGAAGCTCGGGAGGTAGTACAGCGTGCGGTACACGACGGTGCCGCGGATCTTCTGGCTCAGCAGCATCGCCAGGACGAGGGAGCCCGCGATGCTGATCGGCATCGCGAGCATGAGATAGCCGGTGTTGACGAAGTAGAGCCAGAACTCCTCGGTCTGGAACATCTCGAGGTAGTTGCCGAAGCCGACCCACCGAAGCGGCACCGTCTGCTGGAGATTCCAGTTGGAGAAGCTGACCACCAGCGAGAAGATCACCGGGCCCGCGGTGAAGACCACGAAGCCCGTGATGTTGGGCAGCAGGAACAGCAGCGCGAC
>VGFC01000639.1 GCA_016869045.1 Armatimonadota bacterium
AGCGCGAGCATCTCCGGGAACACGCCCGCGTTCGGCGCGACCACCGGCACCCCCGCCGCCATCCCCTCCATCGCCACCAGGCCGCGCACCTCCGCGATCCGGCTCGGGACGCACAGCACGCTGCAGTGCCTTAGCAGCACCAGCTTGTCCCGGAAGTCCAGCTCGCCCACGTACTCCGCCCGCGACGCCAGCGGCTCTTCCCCCATGCGACCCGCTACGCGCTTCCAGTACGCCCTGTCCAGCACGCGACCCGCGACCTCCAGGCGCACCTCGCGTTCCTGCTCCCCTGCCAACTCGCGCATCGCCTCCACCAGCAGGTCGAGCCCCTTGCCGTGCGCTATCCCCGACAGGTACCCGACGGTGAACGGCTCCCTTTCCCGCGGCTCCGTCCGTCGATAGGGCGCCGCGTTCAAGCCCGTCCTCACCACGCGCACGCGATCCTCAGACACCTCCAGGAAGCGCGCCATCTCGCGCGCGTAGGCCCCATTGGGTGAGACAAACAGCCGCACCCGCCGCACGTTCCCACGGATGAACTCCTTGGCCTTCGTCGCGTGCGGCTCCGGCAGCGCCCCGACGAACGCATCCTCGCCCTGGACTTGCGCCACAATGGGGGCCTGCAGCCGCTCGCTGAGCGCCTCGACCAGGCCGGACAGCATCGTGTTCGTGATGACGATCACGTCGGGCCGCGACTGCCCTTCGAGGTAGGCCAGGAACTGCTCCGCCTCCTTGCGCATCGGCCCGTCCGCCCCGGCGAGCATCGAGACCGTCATCTCGCCGAGTTCCGACGCGCGCGTGCTGATCGCGAACCGCGAGACCAACCGCAGGAGCGCGGTGTTGTTGAGCACCCGGTCCAGAGCCGCCGGGATACGCCGGAAGAACGCGGACCGTTGTTGGAGGTAGAGGTTGATTCCGCCCAGGAACACCGGCGCGATCTCGAAAGGCTCCTCGCCCTCCATGCGCAGGGGGGTGTACAGCGGGACCACGTCCACCTCGTGGCCCCGGGCCCGCAGGCCGCGCACGAGGGCGACATCCCGGGCGCACGCACCGCAGTACATCCCGCCCGCGCCCGCCGCTATGTGGAGAACCCGCATGTCGGCATCCTTGCGGAGATGGCTCTCCGGGACCACGCGCCGAACCGCGCCGTGTGGCGAGGCGTTCTTGCTGAAAGGACCGCCGCCGTAGACATCCACCTGGGAGCGCGGGCGTCCCGCCGGGAGCGCGGGCGTCCCGCCGGCTGGCGTGTGGTGGCGCCGTGCAAGCCTTCCCGGCCCCGAACGCGCGACCGGGGGCTTGACCTTCCGGCCCGCTCTGGTATGCTGGTTGACGTTGTGGGCTGTTCGGCGGCAGTCTCATTGGCCCGAATACCATAACGCCGGGATGCGCGGGAAGTGCCTCGGCGCAGACCCGGCCTCGGGCGGACAGGACAGGTACCCATGCACGGGCGCATCTCGACCGGAACTTCGCGGAGCGGAGGCGCGCGGCTCAACACGGTGATCGCCATCGGGATCCCGGCGCTCCTCGCGGCGGCCGGAGTCCTCGCACTGGTCTTCTGGATGAAGGCCAGGCCGAACGTGGGCGCCATCGAATCTCGTCAGCCGCAGGCCGAGGCCACGCCGGGCGCGGAAGCGGTGAACGCCGGCGCCCCCACCGCTGCTCAGGGTTCAGCCCCGTCTCAGCCGACGCCGGGCGCAGGCGCCGGCCAGTCCGTCCCGACCGTCGCCGGCTCTTGGCCCGGGTTCCGGGGTGCGCGCCGTGACAACATCAGCACCGACTCGCCGCCCCTCGCCCGCAGCTGGGGGCCGCAGGGACCGCCCCGGCTCTGGTCGGTGCAGCTCGGGGAGGGCTACGCGGCGCCGGCCATCGTGAACGGTCGCGTCTACCTGCTGGACTACGACCAGGCCTCGCGCGCCGACCGCCTGCGCTGCTGGGCGCTCGCCACGGGCCAGGAACTCTGGTCCCAGGCCTACGCCAACGATGTGAAGCGCAACCACGGCATGTCGCGCACGGTGCCCGCCACCGACGGCAAGGTCGTCGTGACGCTCGGGCCCAAGTGTCACGTGATGTGCTGCGATGCCGAGAGCGGGCAGGTGCGCTGGGAGCATGACCTCGTTTCGGAGTTCGGGGCGACGGTGCCGGAGTGGTACGCGGGGCAGTGCCCCCTCATCGACAACGGTCGCGCGATCCTTGCGCCCGGCGGCTCGGCCCTGATGGTGGCCGTGGACCTTGGCAGCGGGAACGTCGTTTGGCAGACGCCGAACCCGAACGGTTGGCGCATGACCCACAGCTCCATCCTGCCGATCTCCTTCGCCGGGAAGCGCCAGTATGTGTACTGCGCCAGCGGAGGCGTCGTCGGGGTGAATGCGTCCGACGGGTCGATCCTCTGGCAGACCCCCGACTGGACCGTGAGCACCGCCAACGTGCCGACGCCCGTGGACGTGGGCGACGGCCGCCTGTTCCTCTGCGGCGGCTACAACGCCGGTTCGATGCTGC
>VGFC01000640.1 GCA_016869045.1 Armatimonadota bacterium
GCGCGAGGCCCCGGTAATGAGCGCGGTCCGGCCCTGGAGACGTGGCATCGTCGGCACCTGCCCCTACTCGTCGTACCGGTAGAAGCCCTCGCCGCTCTTGCGGCCGAGCTTGCCGCACGCGACGAGTTCCTCGAAGCGCGGGTGCGGCTCGAAGCGCGGGTGGCCGGTCTGGGCATGCAGCGAGCGCAGGATGGTTAGCATCACATCCAGCCCCACGAGGTCCGCGGTTGCCAGTGGGCCCATCTTGTGGCCCAATCCCAGTTCGAGGCACTGGTCGATAGCCGCAGGCTCAGTGCCCTGCGCCCACACGTCGATGGCCGCCGAGACGAGGGCCGCGAAGGCGCGGTTCACCACGAAGCCCGCGATGTCGGGCACCACCACGGGCGTCTTCCCGACGCGCTCGCAGAGGTCCACTGCCGCCTGAGTGACCTCGGGCGCAGTGTGCTCGGACGGGATCACCTCGACGAGCTTCATCGCGGGCGGCGGGTTGAAGAAGTGCATGCCCAGGAAGCGCTCAGGGCGGCCGTAGAGCGCGCCCAACTCAGCAATGCGGAAGGTGGAAGTGTTCGTGGCCACGGGAACGTGCCCGGGCAGTGTCTCCCCGAGGCGCCGCAGCACGGTGCGCTTCAGGTCCGCGTCCTCGGAGACCGCTTCGATGACCCAGTCGGCCTGCGCGAGGCACTCGTATCTCGACGACCAGCCCACCAGACCCTCGGCCTCCTGGGCCTGCTCGGGCGTCAGCTTGCCGCGCTCCACGGCGCCCTGCAGTGAAGCGCGGAGGCGTTTGGTGCTGCGGGCGAGGATGTCGTCGGAGACATCGACGAGGTGCACGCGGATTTCCGCCTGGGCCATCACTTGGGCGATGCCAGTGCCCATCGTGCCCGCGCCGAGGATGCCGATGGTTCGAATCTCCACGCTCAGGCCTCCCGCTCAATGACCATCGCGATTCCCATGCCCCCGCCGATGCAGAGTGTGGCGAGGCCAACCCGCACATCGCGGCGCTCCATCTCGTACAGGAGCGTCACCACGATTCGCGCACCGCTGGCACCGATCGGGTGACCGAGGGCGACAGCGCCACCGTTCACATTCACACGCTCCTCGTCGAGACCCAGCTCGCGCGTGACCGCCAGGGCCTGCACCGCGAAGGCCTCGTTCAGCTCGACCAGGTCGAAGTCCTGGGGGGTAAGACCGAGCTTCGCGCAGACCTTGCGGACCGCCTCGACGGGCCCCAGGCCCATCATCTTCGGGGCGATTCCCGCGGCGGCCGAGCCGAGGATCGCGGCCCGCGGGCGCCAGCCGAGGGCGCGCGCTCGGTCCTCCTCGGCCACAAGCAGCGCCGCGGCGCCGTCGTTGATGCCGGAGGCATTGCCGGCGGTCACGGACCCGTCCGGCTTGAACGCCGGACGCAGGCCGGCCAGCGCCTCGGCGGAGGTCGGGCGGGGGTGCTCCTCGACGGCGAAGGGCTCGGCCTTCTTGCGCGCGATGGGCACGATCTCGTCGCGGAAGCGACCGGCCTCGATGGCTGCCTGCGCGCGCTGCTGGCTGCGCAAGGCCCAGGCGTCGGCCTCCGCACGGGTGATGCCGGTTCGCTCTGCAATCGCCTCGGCGGTCAGGCCCATGACCATGCCCGACACGGGGCAGGTGAGGCCCTCATCCATTACGCCATCGACCAGCGCCGTGCTGCCGAGCTTGTGGCCCCAGCGCATGTCCGGCGCGTAGAAGGGCACGTTGCTCATGCTCTCCACGCCGCCGGCGATGAAGAGGCTCCCCTCGCCGAGCAGGATGGCGCGCCGCGCCTCCTCGATGGCCTTCATGCCCGAGCCGCAGGTCTTGTTGACGGTGTACGCGCAGACCGTCTCCGGCAGCCCCGCGGCCATCGCCGCCTTGCGCGCCACGTTCGCGCTCGATCCGGCCTGCAGGACCTGCCCGAGGATGACCTCGTCCACCTGCTCGACGGGCACGATCATCCGCTCGACGAGCGCCCGGATCACGTGCGCCGCGAGGTCGGCGGCGCTGAACTCCAGCAGCCCGCCCCCGAAGCGACCGATGGCCGTCCTGGCGGCATCCACGATCACGGCCTTCGGCATGGAAGCCTCCCGCAGAAGCTGTGGCCTCGGCAGTTCCCCGCCCGCGCGGCGGCACCTGCCGACCGGGGGTGTCGTGCAAGTAGGTATGCCCATTCCGCGTTCCTTGACAATCGCCCCCGGAGGGAACTACACTCCGGTCGTTGGAGGGGCTGATGAGAAGCTCCTGGTCGTCCGGGCTGGAGTTGACGACGGTCGGGATCACGTTGGTCCTGGCGACCGTGCTGGGGTACGCGGGCGGAGCGTGGCTCGACAAGAAGCTCGGAACGGCGCCGGTGCTTGGCGCCATCGGGTTGCTTCTGGGTGCGGCGGCGGGTTTCGTGCAGTTGTTCAAGGTCGTGGATGCGGCTTCGCGGAGGAGCGGGGATCGTGATGGCGAGTGACGCTGGGCTCTT
>VGFC01000641.1 GCA_016869045.1 Armatimonadota bacterium
GGCCGCCCCTTTCCCGGGTGGCAAGGGCGGGTCCGGCGACACGCTGAGGAGCGCATACCTCCTCCTCGATGAGACGGACAAGGCCGACGAAGGCCGCATCACCGGACTCGCTGCGGACGCCACGCGGCTGTACGTCGCCAGCGCGCCGCGCAACCGCATCCAGGTCGTGGACATCGCGACGATGACCGTAGCACAGACCTGGAACGTGCCTCGGCCGGGGCAGTTGTGTCTCGGCCCGGACGGCAGCCTCTGGGCGACCCAGTGCAGCGGAAACCCGGGCTCCGGCGGCCCCGTGATCCACTTGTCACCGACCGGCCGGATGCTGCCCGAAGCCGCGGCAGGCGTCGCCCACGCCACCGCCATCGCCTTCGATCCTCAGGGCCGTCTGCTCGTTGCGGACAACGGACCGGACCAGCAGGTGAATGTCTTCGACATCACGGGGGAACCCCGGCAAGTGGCGGCCCTGGGCACGCGCGGGGGCGTGTTGGCCGGGTCCAAGGGCAAGGTCGGCCCGCTGCGTTTCAACGATCTGCGCGGCGTGGGGGCCGATGCGCGCGGCAACGTGTACGTCTGCTGCAACGGGAACGGGCTGGGCATGGTCCTGGAATCGTGCGCTCCCTCCGGCAAGCGCAACTGGCAGCTGCTCGGGCTTGAGTTCGTGGACTTGGGGGACATCGATCCCGGCAACGAGGCCGACCTCTACACGCAGGACAGCCACTACCGCATGGACTGGTCGCAGGGCGGGGGCGGCAGGGAATGGCGCTACGTCGGCTACACCCTCGACCGCTGGCGCTACCCGAACGACCCGCGCAACGGCCACGCGCAGTTCGCCTCCACGTGGGCCCGGCGCCTGGGCGGCCGGCTGTTCCTCTTCGGCGTGGACATGTACTCTCGCAACCTGCTGATCTACCGCGAGGGTCCCGACGAGCTGCTCGTGCCGAGCGGGATTCTCGTCAACGCACCCCTCAAGGACTGGCCGCCGCATCAGCCGGAGAAGGACGCGTGGATCTGGCGCGATGCCAACGGCAACGGCGACTTCGACGAGGGCGAGTTCGAGGCCGAGGCGACGAAGCTGAACGGGGGCTGGGGGTGGTGGGTGGACGCCCGCGGTGATGTGTGGCACACGAACGGGGCCAACGAGATCGTGCGCGTGCCCTTCCAGGGCCTTGGCGACTGGGGCAATCCCGTCTACGCCTACGACCGGGCCGAGGTCCAGGCGCGGCCGGAGCCGTTCACGCAGCTCGAGCGCATCGAGTACGATCCGACCACCGACACCATGTACCTCTCGGGCTACTCGGCGGACCAGGCGAACACGAAGGGCAACTGGAAGACCATCGGCAAGGTGCTGTGCCGTTATGACCACTGGAGCACGCGACCCACGAAGACGTGGGAGGTCCATCCGCCCTTCGAGGAGGAGCAGGAGCGCGCCGCCAACTACGGGACGCCGGTCGCCATGCGCGTGGAGGGCGACTACGTCTTCATCGTGTACCTGAAGACCGCGGAGGTGCGCATATTGAACGCCGAGACCGGTGAGTACGTGGGCACGATGCGCCCCGGCAAGGACATGAGCGGCTGGGTGGACATCCCGTATGGCATCAACGTGCACCGGCGCGCGAATGACGAGTACATCGTGCTCGTTGAGGAGGACTGGAAAGCCAAGGGCATGATCTACCGATGGCGGCCCTGATCCGACGCCGTATGGAGATGACGGATGGACTCGCGAGTCCGGAGGAACGAGGCCTTCCTGCGCAGCATCTACGAGAAGGGCCCCCTCCAGGGTCACGCATTCTGCGTGCACGCGACCCCGGTGCCGCTGCTGGAGTTGGGGGACTACACGGTGCGCGAGGGCCCGATCGAGCGCTGGGTGCCGTGGGTCGTCGAGAACTACGAGCGGCAGGTGAGGATGCTCGAGGCCGTTGGGGATGACTCGGTGCCCGTCGCAAGGCTGGACACGGGAACGCAGCTGTACGCCGCGGCCTTCGGGTGCGCGGTGCACGAGTACGAGGACACGAACCCCTGCGCGCTGCCGCTGGTGCGGACCGCGGAGGAGGCTGATGCCCTCGTCGAGCCGACCATCGAGAGTTCGCGGCAGCTCTCGCGGGTGATCGAGCTGGGTCACCTCGTACAGGAGGCGCTCGGGCCGGACGTGTACCTCGGGCCGTGTGACGTGCAGAGCGGCTTCGACACTGCGAGCCTCATCTGGAACAAGGAAGACTCCATCCTCGCGATGATCGACGAGCCCGCGGCCGCCAAGCGGCTCGTAGACAAGTGCGCCCACCTATTGAGGGTGTTCTTGGGGGAGCTGCGGCGCCAGTTCCCCCGCCTGAGCCCGTGCCATTGCCCCGCGGCATGGGCGCCGCCGGAAATGGGCCCGTGGCTGAGCAACGATGAGTGCGGCTCCTTCGGCAACGCGCACTTCGAGGAGTTCATCCTGCCGGAGCTGATCGACCTC
>VGFC01000642.1 GCA_016869045.1 Armatimonadota bacterium
GGCTCAGCGTCACCCAGGACGACCTCCCCGAGCCGCCCTACACCGCGACCTACGAGTTCAGCGCACCGGAGGCCGGACCGTACGCCGTCTGGGACCGCGGGTTCATGAAGCAGTGGGGTTCGCCGACGCGCTGGCGGATCGACGGCGCGGAGTGGCAGACCTGCCCGCGCGACGCGAAGACCATCGAGGGCCGTACGGTCGGGAAGAACCAGACGGTCGGCTGGCATCGGTACGGGGAGGTTGCGCTGGCTGAGGGGAAGCACACGCTGGAGATCGCCGCGGCCGACGGCCGCACCCTCGGCAAGCCCGACCAGGTCGGCACGGACCTCCTCTTCGGGGTCGATCTCTTCCTGCTCACGACCTCGACGCAGGAGCCCGCGACGCCCTACGTGACGATCCCTCGCCTCGCTCCCGAGCGCATCGCCGAGCAGTATGCCGCGAAGCGGGCGGCCGATCCCGACCGGCCCATGTACCTGAACCTGACCGCCCAGTTCTTCGAACCCTACCGCAAGCTGCCGCCGGAGGTTTACCCGGCCTATTGCGCCGCGACGGACCTGGTGGGCTTCGATCACTACCCGATCTACGGTTGGGGCCGCCCGGACCGCATCCACGAGGTCGCGCAGGTGACTGCGGCCTTGCGGAAGATCGCTGGCGAGGACAAGCCGGTCTGGGCGATCCTGGAGGTCACCAACGGCGGCCAGTGGGTGTCCGACGACATGCGCGCACCCACTCCCGACGAGATTCGCGCCGAGGTCTGGATGGCCATCGTCAACGGCGCGACCGGCATCGGCTACTTCCCACACGTCTGGAAGCCTGAGTACCAGCAATGCCGCATCCCGCCCGAGAACGAGGAAGCCCTCCGCCGGATCAACGCCCAGATCACTGAACTCACCCCCGTCATCCTCGGCGAACCCGTCGCCGGCGTCACCTGCGAATCAGAGGGCGACCTGCCCATCGACGTACTCGCGAAGAAGGGCCCCGACGGGACGTACGTCTTCGCGGTCAACCTCCTCCGCACCGAGCGCACCGCGAAGATCACCGTACCCGGCCTCAAGGCGGGAACGAAGATCGAGGTCCTCGGCGAAGACCGGGCGCTGACTGCCGAGGATGGCGCGTTGCAGGACACGTTCGGGGAGCTGTCGGTGCACATCTACCACGTCACTGCGTAGTTCGGAAGCTCCTCAAGACGCATGCCGGCGAACCCACGACGTGCCCCGCACCACCGGGTGATCGACGGGAAGCACACCTCCGCTTCAGGTTCATTGGTGTGCCTTCGTTAGGTACTCCGTGAGTCCGCCTATCATGCGCATGTACACGCTGAAGCCGCGCAGGAAGCATAGCAAGGCCGCCCGATCCGGCGTCTCCCCGGTCGGGTGTCCCGCGGTGTTTCGGTGGGTACGGTACAGATGGAAGAGCTGCCCCAAGGCATCCAGCTCACGCCAGTGGTCGTGCCTCTGGAGGCCGTTGTCGTTGCGATAGGCCCGAAGTCGTACATCCAGGCGTCGGAACACGGAGGCGATACCCACCAGCGGCTGCCCCAGAGCGTTCTCCAGACCCTTGTCTCCCACGGTCTCCACCACCACCTCCGCCAACTGGAGTATCGCCCGCTCGGATGCACAGCCGAGTGAGACAGCGCACGAGAGTTCGAGCCCGCCATCAGAGGCACGTTTCGCCTCGGTGAGGTAGGTCCTGACTACGGGGTCAAGGGACGCTCCGGCAGCTCCTTCCACGCTCTGGACATAGCGGTCCGGGCCGATCCACTCCACGCTCTCGAAGCGCCCTTCGCTGATCGCCACCCTCCCCTGAGGCGTCGCGTAGAAGCGCGACGTGTTCTCGCCAAGACCTGACCCGCACACGACGATCCCATCGGCCTGCAGCTCCACACACACGTCCCTGATGAGTTCCTCGACCTGGGCTGCATCCCCCGTCCACCCAAGGTGCTGCTTTGGGAACTTCTCGCCAAGCGGATCTACGTGAGGACGCCGGCGCGGTGCCGGGGGCGCGCCCTCCTTGGCGGCCAGCTCGTCCATGGCCTTCATGCTGTTCGCCAACTGCGTGAGGATGACGTACTTCACCCGCTCTCTGTCAGGCAGTGTGCTGTCGCTCATGGAGGCTTCCTCCGTACCGGGTGCTCGCCACACAACGTATGGCCCCGTGGCCCGAACGTCCCCCTGCCTAGCGCCCAGTCTCCAGCTGCCCCAACTCGATCAGCGCCTCTACATCCTCGACGTCCTCGGGCGCGTACCGCCTGACGGCCTCTCGTACGCGCTCGCGTTGGGACTCGTCCGCCATCCCCAGTATCTGCGTGAGGTCGCCAACGTCCCCAGCCCGTCCCCAAAGTCATCTGAGCTCAGGGCGATGACGGGCCGATGGTGTTGGGGAGGGGCGGGGGCCGCGCTCGGGTTGCGGGTTGGCCGAGGGGCTGTGTCGGGTGGCCCCGGGTCGCGACA
>VGFC01000643.1 GCA_016869045.1 Armatimonadota bacterium
GACCACCGGAATCACGAACCCGATCCACATGAGCCGGTTGCCGAAGAACCGCGGCACATCCGCCCCCAACAGCGCCAGCGGCAGCCGCACCGCCGGAAACGACAGCTTCGTCTCCTCGATCCACGCCCGCCGCACGAGCACGTTCATGCAAAACATGATCCCCACCATCACCAGCACCACCGGAACCCACACCGCCAGGGGTGCCAACCACGGCTGCACGTTCGACCAGCGGTACAACGTGCTCCCACCCTCATAGTAGCCCTTCAGCGCCCCCTCATCCCACACCAGCAGCCAGCGCGGCAGGTGCGGCCACATCTCGGTTTGCCACTTGTTCTCGGGGGTGGCGAACCAGGCGGGCCAGCCGAGGGTGCTCATCAGGTTGATGATGTAATCGTGGGTGGCGAAGGTGGTGGAGACGGCCAACATGATGTAGATCGTCGCCAGTTCGATGGGGCTGAAGGCATGGCGCGGCGAGAAGCGGACGAGGACGCGGTTGACGATCGCGCCGACGAGCAGGAAGAAGACCGGCGTCACGAAGAGGGGATTGAGGCTTAGCACCTGATACCAGCGCAGCTCTGCCACCATCATCCAGTACGCGTTGAGGGGGATGAGGAGGAGCCCGATGAGGATCGCCCGGCGCGTTACGCCCCGAGGGGGGGCGACGTCCGTCCGGGCGTGGGCGACGACGGTAGGGTTCTGCGACAAGACGACCTCCGGGCACGGGGCGTGTCGGGCTGCGAGGTTCGTTGGCGGCGGTGCGCCTCCCTTCGGAGTCAACCTCGTACACGGGCCGGGCGTCAGTGAGGGGCGAATGGGTAGCCTGGAGGAGGGCGAGCAATGAAGGCAACTGGGCTTGTGCTGATCGTCATCATCGGGCTAGCGGCGGGCGCCTGCGCCGCGACCGGGCACGAGGCCTCCGCGGCGGCGACGCTTGAGGGCACCGATGCCCCTCGCCTGGATGTGGTCTTCTGCGTAGATACCACCGGCAGCATGTCCGACGAGATCGACGTGGTGAAGGCGAAGCTGCGCGACATGGTGGCGAAGGTCTCGGCGGGGGAGCCCACGCCCGACGTGCGGTTCGGCCTGGTGATCTACCGCGACCGGGGGGATGAGTACGTCACGAAGCGCTACGCTCTCACGCGGGACATCGACCAGGTGGTCGAGTGGATCAACGGGATTCGGGCGGACGCCGGGGGCGACGACCCGGAGAGTGTGAACGAGGCGCTCCATGTGGCGGTGCACGAGATGGAGTGGGACACGGCGCCGAGGGCCGGGCGGCTCATCTTCCTCATCGGCGACGCCCCGCCCCACATGGACTACGAGGGCGACTACGACTACCGCAAAGAGAGCCAGGCCGCCTTCGAGAAGGGCATCGTCATCGATACGATCGGCTGCAGCGGGCTAAGCGGCGACGGCCAGGGGGTCTTCGAGGAGGTCGCCAACCAGACGCTGGGGACGTTCGAGCAGCTCACCTACATGCGGGAATACGTGAAGGCGGACGGCAAGAAGGAGGTCGTCGTCTCAGCCGGGACGGAGCTGTTTGCGCTGAGGGAGGCGGCGAAGCCTGACGAGTGGCGGGAGGGGGCGGACCGCCTGGCGGGACGAGGGATGGTGGCGAGGCTGCCAGTGGGGCCCGCCGGCCCGAAGGGCGACACGGGCCCGGCGGGCGGCGGGGTGTCGCTCGGGTACTCGTTCGGCATGCCGATCACCCCTCTTGGCGAGCCGCTTGCAGGCGGTGGCGGGATGCCGAGCGCGGGCGGCACGGCCGCGGCAACCGAAGCGCCCGTTCGGGTGACGGCGAGTGAGAACAACCTGGACAGCCTCCTGACGCGCCAGGTGCAGCTGCAGCTCGCACGACAGGGCGTCCGCTACGCCGGCCAGCCGTACCTGCCGACGAAGGAGTGGCGCGGCGGAACCTGCGCCGAGACAAGCCGCCGGGCGCTGGTCGCCCGGAGCAAGACCGAATGGGAGGCCATCTGGAAGCTCGTCTCGGAGGCCGAGGGGTCGGCCGAGGCGCCGGCCATCGACTTCGCGCGGGACATGGTGCTGGCAGCCTTCGGCGGCGAGGCCTGGAAGGGGCGGACGGTGCGAATCGAGGACGTGTGGGTGGATGCCGATGGCGTGCACGCGCGCGTGGGCCGGGGGCCCGACGACGAGAAGGCGATGGCACCCTACCACATCATCGTGGTGTCGAGGCGTGAGGGAGCGGTGGTGTGGAAGTAGGGGAGAAGAGGGACACCATACTACTGGAGCCTTGCGGAAACCCGGAAACAGTGGGGCGGGCATTCCTGCCCGCCAGCGGGGCGTGGCGGGCAAGAATGCCCGCCCCACTGTTTCCGTACGCACTAAGCGGCCCTTCGGGCCGACGCGCTACGCGCGGACGGCGAACGGCACGACCGGGTCGCCCGGTAGGATGAGTGGTAGGGTGAGCTGGCAGCGGCGCT
>VGFC01000644.1 GCA_016869045.1 Armatimonadota bacterium
CCCACGAGTCTGCGGCTCCAACCTGACGGGCACAGGGGTGCTCATGGCGACCACCTCCTGCTCCCATCATACCAGCCCGACCCGAGCCTGGCAAGACTCAATATCTATTTCAGGGACTGAACACTAGAGAGATCGTCGTCAGGTAGGCGCGCGATGAATCGCGCCCCTACACCACCAACCTAGAGAGATCGTCGTCAGGTAGGCGCGCGATGAATCGCGCCCCTACATCACCAACCTAGAGAGATCGTCGTCAGGTAGGCGCGCGATGAATCGCACCCCTACACCACCAACCTAGAGAGACCGCCGTCAGGTAGGGGCGCGATTCATCGCGCCCAGTCATGTAGGGGCGCGGTTCACCGCGCCCACCGCCGCCGATCATGGGTTGTTCAGGACCGCAAAGGTGCGCAGCTTCCAGAAGAGGTCTTCCGAGTCGATGAGACTGGAGGCCAGGTCGGCCTCGGCGAGCCAGTCGCCGCCCTCGGCCTTGGTTTTCAGGTCGGCGACCTTGGCCAGCAGCGCCTGCACTTGGGGCTCCATCGCCTTCCCATCCTCGGCGGCGTCAGCCAGGAGCTTGAGAGCCTCGGTCTTCAGGCGGTCGTAGTCGAGTTCGCGCACAGCCTGCGGGCGGAAGTCGGCGTCATCAAGCTCGACGAGATCCTCGTCCGCGTGGGCGGTCAGGTAGTTCTCGGCCTCGGCGTTCTTGAGGCCGGTGAAGTCGTAGAAGGCGAGACGCGCTTCGCCCGCCTCGGGCTTCAGGTCGATCTCGGTCTGCACCGCGTAGTTGCCAATCGCGACCTTGCCGCCCGCGACGGCCTTCGGGGAGAGCAGCGCCGCGCACGGGCCGTCGCCCTCGCCGTTGGCGACATCGAAGATGGCGTCGTAGTAGTAGAGGTAGGTATCCTGCTCGGGTTCGAGGGTGAGCGTGTTCGGTTCGGTATCATCGATGCGGGGCGTGCGGCAGTGGCGCTCGCCCTTGCGGTTGCGGGCGGCGGTGAAGAAGCTCGGATAGCAGGTGAGCTGGACCCTCACGGAGGTGACCGTCTTGCCCTCCCTCGGGTGCCAGACGAGCAGGGCGAGTACGTGGTTGCCGCCGGGCAGCACCATCAGGCGCAGGCCCACCTCGGCGTCGGGATGAGCCCACACGATCTGGAAGGCCCCGCGGTTGTCGTGTTCGGTGACGCGGAGGTCCTTGATGTCGCAGACGGTGGCGTCGGCCCCGTTCACCAGCACGCGGAAGAAGCCGCCCCAGTACCAGTTCGCGCTCACCGGGTCGGGCATGCCGAAGTTCCCCTCGGCGCAGGGGTGCTTGCCCTCGTGGGAGGGGTCCTGGCAGCCGGAAGCGAGGAACGTGTAGCGGACGACCCCGGAGTCAAGGGTGACACGGTGCTTCTGAACCTGGTGGCCGGCAGTGCACTCCCAGGTCGCGGCGTTCATCTGTGCGCCGCCGTCGATGACCTTCACGCCCTCCGGCGTCTGGGCGCAGAGCGCGGCGCTGAGGGCCAGCAACCCCATCGCTAGAGCCAACGGATGCCGTCTCATCGTTAGGCCCCCGATCCGACAGTCCAGGTTGCCTGGGCCGACTGGCGGCTGAACAACTCGGTCACCGTCACATGCCAGTCGCCGGGCGTTGCGTTGTAGGCGGTGGGCACCTGCACCTGGCCCTTGCCGCCTTCCAGGATGACGACTTGCTGCCCCCAGAACGGTCGGCTGCCGGCGGGGTCCGTCACCTCAACCCACACCGCGAGCCGCTCCTTCGCGCCCGCGGGCACCGCCAGGCTGATGGAGGCGGTCACGGGCTGCCCGGCCGCCGGGCGCTTCGTGGAGAGAGCGACCTTCGGCGGCGGGATGGCGTAGGGGAGCGCGAGGAAGAAGCTCGCGCGACCCCAGCGGAGCTTCGTGTCGATCTTGCCGACCGCGCCGAGGTGCTTCTGCGCGCGGAGGTCGTAGACGTGGAGCGGCTTCGGCAGGTCGATCCGCACCGGCACCTGCTCCCCGCCCGTGGTGCCGGTCCGCGGGCTGAACCACTCGTTCTCCATGCGCCGCCAGAGGCCGAAGACCAGCGCATCGCCGTCGCGCCAGATGCGGCTCTCGGTCAGTGGCAGCGCGCCACCGCCGGGTGCGGCGATCTTCACCGGGCTTTGGGCCCCGGCGAGGTCATACAGGAACCGCAGGAGCGCCCGGACCGCGTCGGCATCGGGGCCTTGCGCCTTGGCGGCGAGGAGCTGGAAGTTGAGCAGGATCGCCCGGCCTGAGCCGACGCGGTTGACGAGCAGCGCCGGTGTCTCCCCGGCCTGACCGAGGGCCGTCGCGCCCGCGGCCTCGACCTCCGTGTCGAGGCGCGCCTTAGGCAGCGCGAGGTCGAGGTTGTGGCCCTCGAAGGAGGTGTTCATCGTGACCGCGTCCT
>VGFC01000645.1 GCA_016869045.1 Armatimonadota bacterium
TGATCAACTCCACGAACGGCAACAGGTACTGCCCCTCCCGCACCAGGAACTCCGTCAGAGCCTTCCTGTCCCGCGTCTCAGCAATCTGGTATACTCGTCCCACGGCGGTTCTCTCCCTTCGGTTTGGGCTTCCTGGGCGCCATCTTACCAGATCGCGCCCGAGAGAACCGCCGCTCCTTCCTCCTTCACTTTCAACTACGGATGGGAGTGCGCTGGGCTAAGCTGGAGGTGACATCGGGTGAGAGTCCCGTCCGGCCAACGCCGTAGCGGGCAGGCCGGAACCGAGTCTTGCAGGCCTGGCGGTAACGGCAGGTCTGAAGCGTAGACTGGGGTCGTGCGGGGTGCGGGTCGTGAGCCTCGAAAGGTAGAAGCTCGCGGAGGCCGAGTTGCTTCCCATCAACGAAGGCAGCATGTGCACCGTCGCCAGGCGAGACGGTGTCGCTCCGCCGGGGTCGTGGACCGCATCACGTCCGAAAGGTCACCAACGGAACCCAGGAGGCCCGACCGGGTCCACCGGGTTGGTCGCCGGTGGGGGCAGGGGGCAAGGGAGAACCGGAGCCCCCTGTCGAGCTGAGGTCGGGAGTCGGACCGGTTCATAGTACCGCTGAGATCACCGAAGGAGACGAGGTGATGGAGGGAAGGGACCGGCTTGGGGGGATCCCAAGCGAGGGGGCCAGAGTCCGGACGCAGAGCCGGGGAGCTTTGCCGCCCAACCTCGTGCGGGTGAACCAGGCGGCTCGGCGGAGCCGCCAGACCCAGTTCACGGCGTTGCTGCATCATGTGGACGTGGCAAGCCTTCGGCGGGCCTTTGGGCGGCTGAAGCGCACAGCCAGCGCCGGCGCGGATGGGGAGACCGTCACAAGCTACGAACAGGACCTGGAAGCGAATCTCCAGGACCTGTGCGAGCGAGTGCATACGGGCCGGTACCGGCCGCAAGCGGTACGGCGCGTCTACATCCCCAAGGCCGATGGGGGCCAACGGCCCCTGGGCATTCCGGCTCTCGAGGACAAGGTGGTCCAGAGCGCGGTTGCCGAACTGCTGGCGGCCATCTATGAGGTCGATTTCCGGGACTTCTCCTATGGGTTTCGACCGGGCCGCAGTGCGCATCAGGCGCTGGAGGTCTTGCACACGGCCTTCATGGCGCAAGGCGTAAACTGGGTGCTCGATGCGGACATCCGCAGCTTCTTTGACTCGGTGGACCACGAGTGGATGCTGCGGATGCTCGCGGTCAGGATTGCCGACCGACGAGTCCTGCGGCTCATTCGGCAGTGGCTCCAGGCCGGGGTCTTGGAGAGCGGGGAGTGGAGTCGGACGGAGGCAGGGACACCGCAAGGGGCGACCATCAGCCCCTTGCTCGCCAACATCTTCCTGCACTACGCGCTCGACAACTGGGTCCATCTCTGGCGATGCCGGCAGGCGCGCGGGCAGGTCGTGGTCGTGCGCTATGCTGACGACTTCGTGATTGGTTTCCAGTACCCGTCGGACGCGGAGGAGATGTTGGTGGGACTCAAGGAGCGGCTGGGTAAGTTTGGCCTGACGCTCCACGAGACCAAGACACGCCTGATTGAGTTTGGCCGGTTGCCGGCACTCCGTCGGGCGCGTCAGGGGCAACGGCGGCCTGAGACCTTCCATTTCCTGGGCTTCACCCACTACTGTGGGTGGACCCGGGACGGACGGTTCGTGGTGAAGCGCAAGACGCAGAGCCAGCGGATCACACGCAAGCTACAGGAACTCCGCAGTACGGCGAAACGACGGATGCACACCCCGATAGCCGTGCAGCATCGGTGGCTGTGCAGCGTGCTCCGAGGACACTACGCCTACTACGGACTGCCGAGCAACTTCCGAGCCATGAGTAACTTCTGCTGGGAAGTCCGGCGGCTGTGGTTCCGGGTGCTCCAACGACGGGAGCGACGCCGTACGCTCACCTGGAGCCGGTTCACCCAACTGCTCGAAGAGCGCTTCCCTTTGCCCCGTCCGACGATCACTCACCCCTGGCGACCCGCACGCGCCGCTCTGGGGTAACCCTCAAGAAGAGCCGAGTGCGGGAAAGCCGCACGCTCGGATCTGTGAGGGCGAAAGCCGAATGGCTGAGCTACTCGACCAGGCTCGGTAGGACTGCGCGGTTTCCGCATAGTGTTTGCGCTGCCTTGCGATGATGCTGTCCATTGGATCATCTACCCCTGCGAGCCTGTCCCATCCGTAGTTGAAAGTGAAGGAGGAAGGAGCGGCGGTTCTCTCGGGCGCGATCTGGTAAGATGGCGCCCAGGAAGCCCAAACCGAAGGGAGAGAACCGCCGTGGGACGAGTATACCAGATTGCTGAGACGCGGGACAGGAAGGCTCTGACGGAGTTCCTGGTGCGGGAGGGGCAGTACCTGTTGCCGTTCGTGGAGTTGATCA
>VGFC01000646.1 GCA_016869045.1 Armatimonadota bacterium
CGATCGCCATCAATCTCAAGAAGCTCGTGAAATGGCACCAGGCGCACCTTTTGGGCGTCCTCTGTCGCGCGCTCCCGTGGCTCGCCGCCGTCCTGGCTGCCGTGGCCACCACTTGCGGCGGCCTCCGCGACCCCGGCGCTCGGACGCCGGACCCAACCGACCTGACCCGATCCGGGCCTGTCCGGCCCGTGCCTAACCAACCGACTCGTCCGTAGGGGCACTTTCTCAACGCAATCTGAATCGTGCCCCTACGCCACAAACGACCGTACATCGCCGTCATGTAGGGGCACGATTCATCGTGCCCGACCGTAGGGGCGTGGTTCACCACGCCCGATGCCGTGCTTCTCATACACGCTCTGAGACCAGACCCGGCGGCGAGCATGCCTCGGGCGTGCCCTCAGGTCAGGTACTTGGCGACGAAGTCCCTGACCCCGTCGACCATCCGCTTCACGTCGTTGCGGTCGATCTCGCTCGTGTCTGTAAAGTCATGGTGATCGATGGCGTTCCTGAGCTTCCCCCAGGCCTCGACCTGGCCGTGCACAGGTTTGCCATACACGCCGACCTTGTAGAGCTCCGTGTTGAGCTTGCTGATCGCGCTCGGCGGCGACCATTGCACGTTGTGCTTCACGCAGAGCTTGCGGAGACTGTCCTCGAGCACCGCCCCGGCGATCGCTCCCGCAGAGAGGTGATGCCCCTGCTTGTGCACGTACGCGGCAACGTCGATGAGTTCGTCGAACACCTCCGCCGCGGCAAGCTCCTGCATGCTGGTCAGGAGCCCTGCGGCCAGATCGCTACGGGCAGCCTTCACCACACCGAGGCAGTGCCTGAAGATGTCAAACTCGTAGCGGAAGCTGTCGGAGCGCTGCTTGAAGGACCCGTAATGGTCCGACCTCTCCCCAAGGGCCAAACGCAGTACGTGGAGGGCTGACGTGGCCCACTCGGTGAACGCGGAGATGTCGACGCCCGCGCGCCCCATCGTCTCGTACCGCGTATCCCCGACCTTGTCGGCGGCCTCAATCAGCTCATCGAGGCGTGCCACGAGATCATCCGGTCTCACCTACGGCCACCATCCCTTCGCGGGGGCTCCCGCATCCACTGATCGATGTCCTCTCGCGGCCAGGGGTCATCCTCCAACCCATCCATCAGCGTGTTCTCGAACAGCCGCCTCTCCTCGAGTTCCTCGGCCCAGGCGACGGGGTCAGCGCGGAGACGGGCATAGGCCGCATTGAACCGTCGCATGAACCACCAGCGCCGGACCCGCACGACCAAGCGCACAACCGGGCGGAGCAATGGCGGCCAACGGTCAGCTCGAGACGTGGACGCTCGCATCCGCTACCATCCCTCTGCGTCCGGCCTGCTCGCCACGACAGCGTCCCAGAACCGCCGCTCCTCAAGCTCCTCGGCCCAGGCCTGCGGGTCAGACCGCAGTCGCGCGTACGCTTGGTCGGTCCGGTGCAGGAACCACCAGCGACGGAGGCGTCCCAGGACGCCGGTCGTGCGGTGAGAGAGGCGCTTGGGGCGGTCACGAGGGAGACGGAGAGTCACCAGCATCGCCTCCCGTGCTTGGCTGAGTCACCCACAGGGCCAGCAGCTGCCGCAGTCGGTCCTGGACAGCTGCGAACGTAGCGGGCGTAACCACCCCAACCTTCCTGAGCAGCCGCAAGGTAGAGATCGAGCGGATGTCCTCGCACTTCACGAAACCCGTCTTCGTCAGCCCGGCCTCCGGTGGGTCTATCCGCACGTGGTGGGGTAGTCTCTTGTCCTTCGAGGTGAGCGGCAGGGCTATCACCAGGCGGGCGGGACCGCGGTTCCACCGGTCGTGCGAGACGATCAGCGCGGGGCGCAAGCCGCCCTGTTCGTGGCCGACCGGGTGGCCCCAGTCCGAGTACCACACCTCGCCTCGGAGAGCGGTCACTCCGTCCATTCGTCATCCTCCAGGTCGTCCGTGATCGTGTTCTCTGACAGCCGTCGCTCCTCTAGTTCCTCCGCCCACGCCTCCGGGTCTGCCTGTAGCCGCGCGTACGCGGCATCGACCTCGTCGAAGAAGAGTTCCGCCCGGTACAGCTCGAGTGAGTGCCGTATCACGTCCGCAATCGACTGTCCGGTGTGTGCCGCTGTGTCCTTGAGGTCGTCTCGCAGCTGATGATCGACCCGCACCATCGTGCCCGCCATGGCCTTCACCTCCTGTCTACGCCTCAGCATACAATCCTGTATACAATCCTGTCAACACATCCGTCTACATCATCCCCTCCATCGCCCTCACCACTTCCTCCTTCGTCTTCCCCGCGTCGTACCCATCCGGCGCCCCGCGCTGGTTGATGGCGACCGAATCCGCCAGTACCTTCAGCAGCGCCTCCGCCTTCGCGGTCTCCGCCGACTTGCGGTTGGCCTGCT
>VGFC01000647.1 GCA_016869045.1 Armatimonadota bacterium
ATTCGGTCCGCGCCTATCAGGACCGGCCCATCGAGCAGGAGAAGCTCGACCGCATCCTCGAGGCTGCGCGCCTCGCGCCCTCGGCCAGCAATCGCCAGGAGTGGCGCTTCGTCATCGTCCGCGACCCCGACAAGCGCGCCCGGCTCGTCGAGGCCGCGAGCGGCCAGGCGTTCGTCGGCCAGGCGCCAGTCGTCATCGTCGCCTGCGCGAAGCACGATGGTCGAATCATGCGCTGCGGCCAGCCCTGCTACCCAATCGACGTGGCCATCGCTCTGGAGCACATCGCGCTGCAGGCCGTCGAGGAGGGCCTGGGCACGTGCTGGATTGGCGCCTTCGACGAGGCCGCCGCCAAGGCGATCTGCGGAATCCCAGAGACCGACGACGTGCGCGTGATCGAACTCATGCCCCTCGGCTATCCGGCCGACCAGCCGCGAGAGAAGAGCCGTCTGGCGATGGACGAGATCGTGATGCTCGACGAGTGGGGGCGGTGAACCCGCCCGCGGGTCGGGCGCTATCCGCCGGAGAAGGCCGTGTCCCAGTAGCCCTGGCCGACGTCGATCCCGCCCACGGTCGTGAGCCTGATCGACACGTCTTGCGCGCGATCGCGGACCTCCCGGCTGTCGCGGCTTCGTCCCTCGGCCGTGTCAGCGCTGCCGTCGATGTCCCAGACCGCCGACGTGAGGCGGCAGGCATGGGCCTGGGCCGCGGCGGCGATCTCCGGATCGTTGGCGCCGATGACGCTGTCCAGCAGGCCCTCGTTGATCCAGGTCACCACGTCGAAGCCATAGTCGAGGTTCTGGTTCGCGCTCCCATATACCCAGGCCGATACGGTGAGCTGCTTCCCCTTCGTGCGTCCGACCTCGGTTACGACCCTCCGCACGTCGTGCACGAAGCGCGTAAGGAACTCGCTGCGGACGGTGCGCAGTCGGGGATCGTCGAAGCCCACCGCGGTGGCGTCCTCACCGTACCGCAGGCGGAAGGCCTCGAGGACCGGCGGGTCGTAACCGAGGAACTCGGGCCCGCGGACGAAGCAGAGGCACACGCCGTCCACGTCGAACCGCTTGGCCGCCTCCTCGATCAGCGACAGCATGAACGCGCGCACCGGGGGGTAGGCGTAGCTCGCCTTCTCCACCCGCGTGCCGTCCGCCAGGGCCATGCGACACTCGGGGTGTGAGGCGAGGAAGCCCTTCGGTTTGGCTCCCCGTCTCGGGGGCAGCAGGTCGAAGCCCGCGATCCCGAGCCGGAACATGATGTCGAACTGCACGCCCATCTCGTGGAGGCGTTGGCCGACGACCTCTTCGGGGACGATGCCCCGCTCCAGGTAGCTCGTCAGGCTCTGCCCGGCGACCTTCTCGCCCTTGACGTACGCGTTGGTGGACTGCTCGATGGCCGGCTCGCCGGGCGCCCGCCAGAGTGTGCCGACCGTGGAGGGGTAGTTGGTGGTCTCGCCGTAGTTGACGGCCCAGATGATCTTGCCGACCTGCGAGTTGCGGAACGGCTCGACGAGTTCGAGGAGGTGTTCCGGCTTGCGATACTCGTTGCCCCAGAAGTAGCTGATGCCGTCGATGCTTCCCACGAGGGTCCGGGCGTCCGTCTGCGCGCGCTGGGCTTGGAGCGCGGTGACTTCCTCGGGGCTCAAGGGAACCAGTTTCACGTACGCGACGTAGAGCTTCTCGCCGAACGGCCCACAGACTTTGCCGAGCACCAGGTCGCGGCCGGTGAGGTCGGCGTTCGTCAGGAAGACCTCCTTCAGGGAGGTGTGGCTGACGTAGCGCGACCCCTTCATCTCATACTCGAGGCGCGGCTCGGGCTCCTTGATGCGGACGAAGCCCGGGTCGCCGGTGAGCCTGGCCTTGATCGTCGTGCCGCCGTCGTAGGCATGGTAGGGATTCCAGAAGCCGAGGTAGACGGCGTGCCATCCCGAGAGGCCGAGCGGAAGCGTGATGTCGGGCGCCTCGACGTAGGAGGCCGCCCCGACCATCGTCCCGGCCTTCATGTTCGGGTCGTCCACAGTCTCGTAGGGGATGAGCTGCCAGCAGCCCTCCCGCGGGGAGGTCCTGAGAGCGGAGGCGGGCTTGCACAGACTCAGGTCGGTCAGGTACTTCACGTCGGCCACCCCCCTAGTTGGCGCTGCAGCGACGAGAAGGGCGGAGCCCAGCGAGACTACCGGGTGCATATACACAGGCATTCCCATTGGATGCCCTCCGACCGTTCAGAGCCTGTATGAGAAGGGTGGGCGCCCTGAATGGCGCCCGCGCACGCTTTCACTCGTACGACCCGTACTCCTTCGCGATCTGCACGATGCGGCGGTAGTTGTCGAGGCTGACGCTGTCGGGGATGGAGTGGTCCTCCCGGAAGATGTAGCCTCCGTTCTCCTTGAGGAC
>VGFC01000648.1 GCA_016869045.1 Armatimonadota bacterium
CCGTCTACTTCACCGCCCGCCCCTGGAACGCCATCGGCTGGACGCCCCGCTCCTTCTACCCCTTCATGATCGGCATGGGCGTCCTCATGCCCACCGACTTCCTCTTCTCGTGCTGGTTCTTCTATCTGTTCTGGAAGGTGGAGCGGATCGCATCGGTGGCGATGGGGTTGACGGACATCCCGCGGTTCCCGTTCATCAGCGAGCAGGCCTTCGGCGCGTATGCGATGTTCTGCCTGTACGGCCTGTGGACCAGCCGCAAGTTCCTGTCGGGGCTCTTCCGGCGGTCGGTGTTGGGGGCGAGTGCGCGTACGACCATCGCCGATGCCGATGACACATTGCTGGATGACAGCCGCGAGCCCCTGAGCTACCGTGTCTCGTTGCTCATCGGCGCGGCCGCCTTCATCGGGCTCATCTGGTTCAGCTCGGTGGCGGGCATGCAGGTCTGGGTCGCCATCGTCTTCTTCGTCATCTACTACGGGCTGTCCGTGTCGATCACCCGCATGAGAGCGCAGTTCGGCGCGCCCGTCCATGACCTGCACTTCATCGGGCCCGATACGATCATGCCCATCGTCGGCGGCACCCGCGCCTTCAGCGACAAGGACCTCACCGTCATGTCGCTGTACTTCTGGTTCAACCGCGCCTACCGCAACCACCCGCAGCCCTTCATGATGGAGGGCTACAAGCTCGCCGACCGCACCGAGAGCCCCCTCAAGCCGCAGGTGCTCGCCCAGGTCGTCGCGATCCTCGTCGGCATCCTCTCCGGCTTCTGGGCCATGCTCCAACTCATGTACAGCTTTGGCGCCCGCGCCAAGTCGCGCATGAGCTTCGGCGCCGAGACCTTCAACCGCCTCGCCTCGTGGATGGGCGTGGACCAGCCGCCGACCTGGATGGCCACCGGCGCCATCGGCGTCGGCCTCGTCTTCACCTTCGCCCTGGAGACCATGCGCCTGCGCTTCGCCAACTGGCCCTTCCATCCGCTCGGCTATGCCATCTCCGGCAGCTGGGAGATGAACCTCGTCTGGATGCCGCTGATGATCGCGTGGATCCTGAAGGTCGTCCTGGTCCGCTACGGCACCTTCAAGCTCCTGCGCAAGACCATTCCCTTCTTCCTCGGTCTTATCTTGGGGCAGTTCGTCGTGGGCAGCATCCTCAACATCGTCAGCATCGCGATGAGCATCCCCAGCTACATGTTCTGGCAGTGAGGACGGCGGGAGATGCGGAGTTGCGGAGTTCCGGAGATGCGGAGTTCCGGAGAACGGCGACGACAACGACTACGGGAGGCGTAGAATGAGAAAGCTCTTTGGGCTTGTTCCGTTGGGTGTGTTGGTGGCGAGTGGGGCGATGGCGCAGGAGCGGCAGATGCAGACGGGCACGAAGACGACGGAGCCGGGCTTCGTGACCTCGATGGAGGTTGACGTGCCCGTCGCCGACACGGCGCAGGGCGAGCGCCTGGTGGCCGACCGATTGGCGCTGCTCCGCGATGCGAGCAGGGCCGCTGGCTTCACCCTCACCGGCAAGGCCCGGGCCATTGTGCAGTTCAGCATGGCCGGCCCGCCCGGCGAGACGATCCCCTTCGTTCTGCAGCTGTTCATCGCCGAGCAGCCCACGGACGCAGAACTCAAGGCGGAGCGCGACTTCCAGCTCCTACCGGTCAAGGCCGAGAAGGTCGCCTACACCTTCCACAAGGGCCCCCTGGCCGAGGCGCAGCAGACCTTCATGCGCCTCTGGCAATGGACCATGGCCCAGGGCCTCGACATCAACGGGTACCCCTGCATGGTCGTCCAGGGCATCTCCGACCAGGCGCCGGAAGTCATCGAGGTGCAGCTGCCGCTGAAGTAACGGCACGGAGAGGTTTGGAGTTCGGCGTTCGGGGTTTGGAGTCTCGGGGTTCGCCGTGAGCCTTGCCGCTCCCCCTTCGTGTATCTCGTGTCTTTCGTGGTTATCGCCGTCCACGCCGTCCTACGTGCGGATGGTGTACTTCGGCGGGGCGCCGAACCGCAGCATGTGCCGTCGGAGCAGCTCCTCCTCGGCGGCGGCGGGCCTATCGGTGGTTGCCCAGCGAACGCACAGGCGCGAGAGGTCCTCGTTCCTGCGAATCTTGTTCCCGGCCGGATGGACCGAACTGCCCTTCACCAGGCCGTGCTTGACCCGCATCTCCAGATTCGAAGCGCGGCCGATGTATAGCAGGCGGTCCTCTCCGTAGGCCTTCACCTCGTACACTCCGGGGCAGTGGGGCATTCCCACGCCCTCGCCGGTCATGTCGCTTCGCGCAAGGTCCTCCCACCATTCCCACCACTCCCACTCCAGGTCGATCGCCACGGCCAGCAGCTCGAACTCCATCGGCAGCGTGCGATCGGTCTCGTTGTCCGGCTTCAG
>VGFC01000649.1 GCA_016869045.1 Armatimonadota bacterium
GAACGGAGGGGCGCCCATGCAACTGTGGATCGACACGGGCAACCTGGAAGAGATACGGACGGCCCAGTCGTGGGGCGTCATCGATGGGGCCACGACCAACCCGACCCTCATCGCGAAGGAAGGCCACAAGGACTTCAAGGGCGTCATCCAGGAGATCTGCTCGATCATCCACCCGGGCCCCGTGAGCGCGGAGACCGTGACCACGACCGCCGAGAAGCTTATCCCCGAGGCCCATGAGATCGCAAGTTGGGCGCCGAATGTCGTCGTGAAGATCCCTCTCATCCCGGAGGGCCTGAAGGCCGTGAAGGTCCTCTCCGGTGAGGGCATCCGGACGAACGTGACGCTCTGCTTCTCGCCGGCGCAGGCCCTGCTTGCGGCGAAGGCGGGCGCGACGTACGTGTCCCCCTTCGTCGGCCGCCTTGAGGACCGCAACGAGGATGGGATGCGGGTCGTCGAGGACATCGTGGACATCTACGCCAACTACGGCATCGCGACCCAGGTCATTACCGCCAGCATCCGTGATACTCTCCATGTGACGCAAGCGGCCCTGATGGGTGCGCACATCGCGACCCTGCCGTTCGCCGTGCTGAAGCGGATGTACGACCACCCGCTCACTGACATCGGCTTGGAGGGCTTCCTCGCCGACTGGCGCAAGTTACAGGAGAGCTGACGGCAGCTGGGCTATGCCGCTGCCGTCTCTCACTCCTCTCCTCAACACTCACTCCTCACCGCTGCCGGGAGGTTCCCCATGCCCGCACCCAACGGGCGCATCTTCGGCTGCAATGTCATCGACCCGGTCCTGGAGGTCCGGGGCGGAGACGATTACTCTCTGGCGATCACCGAGCGCTCCCTCGAGTTCCTGAGGGAGATCGGGCACGATGCGATCGAGTACTCGCACGCCTGCCACTGGAGCGTGGAGGAGTGCGAGGCCGTCCGCGAGATGACCGCGCGCATCGGCCTGATCCCCTGGTCCCTCCACGCCTGGGCGGGCGGCGACGTCACGACCGATGAGGGGCGGCGCAGCACGGCCGCGGTGCTTCGCGTCGCCACGCGCAACGCACAGGCCCTCGGCGTGCCGATCATCGTCCATCACCCCGACGGCCAACGCCTCGACCGCGACGAGGACCACGAACGCCTGAGGATCGAGACCGAGTTGCTGGCCGGTCTCGCGGCGCCCGGCGTGCGCTTTGCGCTGGAGAACATGCAGACGCTGGCGAGCATGGAGTACGTTGTCGCGCTGGTGGACCTGCTCGGGTCGGACAGGGCGGGGGTCTGCGTGGACACGGGCCATGCTGCGCTGGGGGACCTGGGACCAGGCAGGGCGCTGCGGATGGCCGGCAGCCGGCTGATCACCACGCACTTGCAGGACAACCGCGGCCAACACGACGACCACATGCCTCCGGGCGACGGCGCCATCGACTGGGACGACGTGGTCGCCGCGCTGACGGAGATCGACTACCCGGGCTGCGTGCTGCTGGAGCTGACCGACCAGCCGGGCGACGCGATGCGGCGCGTGACGATCCGCGAGGAACTTGCACGCGGCGCGAAGGCCGCGCGCGGCCTCGCGGCGAGGCTGCCTGCACGCACAGTCTGAGACCATCCGGCGGCCGGTCAGGAGGCGAACACCATGGAGAAGACCGTCCTCTACTTCGATGACCCAGGCCCCAACAACACGGCGCCTACACTTCGGGCGAGCGCTCAACGCGCCATCGACCTCGGGATCAGCCAGGTCGTTGTCGCGACGAGCACCGGCAAGACGGCGCTGCTCGCGGCGGACGCCTTCCCCGCGGGCACGAAGATCGTGGGAGTGACGCTGCAGCACGGCCTGTGGAAGAAGTACGTCGGCGTGGATCCTGAGCTGGCCCGGCAGGCGCAGGAGCGCGGCGTGGTCTTGCTCACGTGCCCTCACACGCTGATGGGCGCCGTGGACAGCGCGCTCCGCGATCAGTTCGGCGTGCTGCCGCCTCAGCAGCTCATCGCGCACACCTACTACACCTTCAGCCAGGGCACGAAGGTCGCGGTCGAGTGCATGATGATGGCGGCGGATGCCGGTCTGCTCGACATGGGCCGGGAGGTCATCTCGATCGCCGGCACCGACCACGGCGCCGACACCTCACTCGTGCTGAGGCCCGTCTACAGCCACGAGTTCTTCTCGCTGAAGGTCCACGAGCTCATCGCCCTGCCGCGTTAGGTCCGAGCACCGCCTTAGAGCGTGTACGAGAAGGGTGGCCGGGCGCCATGAATGGCGCCCTTACACGACTGGGCGCGGTGAATCGCGCCCGTACGTTACAAAGGACCGTATGTCGCCGTCATGTAGGGGCGCGATTCATCGCGCCCGCGCGTAGGGGCGTGATTCATCACGCCCCATGCCGTG
>VGFC01000650.1 GCA_016869045.1 Armatimonadota bacterium
GATCTTGTCCGGCACGAACCCCGAGCGCAGGCCGGGCCTGTCGAGGCTCCACTCCACGAGGCCCACCGTGATGAGGTGGCGGCGGTCGTGCCGCCGAATGGCGGTCGTCAGCCTGCGAATCCAGTCTCGCGCGACCTCATGCGGTACGCGCCCCGTCGCGTCGAGCGTGATGAACTGCACGTAGCACTTCCCGGCGAAGGGTGGCCCGAGCCAGTCGCCCGCGGCCCGCGGCGCACCCGCCACGACCGGTTCGTTCATCAGGTCATAGCAGAAGACCGCCGGGCTTCCCGCGCACCTCCGGGCAACCGCCTCCCAGAACTCCGCCTGCGCCGCCCAGCGCTGCTGCTCATCGAGTGCGTCATACCACGCGGGCACGGCCGCCTTCTCATAGCATCCGAGGCCGGTCAGATCGAGCCGCAGGCCGACCTCCTCCGCGAGGTTCAGCAGCTTCCCCAGGCGCCGCAGGGCCCGCCGATTGGGCTCGCGCGGCCCCTGCATGAACTTGCCGAATTGCAGGCTCACGCGCGCCACGTTGGCGCCGAGCGCCTTCATCTCGCGGAAGTCCTTGGCGACCGCCTCCCACTCCGTCTCCCAGTAGTCCTCCAGCAGCCGGCCCCCGCGCTCGTGATCGTAGTTGAAGCCCCAGGGCACGAAGGGCTGCCCCGATGGCTGCACCACGAAGCCTCGCCCGTCCGCCGACACGGCAACGGTCTCGCGCTTCAGCTCGTCAGCACGGGCAGTCGGATGGCTCAGGAGAAGCGCCATGAGGAGAAGGAGTCCCATCACCGATCACCCATCACCCTCGCTCTCAGCGCCTCGCAGTAGTAGCGGTAGTTGTCCCAGGACACATCGTCGGGGATCAGGTGATCCAGCTCGGGGATGTAGCGCCCCTTCAGGACCGCCGGCCAAACGCGGTCCAACTCGGCATCGATGGCGGCGGGGTCCTTGGCGAGCGCGCGCTTGTCGATTCCGCCCATCAGGGCCAGGTCGGGGAAGCGCTCGCGGTAGTCGTTCACATCGCACCCCGCGGCGACCTCCATCGGCCAGAGGTAGTTCACTCCCGCCTCCATCATCGGCGGCACGATGTCATCCGGCTTGCCGTCCGTATCGACCGAGAGGACCGGGATGTCGTGGTCCACCGCGAACTCCTTGATACGCCGGTAGCACGGTCCCATGAACTCGCGCCAGTGGGTCGGTGAGATCAGCGGCCCCTGCCTCCCGCACATGTCCTCCCAGATGTGGATGACATCCACGCGCACCTCCTTCACCACCTCGCTGAACACGGTGATGAAGACCTCGGTCAGGTGGTTCATGATCTCCCGCACGAGGTCGGGCTCCGTGTAGAACGCGAGCAGGCACTCCTCGTCGCCGAGCAGCCAGCGCAGGCCGCCGTACACCGTGCAGTCGGGGAAGTGGCCGAGCTGGATCGGTATGCCCCGCTCCATCCAGTCCCGCCCGGCTTCTCGCCACGGGCCCGCGAGGCGCTGTGGGTGCTTGGGGTCGAGCCGCTCCGCCTTGAACCGGCGCCAGTCATCCCACCCGGAGATAGGGAACTTCAGGAACTCCGACATCGACTCCCCGTGCTTGTAGTCGCGCCGCACGATGCCCCAACCGTCCGTGAAGGTGACGTAGTCGGCGTCCTCCTCGATCACCCGGCGCTCGATGGGCGGGCACGGCCCCAGGTTCACCGGCAAGGCGGCCGGCGGCGCATCGGGCCGCGCGAAGCTGCGGTGATCGGTTACGTCCGCCGGCTTGCCCTCTCGCTCCCATCTCGCCCACGCCCTCCCCCACGGCCCCCAGAACAGGCAGTACGGTACGCGGTCCACCGGTTCTCCCAACACGCAGTTGACGAAGCGCTCGCGATCGGTCATCGACAACAGAACCCTCCCTTGGGTCGCAGTTCAGCCTTTCACGACGATGATCTCGTTCCTCGTTGCGACCTTCCGCACTTCCGAGTAATGCGGCGTCCGGACGTCGGTTCCCGCGCCCACCGCGGTCGGCACTTGCAGCACGAACTCCGCGCTCTCCGCGCGGTTGAAGGCGACGAAGGCGAGCGTCAAGCGCTCAATGCCCTCTCTGCCGGGCGGTGAGAGGTCCGGGAAGACGACCGGTCCGGTATCCACCTGGTAGACGCTCCCCTCCTCGCGCACATTCATCGTCTTGACCGGGTACTCGAGCGTCGCCTCCAGCCCGCTCTGCGGATCGCGCAGCTCCGTGCGCGCGATGAGGATGTCGTTCGCGAGGGTCGCCCGCACAATCTCCTCATCGCTCGCGCAGACGCGGCCCTCGGTGCGCACGACCTCAATGTGCAGCGCCTCGAAGCGTTCGGTAACCTTGCCGATCTCGTAGCCGCCTTCATCCGAGGGC
>VGFC01000651.1 GCA_016869045.1 Armatimonadota bacterium
CAGTTCGCCGACGGTCAGCCAGAAGTCGTGGCGCGCCTTCGCGGTGTCGGGCCCGGCGTCGGTGATGAGCGCAGGGATGAGCGGCGCCAGCGCCCGCCCCCGGCGGCGCTGGAACTCCTCGGCCAGGTTCGGCGACCAGGGTAGGACCTTGTAGGGCATCCGCCGCATAAAGTAGCTCATCAGCGAGGGCTCATCGGTGAAGCTCGCGATGAAGTACTTGCCGAGGTCGTTCCCCAGGTGCTTCGCGTAGCCGCCGTAGGTTAGCTCGGTGAAGCGCTTCGTCGGCGCGGGATCGAGCAGGTTGATGTAGTGCAGCTTGTCGGCCAGGCTCATCGAGGCATGCGTGCCCTCGTACAGGAAGTCCTCCGTGATCGCCATGACGCGCCACTGGCCCTGCAGCGCCTCCCAGGTGAGCTTGCCGTCGCGGACGCTGCCCGCCAAGTCCACGGCGGCGCTGGTGTCGATGACCCCGTCCTTCACCGGGTAGGCCGCGGCGGAGACGAGCTGACCGGGCGGCAGGTCGAGCGTCACCGCGCCACCCTTCGAGTCCGCCTCGGCGATCAGCAGCCCCCGCGCCTCCCACTCGGGATGGCCCTGCATCGTGAGCCCGCCCGCCGTACCGGAGGGATACCCCTTCTCGTCGTAGACCCACAGGGCCATGCCGAGCTTCTTCGCCTCCGTCACGCCGCGCACGAGCGCGGCCCACTTCTCCGCGCTGGTGAGGTAATCGGTGAAGGACACGTTGCAGACCACTCCGCCGAACCCTTGGGAGATGAGACTCCGGAACAGCATGTCCTGGTCATGGGGCTTGTCCGGCAGCGAGTGCACGATCTTCAGGATGCGGCAGCTCGCCGGGGGATCGGCGAAGCGCTCGGGAAACGGGCGGTCATCTTGGGGCAGCATGGTCTGTTCCTCCGCAATGCTGACCGGCAGCAGCGTTAGCAGCGGGCCCATCAGCCCCCCTGGTCCGCCGCCGTCGCGGACCTGCAGGGCCAGGACGTTTTCCTCGCCGAAGCGCACCCTCGCCGGCGCGATCCGGTACTCCCGGACGAGGCTCACGGCCTGCGGGACGTCTAGGGGAGTCTCGCCGACCAGCTCACCGTTGACGTACGTGCGGTCGAAGTCATCGACGCTCCCCAAGTGCAGCACGAGTTCCTGCCCCGCCCACTCCCTCGGCACGATGATGTGCTTCCGGTACCACGCGACGCCGTCATAGTCGGTGTAGGGCATCCCGTCCTTCGGCTTCGGCGGCTGGCCAGGACGCGTGTCCGTCACGCCCTGCGCCTCCCAGTAGCCCGGCGCCTTCAGCGTGCGCCACGCCGAGTCGTCGAAGCCCGCCTGCATCCAGCCCGCCTTCTCGCCGGCTTCGTCCGGGTCGATGGCGAAGCGCCACTCCCCGTCGAGGTTGCCCCAGTAGCGGGTGAGTTCAGCAGGCGGCTGCGAAAGCACCTGGCCGATCAGGCAGAGCGGGGCGAACAGAGCAACCGCGCAGACACGACGTGTTGCACGAGGCATCCCGGTCCTCCGTCGGACTAGTGGCCACCGAGACGTCCTGTTCAGCCCGCGAGGGCATTGGACCTTGTGCCCTTCGCCAGAAGGCCGCCCGCACCCCGACAGCGAACGCCGCGCAGCGAATGATCGACCTGCTACCGAGGTGGTCCCATGCGTACCCGGATTCCGGCAGGCGCCGCGATCCTGATGCTGGCGGGGTGCGCCATGGCTGATGAGCCCTTCTTGGGCATCGCGGAACTGAAGTCCGGCCTTTCCGGCAGCATCGAGATTCCCACGCTCGGCACCTGGGACGGCAAGCTCATCTACTGCGTCTACTCGAACGACATCCGGTCGATCTGGGTGCAGTGGACGCGCGACGCGGGGCGGACCTGGGCCAAGCCCGTGCAGGTCATGGGCCTGCCCGGCGGGCGCTACATCACCGACGCGAACCTGCTCGTGGATCGTGACCGGATCACCGTCATCGCCACCCATGTCCTCGATGCGCCCGACCATCCCGGAGCCATCGCCCGCAGCGAGTTCCTCGCCGCCATGACCGACGACGGCGGCCGGACATGGTCCGCGCCGCAGGCGATTCCCCTGCCCCACAAGTACGTCTGCGGCTGCATCCACGCGCCGGTGTGGCTGGACGGCGACCGGGTGGTGATGGGCTGGAGCTGGGATGTGCCGGCGGAGGAGGGGAAGCCCGTCACCGACGAGGGCGCGATGCACCTGCGCGCCGGAGTGCTGATCTCCGAGGACCGCGGGCGGACGTGGACTCCCGGCCAGGATGTCGATCTCCCCGACCAGCCCATGGGCGCCGACGAGCCGGCCATCGTGCGGCTGAGCAACGGCGACCTGTTCATGGT
>VGFC01000652.1 GCA_016869045.1 Armatimonadota bacterium
CGCCCCCGGCGCAGTCGCGCATCGCGGGGGATCTCAACCAGCGGGAGGAGCATGCGAAGGCCTTGGAGGCGTATCGGTTCCTGGTGGACCGGTGGCCGAAGTCGCATGAGGCGAAGCAGGCCGGCCACAGCATTGCGCAGATCGTCAGTCCCTCCCTGAGCCTCAGTCTGAACTACACCCAACTCCCCGGCCAGCCGGTGAAGTACTCCCTCCAGACGCGGAACGTGAAGCAGGCGCGGTTCGCGCTCTACCGCGCGGACGCGATCTCGCTGTTCTTCGATGAGAAGACCGACCGCTGGCACCCGTACCCGGAGACACCCGGGCCGTCGGACAAGCCCCTGAGCGAGTGGCAGATGGACGTGGAGGAATGGCGGGGGCACAAGCCGTCTACGCTCCAGGGGGAGTTCCCGCTGAATGCCCCCGGTACGTATGTCCTGATCGTCCGGGACCGCGACAGCAAGGCCGAGACGCAACGCTCCATCAACGCTACGAGCCTGGTGGCGATCCAGACGCAGAACCCCGACGGGGAGCTGCTGACATACGTCGTGGACCGCACGACCGGCCTGGCGGTGCCGGGCGCGCGGGTGGATGTGCGGGTGGACATCGAGTCGTACGGCAAGGGCCCGAAGCCTGAGCGGACGCGGAAGGTCGTCTTCACCTCGGGCGGCGTCACTGATGCGAGCGGCATTGCGCGGGCCTACCTGCCGGAAGTGGGGGAGCGCGACCATCTGGACGGAGCGCGCGGGCTCGTGCGGCACGAGGGGCAGATCGCGCTGCTCGGCGTTCCCGCCGGGCGCTCTCGATGGGAAGACAAGCCCGCGTTGGTTGGCTACGTGTACACGGACCGGCCGGTCTACCGCCCGGGTGACACGGTGCACTTCTCCGCGGTTCTGCGGCGGCTGGCCGACGGCAAGCTGGGCAACCTGCCGAACACGACAATCCACGTGGCGATCCGCGACCCCAAGGGAGCGGAGCTGCTGCGCACGGAACTGGTGACCAACGAGTTCGGCACACTGCACGGGGAGTACGAGGTAGGCACGGACGACCCGCCGTTAGGCAAGTATCAGGTGTACGTTGGCGTGGACGGTCTCGGGAGCAGCGGCGCGTTCCGTGTGGAGGAGTACAAGAAGCCGGAGTTCCTGGTCACCATCGAGTCGGCCTCGACGGACGTGCTGCCCGGCGAGGAAGCGAAGGCGACGATCCGGGTGGAGTACTACTGGGGCCAGCCCGTGCCGGGTGCACAGATCTCGTACTCGGTGAAGGCGGCGAACTACTGGCCGACCTACGACTTCCCCAGCCGGTACGGGTGGCTGTTTGGCGACTGGGGGTCGTACGAGTACGCGCGGTGGAAGGCCTACGGTCGCTCGGCCTACGACTTCCGGGCCGAGGAACCCCGCGGGCCGGTGTGGCAGGCGACTGCGTACACGGATGAGAGGGGCGAGGCGGTCATCACCTTCGCGACGTACAAGTGCCAAGGGCGCGACTACGCGTACACGATCAGTGCGGACGTGACTGACGAGAGCCGCCATACCGTCAGCGGGTCCGCGAGCCTCAAGGTCACTCACCAGAGCTTCTACCTCCACCCCCGGACCGTGCAGCGGCTCTACCACGCGAGTGACAAGGTCACGGTCGATCTCCGGGCGCTGACCCCGAACGATCAGCCGGTCATGACGGCCGGGAAGCTGATGCTCTACAAGCTGATCCCCAGCGAGCGGGAGATCGAGGAGCAGGGCAAGAAGCGGATCGAACGCTATGAGAAACGGGAGGCCGCTCTCGATGAGCCGCTCACATTCCTGACGGATGCCGACGGCAACGCACACGTGACCTTCATCCCCGACCGGGAGGGCTGGTTTGAGATCGAGGTAAGCGCCGAGGACCCGCGGCGCGACGAGCCGACGAAGGCCACGACGAGGTTCTGGGCGGTGAACCACGACTTCGACGGCCAGAACCTCGACTATACGAACCTCACGCTGGAGACGGAGCGCGATATCTACGAGGTCGGCGAGACCGCGCGCGTCCTCATCAACGCGCCGGTGAAGAACGCCGATGCGCTGGTGCTCATCCGGGGCCGCCAGCGGCAGACCTCGCAGGTCGTACGCCTGAACGGCTCAGCGACGGTCCTGGAGGTGCCGATCGTCGAGGAATTCCGGCCCTCGGTGGCGCTGCTCGTGGCGCTGGTGGACGAGGGGCACGTCTACGAGCAGAAGCGCGTGCTGTTCGTGCCGCCGAGCGAGAAGCTGCTGCAGGTCGAGGTGAACTCGGAGAAGAGCGAGTACCGGCCCGGCGAGACGGGGCGTTTCGACGTAACGGTGAGGGACAGGCAAGGCCACCCCGCCGAGGCGGAGGTGTGC
>VGFC01000653.1 GCA_016869045.1 Armatimonadota bacterium
CTGGCGCTTCTGGCAACTGCTGTGCGACGGCGGACGGATGGGGGTGATGCTTCCGCGTTCGACCTTCGCGACGAAGGGGTCGGAGGACTTCCGGCGAGCAGCTCTGAGCAATGGCTGTGTCTGCGACCTCACCTTCCTGGTGAACCGTGGGGGCTGGGTCTTCGATGAAGCCGAACACAGGTACACAGTCGCCCGGTCATCGATAGGGCGAGGAGCGCCCGGGAAGCCGCGTGTGTCCCTAAGGGGTCCCTACGCTAGCCTCGACCGCTTCCGAACCGGGAGCTCCCGGCCGGCCCCCTCATTTCCGGTCGAGGAGGTCCTTGACTGGACGGAGTCTGCAGCGTTGCCTATGCTCCCCGGCGACGAGTCAGTGGATGTGTTCGCCCAACTGCGTACGGCGCCCAACCTTGGCCTGAATCGCAAGGGTCTCTGGCGTGCACGGCCCCACACCGAACTCCACGCTACCAACGACAAGAGCTGGGTGGACCTAGACACCGTCGAGTGCCCGTGCGGCTACTGGCCTGTCTACAAGGGGGAGTCGTCTGGCCTGTGGGAGCCCGATACAGGCATCTACTACGGCTGGGCCGACCCAGCGAAGCTCGTCCCGCATCTGCAGCAGAAGCGGCTCAGCAGCGGACGCAGCAAGCGTTCACCGTTCAACGAGTCCCCCGTGATGGTCTTGCAGGAGTCGGCGACCCTCCCGTGCCGCAGCGCGAGGATCGCGCTGAGGGACCTGACCAAGTGGGACAACCAGCGGACTATGATCGCTGCGCTTGCACCCCCACGTGTCTTCGTCGCCAACACGAGTCCTTACTTGCTGTGGCCTCGGGGCGATAGGATGGACGAGGCGTATGTGCTGGGCGTCCTCTGTTCCATACCTCTCGACTGGTACGCGCGTCGGTTTGTGGAGTTGCACCTGAACTTCCACGTGCTGAATGCCTTCCCCATCCCCCGCCCTTCCCGCGACGATCCGCTGTGGCAGCGCACGGTGGCGTTGGCCGGGCGACTGGCGGCGCCGGATGAACGGTTCGCGGAGGGGGCGGGCAAGGTGGGCGTGGAGTGGGGGCCGTTGCCCGAGGACGAGAGGGGCGACATGATCGCCGAGCTGGACGCGGTTGTGGCCCACCTCTACGGGCTCACCGAACCCCAGCTCATCCACATCTTCGAGACCTTCCACGAGGGCTGGGACTACGCGTTACGGCTGAAGGCGGTGCTGAGGCACTACCGGGGGTGGGCGGGACGCGTCTGACTGCGGCCACCTCCATGGAGAGGACCTCGACGTAGTCTCCCCCTTGGCCCACGGTCGGAAATGGAGTATACTACCGGGCATGGAGGTGATCCGTATGCCAGCAGCTAGGATTTCGGGCAAGGGGCAGGTTACGCTACCTGCGGCCATCCGTCGGAGACTCGGCCTGAAGGCCGACTCACGAGTCGATATTGAGTTGCGCGGGAGTGAGATCGTGATCCGGCCCATGCGCTCACTCTCCGAGCTAAGGGGCGTATTCCGACATTGCGCGGCCGACGGGCCAATGGACTGGGAGAAGGTGCGCACTGCCACCGAGCTTGCCGTCGCGGAGGAGGTCGCCCGTGAGTAGCCGGCCACCCGTCGTCGCCATTGACGCAAACGTGATCCTGCGGCACTTGCTGGACGACCACGAGGAGCTGTCGGAGAAGGCGGCGGGCATCTTCCAGCAGGTGGAGACCGGGACGCTGGCCGTCCACTGCGACCCCGTGACCCTCGCCGAGGTGGTCTGGGTGCTGGGTCGCCACTACAGGCAGCCGAATGCGCAGATCGCGGAGGCCCTGGAGCCGGTGCTGAAGTCGGAAGGGTTCCTGATGCCCGAGAAGGGATGCTACGTGCTGGCCCTGGAACTGTTCGGCCGTTCGGTGCGGCACTTCGGAGACGCCTGTGCGTGTGCGGCCGCGCTACAGCGCTGCGAGGGGCGGTTGTACTCGTTTGACCGCGAGCTGTCGGCGGTAGAAGGCATCGAACGCAGCGAGACCGCGACAGGACAGCGGGATGCCTGAAGACGCGGTCAGGGCTTAGCGGTCTGTAAGAGCGTGTATGAGAAGCACGGCATCGGGCGTGGTGAACCACGCCCCTACGGTCGGGCACGATGAATCGTGCCCCTACATGACGGCGATGTACGGTCGTTTGTGGCGTAGGGGCGCGATTCATCGCGCCCAATTGTGTAGGGGCGCCATTCATGGCGCCCGCCCACCCTTTTCATACACGCTCTAAGCCGAAGTTCCCCGATCTGAGGGGGTGTTTGGCCTGTGATCTGGGGCTTTTGGGCTGATTGGCCTGCGATTTGGTACCCATGTAGAGTATAAGTTTATGCTTGACAG
>VGFC01000654.1 GCA_016869045.1 Armatimonadota bacterium
CGAGGCCGACGGCTATGGCGAGCTGGCGTGGGGCACGTCGTACGGGATGATGGCCCTGAACGTGTTGTACGAGGCGACGGGGGACACCAAGTACCTCGACACGCAGATGCGGGTCATCGAGGAGGTCCTGGCGAGGCGTGATTCCGATCTGGCGGCCCGGTTCGGAGCGGACAAGTACACAGACACCCAGCGCGGGAGGGTCCTGCAGGCGTGGGGCACCGGGCACTACTCGGATGGGAAGCACACGTGCTGGGCCGTGCACACGGGGATGCTCGCCTACCCGATGGCGGAGTTCGTGCGGATCGTGCGGCGCGGCGGCGCAGGGCTGCTAACCTATCGCGAGAAGGCGGAGAGCTTCGTGCCGAAGATCGAGGCGGCGATCCGGGAGTTCGATGCCGAGTGGCGCGAGGGCCCGGAGGAGGGCATGGGCTACTACGTCTTTCCGAGCGGCGCGATTCTGCCGAACAACCAGATGAACGCGCCGGGCCGGGCGCTGTTCGTGCTTGGCGACCTGACCGGCAGCCGCGAGTACAAAGACAAGTCCCGCCGGCTCGCGGCGTTCTTCAGGAGCAAGCTCACACACTCAGCGGAGAAGGACTGCACCTTCTGGGCGTACAGCCAGGGGAAGCCCGACGGTCCGCCAGGGACCGGCGAGGACGTCTCCCATGCGGCGATCAACGCGCACTTTGCGTACATCGCGTGGGAGCATCACGCCTCGTTGGACGACGCCGACATGCAGCGGTTCGCGCGCACGGTGACGAAGGGCCTCTACCTGGGGAAGGGGCAGCTCGCGGCGACGCTGGGCGGATCGAAGCCCAATGACAGCCTGACCGCGCAGATCGGGCGCTGGGGCTTCCTGGCGCGCTTCGACCCGGAGGTCGAGCGGGTGATCTGCGAGTACGTGGCCGCACACCCGACCTCGGGCGCGCTCACGGGTACGACCGGCGCGCTCGGGTATGCGTACCTCCTGCGGGCACGTGTTCTGCGCGAGCGCGACGCTGCGAGGGGTTAGAGCGTCTACGAGAAGTACGGCATGGGGCGTGATGAACCACGCCCCTACGCGCGGGCGTGATGAATCACGCCCCTACATGAGGGCGATGTACGGTCGTTTGTGAGGTAGGGGCGCGATTCATCGCGCCCTTACAAAAGGGCGATGCACGGTCGTTTGTGACGTAGGGGCGCCATTCATGGCGCCCGCGCGCGCTTCTCATACGCGCTCTTGGGCGAGAACCTCGGGCGGCGTCCGCGGCTCGTTCATCTACGGAGCTTTGACCGTCAGCTCGACCTCGTTGATCTCCTGGTCATCGACCAAGACCTTGATGACATAGTCCCCGACCGGCCAGCCCTTGTCGGGAGGGGTGAACTTCGCGTGGATGCCGGGCTCGGTGCCGGGAGCCTGGTAGTCCACCGAGGCGACCTCGTAGTTCGATATTGCGCTACCCTCCGTATCCGTCGCGGACACGGCGACCAGCTTGGCCGTGATCTTCGCCCCCGTGGTCACGCCCGCGAGATCGGCGTCCATGTGGATCACGGGACTGTCGGGGGCGAACTCGGTCCGCTCGCTCGTGACCTTCTCCGCGGCCTCGTCGTAGACGTCGCCCACGCGGATCTCCGTGACGCTGGCGCCGGAGGTGGCCTGCTTCAGCGCCTCTGCCTTCAGCTCCTCGGCCGTCTCCTTCACCGCCTCCTGCGCTTCCTTGCCGATGTACATGCAGGACGCGATGCCGATGAGCAGCAGGATCAGGAGGCAGCCGCAGCCGCCGCACACCCACCACCACCAGGTGGCCTTCTTGGCGGGTGCGGGGGGAACGGGCGTCGCGGCTGGCGGCACCGATGGGGCCGTGGGCAGCGGAGCCGCCGGAGGAGGGGCCGGGGGCTCCGTCGGGAGTGGCGCGGCTACCGGTGGGGCCGCGGGCGGCGTGGCCGGCAAGGGGGCAGGGGCTTCGGTCATCGGAGGCGGTGCGGCGAACGTCGGCTCGGGGACCTCGGGCTCCGGCTCGGGCATGGCCCCTCCGCACGAGGAGCAGAAGCGGGCGTCGTCGTCAACCTCGTGGTCGCACGTGGGACACTTGGCCATGTTGGATCAGCTCCCTGGTTGAGGTTTCGGGTTTCGAGTTACTGAGTCTCGCGTAAGTTGGTGAACAGCCGCCGTCTCGGAGGACAGGCATTCCTGCCTGTCCAAGCTCCGCTCTGTGTTTCCCAACTTACGCGAGACTCAGTAGGGGTCGAGCACCCTGACGGCATCGGACGACTCCCTATTCGCCCAGCGGGAGGAGAGTCCCTTCCCGGAAGGAGGACGGAGGCGTTTTCGCGCAGGTCGTAGAAAATGCCTCCGTCCCATTTT
>VGFC01000655.1 GCA_016869045.1 Armatimonadota bacterium
CCTCGGCGCTCACGTGACCGAGCTCCACGGTGTCCGCGAGAAGCGCGCGCAGCTCCTGGAGCAGCTGGGCATCCGCACCGTCGGCGACCTCCTCCGCCACATCCCGTTGCGCTACGAGGACCGCCGTCGCGTGCTGAGCCTCGGGGAGCTGGTGCCCGGGCGCACCCCGGTGGTGGTGGCCGTGGAAGTCTTGGGTCCCGGGGAGACGTTGCGGCGTCCAGGCACGACCGTCAGCCAGGTGGCGGTTTGTGACGCTTCGGGCCCGGGCCGACTCGTCTGGTTCAACCAGCCGTACCGGGCGACGCAGTTCCGCGCAGGCACGAAGCTGGTCTGCTCGGGGACGCCCCGCATCGTCGCCGGGGTCATGTCGATCCACGTGCAGGAGTGCGAGGTCGTCGGCGAGTCCCCTTCGCTGCACATGCAGCGCATCGTCCCCGTGTACCCGACGACAGCGGGTCTTACCCAGCCCCGTCTCCGCATGCTCGTCGATCAGGCCGTCCGGCGCACCGCGCACCTCATCGAGGACCCTCTGCCCGAGCCGATCCGCGCCGCCCGCGAGCTGATTCCCGCGAGCGAGGCCCGCCGCGCCCTCCACTTCCCGCGGACCCTACGCGAGGCCGAGCGCGCTCGCCGCCGCGAGACCTACGAGGAGCTGTTCATCCTCCAACTCCTGCTCGCCATGCGCCGCCGACTGCTCCACGATTCCGCTCACGGCCTGGCGCTGCCCGTCGATGAGCCCGCCCTCGCCGCCTTCGAGGCTCAACTGCCATTCCCGCTCACCACCGCCCAGTCCCGCGTCCTCAGGGCCGTCGCCGACGACCTGCGCTCGGACCGCCCGGCGATGCGCCTGATCCACGGCGACGTGGGCTCCGGGAAGACGGTCATCGCGGCGTTTGCCTTGCTCTGCGCCGTGACGAGCGGCCGCCAGGCGGCCTTCATGGCCCCCACCGAGATCCTCGCCGAGCAGCACCGCCGCGTGCTGGAGACGCTGCTGCGCCCTGCGAACGTGCGCCCGGTGTTGCTGACCGGTAGCCTGCCCGCCCGAGACAAGCAGCGCATCCGCGCGGGCCTGGCGGCAGGCGACATTCCATTGGTCGTCGGCACCCATGCCCTCGTGCAGGAGACGACGCGTTTCGCCGACCTCGCGGTTGCGGTCGTCGATGAGCAGCACCGCTTCGGCGTCCTGCAGCGCGCCGACCTCGCGGCCAAGGGCGGCCGACCGCACCTCTTCGTGATGACCGCCACGCCGATCCCCCGCACGCTCGCCCTCGTGCTCTACGGCGACTGCGACGTGTCGGTCCTTGACGAGCTGCCGACCGGGCGCCGCCCGCCGATCACGAAGGTCCTCCGCAAGCCCGACCGCGACCGCGCCTACTCCGCCGTCCTCCGCGCGGTTGCCGCCGGGCAGCAGGCCTTCATCGTCTGCCCGCTCATCGAGGAATCCGAGTCCCTCCAGGCCGACGCCGCCCGCCGGCGCTACGAGGAGCTATCCGCAGGCGAGTTACTGCGCTCTGCAGGGACTTGGGAACAGTGGGGCGGGCGTTCTTGCCCGCCACGGCCCGGGGAGCAGTGGGGCGGGCATTCTTGCCCGCCACGGCCTCTGGCGGGCAAGAATGCCCGCCCCACTGTTCCCATATCTAGCGGGGACTCAGTAGGAGGCGTCCGGGTCGGGCTGCTCCATGGGAGGCTTCGGCCGGAGATCGGCGCCGCCGTGGTGGAGCAGTTCCGCAAGCGCGAGCTGGACGTGCTGGTCTGCACCACCGTCATCGAGGTCGGCGTGGACGTGCCTTCCGCGACGGTGATGGTGGTCGAGGACGCCGAGCGCTTCGGCCTCGCGCAGCTCCACCAGCTTCGCGGACGCGTCGGCCGCGGCGCCGAGCGCGGAAGCTGCTACTTGATCACTTCCGCCGGCCCCGATGACCCGGCCTCGGAGCGCCTCGCCCTCCTGGAGCGCACCGCCGATGGCTTCGAGGTCGCCGAAGCCGACCTCCGCCTGCGGGGCCCCGGCGAGTTCATCGGCACCCGCCAGGCCGGCCTCCCCGACCTCCGCATGGCCGACCTCCTGTCCGATACGGCCCTCATCGAGACCGCCCGCGAGGACGCCTTCGCCCTCCTCGCCTCCGACCCCACCCTCTCCCATCCCGACCACACCACCCTCCGCCACCTCATCCACCACCAAGCGCCCACCCTCCTCCCTCTCATGCGCGCCGACTAGGCCGAAGTTCCCCGATCTGAGGGGGTGTTTGGCCTGTGATCTGGGGCTTTTGGGCTGATTGGCCTGCGATTTGGTACCCATGTAGAGTATAAGTTTATGCTTGACAGGGTTGAGATAGTATGCTATAT
>VGFC01000656.1 GCA_016869045.1 Armatimonadota bacterium
TGGGCTGCTGTGGGAGGAGGTCAGGCCGGTCCGGCGGATCGAGCTGTCGTGGGAGACGGGCGCCCGGAACAGGCCATCGGCGGACGAGCTGGTCGTGACCTGCTTCGACGCGACGGACGAGACGGCCCACACGTGGTGGAATCCGCGAACCGTCAGGGAGCTTGGCAGACCCGAGGTCTCGGCGGATGGGCGGACATGGGCCTACGCCGTCCCGGTGGACACGTGGGGTGTGGTCGTGGCCCTGCGCAACGGCCGGGCAGCCGCGTGCGCCACTCCGACGATCCGGGCCTTGACGGCGGATACGTGGAAGGCCATGGACGTGGAGGTCGAATGGGGCTACGAACCCTCCCGCGCTCCCCTGCGGTACGATGGGCGTGTCGAAGCCTACGACGGGGTCATCGCCGATGTTCAGCCCCTTGCCGGTGACACCGGCACGACGCTGACCGGCCCTACTGCCTGGCGCTCGGCCGCGAAGGAGGGGGCGCGGCGCGGCGTGCGCTTCAGCCTGCTCTATCAGGGCACCTCGGCGTGGCGGCGCGTCTGGCCTTACTCGGCGCAGCGGGAGGACGTGGCGCGGACGATCGTGACCGTATGGACGAGGTCGGGCAGCTTCTCCTTCCTCGCTGCGGACCTGGAGCACGGCCCGATCCTGGCTCCGGAGTATGGGTTCTTCGTCCGTGCGACGGCAGTGCAGCAGGCGGCGCCTCCCGTGACGCCGCCCACGGCCGGGCAAGTGCCGGGCGACCTCCTGACCACTCGGATGGAGGAGATGCCTGGCGTCCCGCTCGTGCGCGGCTGGGCGAACAACGTGATCCCCTGGTTCGGCGCCAATCCCACGGCCGAGACCGGCGCCGCCGGCACGCTCACCATTCCCGCCCGCTCCGTGGCGATGCACCCCCTACCGGACCGCGACGTGGCGGTCGGCTGGCGCAGTCCGCTGCGGGGCCGCGTGCGCATCCAGGCCCGCGTGGCGATGGGCGACAGCACGGGCGGCAATGGAGTGGACTGGTCCGTTGTGCAGCAGGGCCGGCAGGGGCGTCAGGTACTGGCACACGGGCAGATCGGCACGGGCGGCTCGCAGGCCATCACCGCGGAGGACGTGGGCGAGGTGTCGGTGGATGTGGGCGACTTCGTCTCCCTGGTCGTGAGCGCCCACGACCGCAACCATGTCTGCGACACGACCGTTGTCGATCTGTCGGTGGAGGAGGTCGGCGGGGCGCGGAGGTGGGCGCTGACCGAGGAGGTTGTGGGCAGCATCCACGCGGGCAACCCGCACGCGGACGGGGCGGGCACTCCGGACGTGTGGTGGTTCTACTCGCCGGAACCCGAGCCGTCTCCCTCGGAGCCGCCGTTTGCGATGGCCTCGCAGGCGGTCGGCGCGCGGGAGTTCCTTCGTGAGCTGCGCGCCAAGGGCCTCACGACCGTGCGCCAGCGCACTCGCGCACACGCCGAGCAGACCTGGGAGGGTGCGATGGAGGCGATGCGCGGCACCGACCTGCCGCCGCCCCCGGAGCCGGAGGTCGAGCCGGCCATGCAGGTGGAGGTGCCGAGCGAACGGCTCACCGACCAGTGGCGACTGGGCGCCTGGCACATCCTGCGCCGGTCCGTGCAGGACGCGGGCGGCCGGTGGCGCTTCAACGACTATCCCTTCGGCGTGCTGGCCTCCGAGACGTACCTGATCCTCCGCGCGCTGGACCTCCAGGGCATGCACGAGGAAGCGGCGGACGGCCTGGACCAGTGGCTCAGCCTGCCGCTGCAGCCGAGCGTGGTGCCGGGCCAAGGCGGGCACCACCCGCTATCGCGCCCGGACCGACCGCTGGGGCACTTCTCCGACGGGATCGGCTGCCTGACCCTTGCGGAAGGCCCGGAGGGCGCGGGCGGCCACATGGATGGCGTGCATTCCATGGGCCCCGGAGCGATCGTCTTCGCCTTGGCCGAGCATTACCGGCTCACGGGCGACAGGGCCTGGTTGGAGACGGCTGCGCCGCGCATCAGGGCGAATGCCGAGTGGATCCTCCGACAGCGGCAGCTTCTGACCGCGATCGTGCCCGGGGGAGAGCGTCTGTGGAGCAAGGGCCTGCAGCCCGCGCATGTCGTCACCCCCGACAGCCTGTGCATGCACATGCAGTTCTACGAGACCGAAGCATACTACTGGCTGGCGGTGAAGCTCACGGCGGAGCTGCTGGCGGATGTGGACCCGGCGGCCGGCGCGCGACTGCTCGCGGAGGCCGAGGCCTACCGCAAGGACCTGCTGGCCGCCCTCGACCGGTCGATTGCGCTCACGCCCGTAGTGCCGGTTCGCGACGGCAC
>VGFC01000657.1 GCA_016869045.1 Armatimonadota bacterium
CCCACCGAAGCGGCACCGTCTGCTGGAGATTCCAGTTGGAGAAGCTGACCACCAGCGAGAAGATCACCGGGCCCGCGGTGAAGACCACGAAGCCCGTGATGTTGGGCAGCAGGAACAGCAGCGCGACCCCCAGGTCCGCAAGCCGGCGCTTCGCATAGCCCCTCATGCTGCGGCCCTCTTGCCGGTCAGGCGCTCCCATCTCATCCGCAGCGCCGGTTCCTCCTCGAGTCGCTTCATGATCTCGCGGTCGATCTTCTTGGCGATGTCGCGGCACGCCTCGGCGGCGCTCTTCGCGTTCGTACGCACGAGGTCCATCTGGACATCGATGATGCGCTGGGCCTCTCGGCCGTCGATGAAGGGGCTCGACTCGATCGGCTCACCGAAGTCCATGACATCGTACCAGGTCTGGTTGTAGTCCTCCTTCGGGAACTCGGGATCGTGCAGGAACTTCTCGCCCGTGCAGTACCGGATGACGGGGGCGAGCGCGTCGGCCTGATGGTTGATCAACTCATTGTACGGGCGCTCGTGCTCGAAGCGGATGAAGTCGAAGGCCTGCTCACGATAGGGGCTCAGGCGGTTCACCAGCGTCGCGCGGCCGTAGCCCCAGAAGACCTTCTTCGGCCCGTGGGGCATCTCGGTGACGCCGAGATCGAGGTCCTCATACTGGCGCAGCAGGCACAGCCACCAGCGCCCGCCGTGAGTCATCGCGCCCTTCCCGCCGCCGAACAGCGTGATGACGCCTGAGCCCCAGCCGCCCGCTGCCGCCATCGCGGCCTCCTGGTTCGGGCCGGGCATCACCTCGTACTTGTAGATCAGGTCCTGCATGAGCTGGATGGCGCGGATGCACTCCGGGCTGTTCATCGCGCATCGCGTGCCGTCTTCGGTGTACAGCCGCCCGCCGAACTGCCGGATCATCGGGTACCACTCGACGCGGTTGCTCAGGTAGCCGAAGTACTCGGGGCGCCCGTCCGGCCCCATCTTCGTGAGCCTCTTGGCGGTCTCGATGAACTCCTCCCACGTCCAGTCGCCCTGCGGGTAGGGCACGCCGTTCTCGCGGAAGAGCTTCTTGTTGAACCAGATCGCGTCCGTCGCCGCATTGGTCGGGTGGCCGTACGGCTTGCCCTCGTAGATGAAGTTCGGGTGGACGACCGACCAGATGTCCTCGACCTTCATGCCGTGCTTCTCGTAGAGCGCCGAGACGTCCCACGCCACGCCCGCCTTCACGAAGGCGGTCAGCTGGGCGTGCGAGTAGCAGTCGAACAGCTCCGGTCCGACGCCGGCCAGAGACTGCACGATCACCTTCTCCATGCCGACGTTGCCGGGGTCGAGCCGCAGCTCATACTGGGGGTGCAGCCGGTTGAACAGGTCGATCTGCTCGCGTCGCGCCGGATTGTCGTCGCTCGTCCAGGTCAGAAGCAGCTTGCCGTGCATCTGCCGGCGCGGCTGGATGGCGTGGGCAATGATCGACAGCGCGATCAGGACCCCAAGAGCGATGGCGTAGATCGTCTTCATGGGTGCGCAGGCGGGCCGGTGGTTCGGTCAGTCGTGACCGCTGCTCGTTCTCCGGCCGAGAAGCGAATCCCTCTCCACCGCCTACGCCGCTCGCAGGTGTGGAGGCAGTTTCAGGACCCAGGGACTGTCCCGTTTCCTGCCCGCCAGGGCAGGAAACGAGGACTGTCCCTTGTTGGCGCTGGGGTTCTGCAACTACCTCAATCGGAACCCCAGGGGACTGACGACGAAACCCAGCCGCATCGGGTTTCGTTGTCTGTCCCCGAAGTCTCCGTTGGGGTCCTGGGAATTCGGGGACATGACCCAATTCAGTCGCATCGAATTGGGATCGTGTCCCCAGAATTCATCGGCAGAACTCCCCCTGCCCCCAGAGGGCCGCCGTCACTCGCCCTCCGACCCCTCTCCCAACCTCGCCCATGCCTCCCTCGCCCTTGCCAGGTTCCCCGCCGCAATCTCGTGGTAGTGCGGGAACGCCTCCTCCGTGTAGATCCGCAAGGCCGCCTCGTAGCAGGCGATGGCCCGCGCCAGGTTCGCCCCCCGGTCGCCCGTGGGGAGGCTCCAGTACGCGTTGCCGAGGTTGTTCTGCGTGGTCGCCCAGTCGGTGGGGAACGCCTCCTCCGTTCTGACCCGCAAGGCCGCCTCGTAGCAGGCGATGGCCCGCGCCAGGTTCGCCGCCCGGTCGCCAGTGGGCAGTTGCAGGTACGCGTTGCCGAGGTTGTTCTGCGTGGTCGCCCAGTCGGTGGGGAACGCCTCCTCCGTTCTGACCCGCAAGGCCGCCTCGTAGCAGGCGATGGCCCG
>VGFC01000658.1 GCA_016869045.1 Armatimonadota bacterium
CGACGAAGCTCTCGCGCTCGCTCCCCGTCGCGTCGCGGAGCCAGTTCTCCTCCTCCGGCTCGCCCGGAGGCTGATGCTCCACTTCGCAATCAAACTCGCCGCCCTCGCCCGCGACCTTCGTGTCCCACCGCCCGTCGCCGTTCAGGTCCGCCCAGGCCTCCGAGGGCAGACCGAAGCTCGTCCGCGAGAAGACGAACCTTGCAGGCCCAGTGTCCACCGTGACGGCCTCCGGCGTCTCGGTCGTCTCCACACGAGGCGTGGCACGCTGGGGAGCAGATCCGAGGCTCAGGGAGAGCTGCGTCTCGCCGTTCGCAGGCACACTTGCCTGCGCATCGACGAGCACCCACTTCACGCTGCCGTCGTACCAGCGCGCAATCGGCCGCACGCGGCAGGGCAGTTCGGCGCCGCTCGCGTCCACGAGCCGCGCCTGCGTGCAGTCCGGAAGCACGCCTCGTTGCAGCGGGACACCGCCCCGCACCGGCCACGCGTTCCGCGCCACGCCGGCGTGATCGCGAACGTGCAACGGCACCTCAAGCTGCGCGTGCGCCGTTGGCGCCAACCCAAGCAGCAGGCCCCAGGCAAGCATGGCGTCCTCCGATCCCTTCAGCCGAAGCGTTGCCGCGCTGCTACGCCGTCCGGGCCGCGCCCTCCTCCTCCCGGAAATTAGGGACAGGCCCCAATTTCGGACGGACGTCATGTCCGAAATTGGGGCCTGTCCCTAATTTCCGGGAGGTGCCCTGCCGTCCTTCACGAAGCAGACCGCCGTGGATCACGCCGCAAGGGAGGGCGCCGACCATGAGGACAGGCATGATACTCGCCGGATGGGTGGTGTGCACGTTGGCAACCGCACAGGGCGCGAAGGTCTGGGTCGCTTCGCCGTGGGAGCATGTCCTGAGGAACAGCCCGCCCGGCAGCGCGCGCACGGTCGAGCTGTTCGCGGCGGCGAATGAGTATGAGCCGTTCCGCATCATCGTGACCGCCGGGACGGAGAGGCTGACTGACGTCACGGTCGATGCCGGGCCGCTGACCGGGCCGGCGAGGATCGGCCCCGAGCGCATCTTGCTGTTCCGCGAGCACTACATCGACGTGACCGCTCCCAGCTACGCCTCGACCGCGCTCACGGGCTGGTATCCAGACCCGCTGATCCCATGCTACGAGGGCGCAGCTGACGCGAAGTACGTCGGCAGCCCCTTCGACGTCGAGCCCGGCATGAACCAGGGCGTGTGGGTGGATGTGTACGTGCCGCCGAACACGCCGGCCGGCGAGTACCAGGGGAGCGTCGCGGTCAGCGCTGCGGGTAAGCTGATCGGCGCGGTGCCCGTGCGCCTGACCGTCTGGAACTTCGCGTTGCCGGACACCATCGCCATGCGCTCGAACTTCGGGGGCCTTGGAGGCGGCGTGGCGAAAGCTCACGGGGTGGACGCAGGCTCCGGGGCATTCCGGCAGATCGAGGACCGCTACATCGACACGCTGCTCCAGCACCGATGCGTACCCTCGTCGCTCGGCCCGATCTGGCCCGAGTGGACGCCCGAACGTGGCATCGATGACACGAAGACTGGCGAACGCCTGCGCCGGATGGTGGAGGAGCGCCACGTCAATGCGCTGGCGCTGCCGTTCCCCTATCGCGACGACCCAGCGAAGCGCAAGGCGTACCTGCACGACCTGGCCGCCTACCTGCGCCAGAAGGGCTGGCTGGACCTGGCGTACATCTACATGGAGGATGAGCCGAACGACGCCGAGCAGTACGAGACCGTGCGGCAGCAGGGCGCGCTCATCCACGAGGCCGACCCGGGCATCAAGCGCCTCTGCACGGAGCAGACGATCACCTCCGACCCCGCCTGGGGCGACCTGTATGGCGCGGTCGACATCTGGTGCCCGCTGTGGGGGCTCTACGACGAGCCGACCGCCCGTCAGCGCCAGGCTCTCGGCGAGGAGATCTGGAGCTACACCGCTCTGTGCCAGTGCGCGAAGACGAACCCGTACTGGGAGATCGACTTCCCGCCGGTCAGCTTCCGATCCCCGTTCTGGGTGAGCTGGCACTACCGCATCAAGGGCTTCCTCTACTGGTCGAGCGTCTACTGGCCTCCCGAGCACGACCCGTGGACCGCGCCCTACTTCCGGGACAACTACTGGGGTGAGGGGATGCTGCTCTACCCCGGCGCCGACGCGGGAATCGCCGGCCCGGTCACGTCGATCCGCCTGAAGCTCATCCGCGAGGCGATGGAGGACTTCGAGTACATGACCCTCGCCGCCAAGCAGGGCCACGGGGCGCAGGTGGACGCCATCGTCGATGGCCTCG
>VGFC01000659.1 GCA_016869045.1 Armatimonadota bacterium
GCCGAAGTACGGCCTCGCCTCCTGGCCCGAGAAGGGCCTCGGCAACCACCGCGCCGTCCTGCGCGTGGGCCAGCCCGCGAACGCAGTCCGCGCGCACATCGAGTGGCGCCGCCGCGACCCGCATCCCGAGGCCAAGGACATCCGCCTCTACGACGCCGCCACGGGAGAACGTATCCCAAACGTCGTCCGCCTGGACGTGAATCGCGAGTTCGCCGACCTTGTCTTCCAGCCGAAGACCGTGCCCGGCGAGGTGTATGTGTACTACGTCCCCTACGATCCGCCCGGCACCGGCCCCTTCGGCGAGGGCGGCAGCTACTTCCCGCCTGAGGACACGTCCGATCCCGCGTGGCGTCAGGGCCTCGGCGACTGGAGGCAGCTGCCGCAGGCCGAGGTCGTCGAGATCCAGGCGCGCGGCGAGTTCCACCGCATGGACCCGATGGAGGTCATCGCGACGAAGGACGAGACGCAGGCGCTCCTCGCCGCCAATCCCAGCGAGTACCTCCTCTTCCCGGAGGACCGCCGCTACCCGATCCGCATGTTCGAGGACCTGCCGTATCGCTGGATCGAGCGCGGGCCGACCGCCGACTTCCGCGGCGAGGCCCAGCCCGGCGAGTACTACGCGCTCCAGATCGGCGTCTTCGCCGTACGCAAGCCCATCGATGAGCTCACCCTCCGCTTCAGCGACCTGAAGGGCGACGCTCGCACAATCCCCGCCTCCGCCTTCACGTGCATCAACCTCACCGGCGCCGACTGGCTCGGCCGGCCCATCACGAAGACGTTCCCCGTTGGGCAGGGCAAGGTCCGTCCGCTGTGGATCGGCGTCCAGGTCCCGCCCGATGCCAAGGGCGCGTACACCGGCGCGATCACCGTCCAGCCCAAGGGCCAGCCCGCGACTGACGTGGACCTGACGCTCACGGTCGATGGGCCGGTCCTGGCGGACTCCGGGGACGCCGACCTCTGGCGCATGTCGCGCCTGCGCTGGCTGAACTCGACGATGGGGATTGACGAGGAGGTCATCCCGCCCTTCACGCCGCTACAGGTCAAGGGGAGCGCGGTCCGCTGCCTGAACCGTGAAGTCGTGTTCGGTAGCCTCGGCCTTCCCGAGCGGATCGTCAGCAACCGCCTCTCCGTCCTCGCTGCGCCGATGGAGCTGGTGATCGAGTCCGGCGGCGAGCCGCTCCCTTTCAAGCCCGACGCCTCCCGTGTGACCAAGGCCACCGACGCGAACGTGGAGCGCGTCACCACTGCCCAGGCCGCGGGCCTCTCACTCACCGTCGTCTCCCACATGGAGTTCGACGGCTGCGTCACCTTCGCTGCCACGCTCAGGGCCGAGCGAGACATCTCGCTCGACGACATCGGCCTGCGCGTCCCCCTCTCCCGCGACATCGCGCAATACATGATGGGCTTCGGCAAGCGCGGTGGCTATCGGCCGGGCGAGTGGCACTGGAAGTGGGACATAGACAAGGCGAATCACATGGTCTGGCTTGGCAACGCGGACGCGGGGCTGCAGCTGAAGCTCATCCCCGACAGCGACGCCTGGCAGGTCTCCGACCTCCGCGAGAGCGGCCTGCCCGCCTCCTGGTGCAACGGGGGCCGGGGCGGCGCGGACATGACCGAGTCTGGCAACCAGGTCCTGCTCCAGGCCTACTCCGGCCCGCGCACGCTGAAGGCCGGCGAAGACATGACCTTCCGCTTCCGCCTGCTGATCACCCCCTTCAAGCCCATCGACCCACAGCACTGGAACTGGCGCTATGGTGACGTGAACGGCGACGGCACGGTCCTGCACATCCATCAGAGCGCGCCTCAGAACCCGTACATCAACTACCCGTTCCTCACCGTACCCGAGTTGAAGGCGACGATGGACTCGGTGAAGACCATCCGCGGCCGCCGCACCGACTACGGGGCGCTCACCTATCCCGCCGAGGGCAACCTCAATCCCGCGCAGGGCGCGCTGCACGTCTGGGCGCGCGTCTGCTTCGATCCCGCGGCCGGCGGGGCGCGCCAGTCGCAGTTCAACCAGGCGCTCTTCAGCCTCAACCTCCCGAACCAAGACTCGCTCGGTTTCTACTGGAACATCGACGACCGCGGGATGCGCACCTACGTCCGGCGGGGCGCCCCGGAGCGGAACCAGTACCCGATCCTCTTCGGCACTCACCAGCCTGACTGGCGCGAGGGCCAGCGCCACCTGCTGACGCTCTCCTGGGGCGACCAGCTCGCGATCTACATCGACGGCAAGCTCGCCGGCGCCGGTCCGTTCAAAGGCACGGTGACCTCGCCCCTCACCAATGGCACCCTCG
>VGFC01000660.1 GCA_016869045.1 Armatimonadota bacterium
CAACGGACAAACATCAACGACCTTCTTTTAGGGTGAACGAAAAAGGCAAAGGCAACGACCACACCCAACGGCGGGTCGTGAGCGATCTCGCCTCTTGACAGACCGTTTCATAGAGGCGCGATTCATCGCGCCCGCGTGTAGGGGTGTGATTCATCACGCCCCATGCCGTACTTCTCATACACGCCCTGACAGGCCGCCGGCGCCGGCAACGCTCCCCAGGTGACCTCGGCGGCTGGCCGATGGCTCACAACGCGCGCGAACGTGCCGAACGGGGCGCGCCAACCCGGCAATCCCGCCCAACCACCGCCGACCCCCGGACCGCGGCGCGATTCGCCCGGGGCCCTCTCCGTGTTCCCGATATATTTCCACTGTAATGTTTTCTACTGAAATCTACTACTGCCCTGCTAGTGCGCCCTCTCGCGTGAACGTCTGTATCCTCTGTCGCCCCTATCGGGGCTTGAGGAGGCAAACGGGCCTTGATCCGTGGGCTGTCGCCCACGGCCATCCGTCCTCGGCCCCTTTCGGGGCCGTTCACGGGCTCTCGCCCCGTAAGGGGCGAGGGATAGGTAGCCACGGGCGTAAGCCCGTGGAACCGGGCGCGCCCTCCCTCCTCAAGCCCCGTAGGGGGCGACAGAACCATCACAATCACGAGTGACGGCTCACTGGTCGTGAGGTGTGCTGTTGGGGTTTGTGCCTGCAGTTCACCAGAGCTGCGACGTCAGGTCGTCCCACGACATACGCCCACGTCAACGTCGCAGCTCTGGTGAGCTGCAGGCACGGAACGACAGGACTCACGGCTAACAGCCTATCAGCCTCGGCGCAGTCCGGGTGTTCCCTGGTCCTCCAGGCCGTGCCGTTCACACCGATTCTGCGAAACAAAGCCAATCTGCCTCCCCTCTCTCCCCGCCCGGCCGCGGCCCGAGGTCAGTGCCCAACGGACCACCTCCGTGCACTCCTCGTTCAGCGCCGGCTGCCGCCGGCCGCGGCCTCCGACCCCTCGGCGCTCGGCACTTCCGCCGGTGCTGAACTCGGTATCGTCCTCACGCTTCTGGACCCGGACTGACGGAGCTGGCAGCCGGGCCCTGACCCGAGCGCTGGCCTCACGCCGGGGTGGAATGGCGTCCACTGTGTGTGGCTAGATCGGCGTCACTCCTGGACCTTGGCATCTTCTGTCGCCTCTTCGGGGCTGAGGGGGAGGGGGAAGCCTCGGTCCGTGGGCTCTCGCCCAGGGCCAATCGTCCTCTGCCCCTTCGGGGCACAAAGGCGCCGTTCGCCCCGTCAGGGGCGACAGATAGCTAGGCGTGGGCGAAAGCCCACGGACCGCGACGGACCTTGCCCCAAGCCCCGAAGCGGCGACAGAAGATGCCAGCATTTACGCGAGAGACGCCACTAGATCGGCTGCACTGGCACGACGCAGCGCATCCCCAGCCACGGGTAGCGGCTCTCCGGAGGGACTAGCCAGTTCCGGTACGCCGCGCGGGAGTGCGCGGGGTAGCAGTCCCACGACCCGCCCCGGATCACGCGGAACTCGCCGGTACCGGGACCCGCCGGGTCCTCAGCGGGCGACCTCTCGTAGTAGCTGTCGCCGAACCAGTCCGCGCACCACTGCCAGACGTTCCCGATCACGTCATACAGCCCGAAGGCGTTCGGGAGGAATGCCCCGACGGGGGAGCTTGCCGGATACCCGTCATCGGTGTCGAAGACTACCCACCAAGGCCACAGGCGAAGCGACGCTCGGTCGGCCACATTGGCGTACCTCCCTGCGTCCGTCTCGCTGTCGCCCCACCAGAACCGGCTTGTGGTGCCGGCCCTGCACGCGTACTCCCACTGGGCTTCCGTGGGCAGGTGCGCGCCGGCCCACTCCGCATAGCCCTGCGCCTCCTCCCATGCCACCCGCACTACGGGGTACTGGTCCGCCGTCAACGAGAGGCCATCGTACTTCCCGCTGTCATGGTCCGACTCGAAGGCGCGGTACTGGGCGTTGGTCACGTCATGCCGGTACATCCACAGCCCTCGGGTGATCGACACCCGGTGCACTGGACGCTCTTCAGCCCCGCCCTCCGTTGAGCCCATGTGGAACTCACCCGGCGGCACCCACGCCATCTCGGCTCCATCGGTCGGGTTCACGACGAACCTGTCCGGGTATGGTTGCGTGTCCGGTCCCCAGCCTAGCCTGGATCATTCATGACCCCTCGGCGAGCAGTTGACCGAGGGCTTGGAGTCGGCGTCGTGTGGCGCTCGGGTTGTGGCAACGGTGGTTCGCGCGCCCGAGGGGGTAGCCAGGGGCAGCGATG
>VGFC01000661.1 GCA_016869045.1 Armatimonadota bacterium
TCGGGTCGTCGAGTCGGCGCATGTCACCGTGCGGAACTGCCGGACGCGGAACAACCAGGTCTGGGGGATCTTCAGCGGGTTCGCCGACTACTTCACCGTGGCCCACAACACGTGCGCGAACTCGGTCGAGGAGCACGGAATCTACGTCTCCAACAGCGGCGACCGCCCGATCATCCGCGACAACGTGTGCTACGGGAACCGCGACCAGGGCATCCACATGAACGGGGATGCGTCGATGGGCGGCGACGGCGTCATCTCGCGCGCGGTGGTCGAGCGCAACGTCATCCACGACAACGGGGTCGGCGGCGGAGCGGGGATCAACTGCGACGGGGTCACGGACTCCATCATCCGCAACAACCTGCTCTACAACAACCACGCGACGGGAATCGCGCTGTACCGGATCGATGGGGGCTCGGGCTCCAGCCGCAACAAGGTGGTCAACAACACCGTGGTGCAGGCGTCGGACGGGCGCTGGTGCCTGCTGATCGTGGGCGGCAGCCGGAACAACATCGTGCGCAACAACATCCTGCTGCATACCCTCACGTACCGGGGCAGCATCGCCATCGACCAGGCCTCGTGGCCCGGCTTCAGCAGCGACTACAACCTCGTCAGCGGGCCCTTCAGCCTCGATGGCGACGCGACCGCGATCTCGTTCGCGCAGTGGAAGGCCGCCGGGCAGGATCTGCACTCGGCCACGGCCACGGCGGCGCAGATCCTCATCGACCCGCTCGCCGCGAACTACCGCCCGAAAGACCCGGGGCCAGCGATCGATGCGGGGGAGGCGACCTACGCGCCGAAGCTCGACCTGCTGAAGCGGGCAAGGCCGCAAGGGGCGGGAGTGGATGTGGGGTGCTATGAGGGGCCGTAGGGCGGACGGCGGGGAACCACGGAGTACACGGAACACACGGAAGGGGAACGGCGAAGGCTCGGCACAAGGCCGCAAGCGCCGGCAAAGGTGCGGGCGGTCACGGCGAACGGCGGCCCATCACACCACGGAACTGGACGCCAACCTGGCCGCGTTGGGCTCGCGGGTCCACACCGGACGCTATCGGCCGCGGCTGGTGCGGCGGGCGTCTATCCCCAAAGCGGATGATGGTCATCAGCCCGCTGGCGCGTGCCTCTGGAACTCGACACCCCGAAGCTCGCTCTCCCCGGCGGGGACGGCGACCTGCCGCTCGTCGATGCCGTCGCCATGCTCTCCGAGAGCAAGGACACCCTCAATCTCATCCTCACCAACTGCCACCCAACCGACGACATCCCCTGCAGCATCACCCTCGACGGCTTCACGCCCACCTCCGGCACGCTGACCACCATGGCCGGCCCGTCCTACGACTCGATCAACACCTTCGAGCAGCCGGACACCGTGAAGCTGGAGGCGAGGGAACTGGCGAAGGACGAGTGGAAGGGGATTGTGCTGCCGAGGCATAGTGCGGTGGCTGTGACGATAGGGCGGTAGCATTGGGCGCGGGGTCGGCCTGCTGGCGAAGCCTTGCACAGAGGACCGTCTTGACGTGCAGCCGCACACGAGGTATTGTTCGTATATACAAGAGACTGACGACCACTGGGGTGCGTCGCGATGCGTATCGTAGAGGTCGAGTGCTCCAGTGGGGTCGCCGAGAAGCTCTGGGCGAAGCATGGCGTCGACAGGGACGAGGTGGTGGAGGTCCTGTTGGGCGAGACGAGGACGCGACGGGCTCGGGAGGGGCTGTACCATGTCCTCGGGTGCACGTACGCCGGGCGCTACCTCTTCGTGGTGATCCGCGACCTGGGAGGCGGCGTAGCGCGGGTGGTGACAGCACGGGACATGGAGCCACACGAACGCCGGGAGTACCGCAGGCGGTGACAGGAATGGCAAAGAAGCGAATCCCGCACTTCGAGACTGACGAGGAGGCTGCGGAGTTCTGGGACACCCACAGCTTCGCAGACTACATCGACGACACAGAGCCGGCCGACGACGTGGTCTTCGTCATGCGGCCCCTGAAGCAGATCTCCCTGCGTCTCGCGCAAGGTCAGGTAGAGCAGCTCAAACGGATCGCGGCGCATAGAGGCATTCGCTACCAGACCATGCTCCGCATGTGGATCACGGAGCGGGTGCGAGAGGAGACGCAGGCGCTCAGGTCGTAGCCGCAGGCTCCCGCGCTCGGGCCTGCCGCGCACGCCGCGGGCCAGCGTCCCGGCTTTTCAACTCCGCCACGCCACGCCGGATCAGCTCGCGCATCAGCCTCTGGTA
>VGFC01000662.1 GCA_016869045.1 Armatimonadota bacterium
TGCAGGAGCCGTACATCGCCGAGCCGATGGTCCGAGAGCGGCCGGTCGCGGGCCGCCTGGACCCCGATGAGCTGTTCGTGATGGGCGACAACCGTAACCACAGCGAGGACAGCCGCGACTACGGCCCGATCCGGGAGAGCCAGGTCAAAGGCCGCATCTTCTATCGCATCTGGCCCCTCAGCCGCGCAGGGCGGGTCAGGTAACCGCGCCCGACCCCCGTTGAGCGTTTCTGTGCCTGGACCGCGCGCACCACTGCCGGCTGCTGTGGCAAGCGGACGTTGCCTTCGTCGTGCCGTGGTGGTATGAGAACGTGACGGCGTGCCACCTCTGCCGGCAAGGGTGCCGGCGCTCCCAGCAACGGCTACCCTTCGGTGGTGGTCTGCGCGGTCCTCAGCCGAGCGCTTCCGTAGGGCCAGTCCTCGGGTCGCGCGCACAGCCGCGCCTTCACGGGGTTCCCCTCGATGTACCCCAGTGCCGCCTCGTAGTGGCGTGCGTCGCGGACGAAGCGGTCCCGGTACTCCCGTTGCCAGAACGTGCCCCTCCGCCCGAGGAGGCGGTTCGCCGCAGTGGCGGTGAAGGACTTCCATGAGTGCAGGACCTTGCCCAGTTCATCATCCTCCGCCACGGTCAGTAGCGTATGGACATGGTTGGGCATGACGACCCAGGCATGTAGAGCGTAGCGCTCGCCGTCGCAGCGCAAGAGCGTTTCCTCAACCACTTGCGCAACCTCAGGGCGTCGGAGTGCGGCGGAGCCGTGGCCTTGGTCGAGATAGCGTTCGATCCGCCTTCGGAGCCCGGCCTCGAAGGCCGCAGCGGGCAGGCGCCGCAACTCCTCCCGCCACTGGTCGAGCTTGGCCCCGGGCAAGGAGTCAGCGAGGCGGAACGTCACGATCTGCGGCACGAAGGGAGTGTCGAAGTGCGGCAGATACCCTCGCGAGTACCATCCACGCATCTTGGGGTCTCCTTCTCTGGCCACCAACGCCGTTGCCGTGAGCGCTGTTGCTGGGAGCGCCGGCACCCTTGCCGGCTGCTGTGGCAAGTGGACGTTGCCTTCACCGTGGCGTGGTGCAACTCGAGCGTGACGACATGCCACCTCTGCCGGCAAGGGTGCCGGCGCTCCCAGCAACGGCACGGCCATCGTCCGGGAGCAGCATGGCATGACGCCCCGTGACCGCTCGATCAGCGACGCCCCCGGCATTTTCCGTCATCACCCGTAGGGTCGTCCATGATCTGCCGGGAGAGTCGGTGCATAAGCACCATGCACCAGAGGACGCCGGCTGCGGCCGCTGCTGCGATGAGCCATCCCACGTTCCTGAAGGCGTTCACGACGCCGGCCAGCACCCCGTGCCCCTTCGGGAGCCAGGCCATGGCGATCAGCGTCGCGACGACAGCCGCCATCGTCAGGTGCGCCCAGACCCACGCCCATACTACGAGGCGGCTCAAGCGCTCACTCCGGTCGTCACCGGCCGGCTGACCCTCCATCGTGGGCTACTCCGCAGGCCGCGGGGCTATCTCCGCGCCGTCTGCACTGGCCTCCGCGCCCTGCATTGACGGCGTCTTGCGGTCCCCCAAGCCCAAGTACGCCGTCCAGAGCCGCCTTTCCTGCTGCCGCGCTTCGCAGCATAGGTCTCCGCGCACCGGGCGGGGAATGGGCGTGCAGATTCCTGACCAGAGGCCAGCATGATCCCCTTCTTCAGCCCTGCCGAGCAGGTTGCCGTGAACCAGTGGTACGAGGTCGCGTTTGCGGTGCCGCCGCCGGCGCTGGCGCTGCCCTTCTCGTTCCGGTATGGCGACAAGGCGTTCGCCGAGCTTGCCCCCGCGTGGGAGTGCTCGACCGTGGAGGCGGGCGGCGTGCGCACGCTGACGTTCCGCGATCCGGAGACCGGGCTGGAGGTGCGCTGCGAGGTGCGGCGGTACGACGACTTCGCGGCGGTCGAGTGGGTCCTGCACTTCCGCAACACGGGCACGCAGGACACGCCGATCCTCGCCGACATCCAGGCCCTGAACACGGCCTTCGCGCTTCCGCGCGATCAGCTTGCGTGCGTGCACCACGGGAAGGGCAGCGATTGCGCCATCGACGACTTCGCGCCGCTCGTTACCGACCTCAACCCGACACCGAGGGCGCCGCAGAGCGGGTGGGTGGGCGCGGGGAACCCGCTCGTGTTGGGCACGCATGGCGGGCGGTCGTCGAACGGGGCCTTGCCCTTCTTCAACGTGCAGCT
>VGFC01000663.1 GCA_016869045.1 Armatimonadota bacterium
CCGCCGACGCTGCTCGCCGCCGGAGGCATCGAGACACCCTCGACCATGCGCGGGCGGCCGCTACAGGGCCTGATCGCACCGGCCGCAGGCAGGGATGCCTGCGCCACATGGCCGCAGGAGGTCTTCGCGCAGATCAGCGAGAGCCAGGTCGGCCGCTGTGTCCGCACGAAGCGCTGGAAGTACTCGGTCAGCGCCCCGGACAAGCGCGGCTGGCGCGACATGGACAGCGACACGTATGTCGAGGAGTACCTCTACGACCTCGAAGCCGACCCGCATGAGCGCGACAACCTTGTGAGCGACCCCGCACTGGCCCCAACGCGCGCGGAACTCGCCGAGACGCTCGTGCCGCGGATGGTGGAAGCCGGAGAGAAAGGGCCGACGATCATGCCCCGAGCGCGACCCTGACGGCCCCGCCATCCACGCGTCGGCGCTCCCGTTCGCGACTGCCGCCAAGGAGCGCGGTGTTAGAGCAGCCCTTGCTCCATCTTGGTGCGCTGTCGCTCCATGATCTCGGTCATCTTCGTGTCGAAGCGAGGCGCCAGGGTGGCGAGGCGGATAGCCTCTGTGTAGGCGCGGATTGCGTCCTGCTTGAGCGAGGGGTCGGCCTTGCCACTGGCCTTCCAGACGGCGTATCTGGCTTCCGCCAGCGCCCTCAAGGCGATCGGCGAGTTGCGTACCAGTTCGCTCTCCCCGGCCTTGCCGATGTAGCTCCTGATTCGCTGCAGCTCTGCCTCGTCAAACTGGTCCACCACCATCTCCTCATCGTCCTTCGTAGGCACTACGTGCGTTGCCCGCCAGAGGTAGCGATGTGCCGCACCTACGAGTTCCGGTCGCAGCTCAAGCGCCGTTCGGGCAAACTCGATGGCGTCCCTCCGCCACTGGTCGCGCTTGTGGCGGGACGTACGCCGCAACGCAAGGGCCCAGGAGGCATCCGATGCATAGAGAGCAGCACGGGGGTCGAGCTGTCCGCCCTGTGGCCCTGGGTCGAGGAGCTCTCTGCTCGCCTTGACGGCGGCTTCCCACTGATCCGGTCCCTGGCAGTACAGCATCAGGGGTCTAGCGACAGCAACCTCCTCCCTACCCTTGGCATCGGGGCTGTCCGTGGCTGCCCGGAGGAGCTGCGAGATCTCCCCCATGGTATGCTGCGGGTACGAGGGCTCCGGCGCCACGAAGCTGAGCCGGAGCTGGTAGAGTTGCGCCAGCAACAGGCGCGGTTCTGGGAACGCAGGGTCCGTCGCAATGGCGATCTCATACCATCGCCTCGCGTGCGCCTCATCGCCAGAGGCCTGGGCCACGATGGCAGCACAGACCGCGCCAACCGCTTGGCGTCGTTCGGACCGCATGCCAACCAGGGGGGCTGATGCCTGGCACTGTTCCGTCAGGCCGAGCAGACTGAGCGACAGGTTCTGGAGGTCCTCCACCTCCTGCCCGTGGGCGGCGACGATCCGGGACGGGTCCTGGAGCTTCAGATCGACCACGATGCTAGCGGCGGCGAGCGAGTAGGTCATGTTGGCGCTGGCGAGCGCCGCCTGATCCTCACTAAGCCGTCGCTCGAACGCGGTGGTGGCGGCCACCAAGGCTCTGTTCTGCATGGCCTCGTTCGTAGTCATCTCCTGCAAGGCAATCGTGGTCCTTGCCTCCGCCTCGCCCACGGCCTTCTGGGCTCTGGCCTCCGCGCCGCTGGTGAGCTGCTGGACCACGAGGGCAACCGACCCCAGCCCCACACTGAGCAGGATGACTACAGCGATGGACCAGGTGCGGAGGTTAGATAGGAGCTTGGTGAGGTAGTCCTGGAACCCTATCGTCTCTTCACTCATCTGCTTCCGAAGCTCCTCGAGGGCCCGGTGACGTTGACAGACGCCCTCCTTCCGTTCGCACTCCGCCTCCATCATCCATGCCTCAAGCCGCTCAACCCTCTCCCGTAGGGTGTGGTCTGGCGAATCATGAGTGGTCATTGCCAACCCTCCCAGTGCCGGTAACTGTCGCAGTTCGCACTCCGAGGCTAGGCCCCGCCAAGCGTGGCGCAACCATCAGCCGTGCACAAGCACACTTCGCCACTCGCCGTTCCGTTTCCTGCCATGTGAGCTAGTGTTCAGTCCCTCAATTGACTATTGAAATAATCTGGCTTTGGTGTTATGCTCAGGCACAGGAGGTGGAAGCGACCATGCGTCCCCCTGTGCCGGTGAATCTGACGGACGGTGACCGTGCGGC
>VGFC01000664.1 GCA_016869045.1 Armatimonadota bacterium
TCGATGAGGGCGAGGGTGAGTTGGCGACCGATGCCTCGGGCGTGGGCAACGACGCCGAGGTCTACGGTACGTGGGTGAAGGGCGACTTCGGCACGTGCCTGCACCTCGACGGGAACGCCGGTGCGCTCACGCTCTCCGACGGGCCGTACTTGCACTTCGGCACGGACAGCTTCAGCCTCTCCTGCTGGCTGAAGCCCAACAGCCATGATACGCGCCTCATGGGCAAGGAGCGCTTCCCGCAGGACTGGTGGGTCATCAACCTCCTCGCCGACGGCCGCGCTGAACTCGTCCTCGGCGAGCAGAACGCGCCCGGCAAGAGCGTCCGCCCAACCACCAAGAGCACGCTCCCGACCGACGCCTGGACCCACCTCGTCTTCGTCGTCGATCACCCCGCGCGCCAGGTCCGCTGGTACGTGAACGGCACGCTGGACAGTACCACCGAGATTCCCCCCACCCTCACCGGCAGCCTCAGCATCGAGGGCATCGACCTGCGCATCCCCTCCTCCTACAAGCCCTTCGCCGGCCTCTTCGATGAGCTTGCCATCTACCAGCGAACCCTCAGCGACGCCGAGATCAAAGCCGCGTACGAGTCGGAGAAACCCAAGAGGGGAAGCGTACGGTACGAAGCCCTCGGGTAGCAGGTGCCGCCGCCCGGGTGTTGAAGGATAGTGCCGAACTCGCGGGAGGTGCTCGCCATGGAACCACGCCCCACCGACAGCACACAGGAAGCCGACCCGGCCCTCCTCACGAAGCCCGCTGAGGAAGAGCCGCCCGACCTGCCTCCCCAGGCGCTCCGCTACATCGAGCTGATGAGCGAGGTGCCCGCGGTGAGGTACATCGCGTTCGCTGCCTACGGTCCGCTGCTTCGGCTGTGGGTAGTCACCGATACGTATGACGTGCAGGCGAACTACGCGATCTTCGCTCGCGAGGCCGGTCTCTACAACGAGTGGCCGGAGATGGAGTATGACTTCAACGTCGTGGCGCTTGAGGGACAGCCACTGGAGTGGGTCCTGCCGAGCAGGCTGGATGTGATCTGGACCCGTCCGGGAAGGTGACCGGCCTCCATGGCTGACTGCTCCGAGCACAAGGCGCGTGCCCTGCGAAACGAGGCGCTGTGTGCTCACCTGCGTTCCACAGCTCCCCTGGCCTTCCCGGACTGGGAGGTCGTCAGCCTCTTCTATGCAGCGGTTCACCTGGTCGAGGCGCTGCTCGCCACCAGAGGTGTGCACTCGAACGACCACCACGAGCGGCGAAGGCAGGTGCTCCGCGTCCTCCCGGCTGCTCACGGCGCCTACCGCCAGCTTGAGATCCTGTCGCGAGACGCTCGCTACTCGCCTGAGAGACTTGTCACGACCCAGCGCGTGGCGACCGCGGCCGAGTGCCTCCGCCAGATCAAGACCGAAGTCCGCCGCCAGCTCCCGTAGGCCCAACCCATGGCCTCCTATCCAGCGTCGTGGCTCCGACTCCTCCCCGCTGTCGCGGTCCTGGCGGGTCCGGCAACCAGTCAACCCACCGCCTCTGTCACCATCGACGCCTCCCGCCCACTCGGCCCGATCGGCAGCCTCTACAACGTAGGTTACGACGGCTGGGGAGACATCACGAACGCGGGGATGGTCTCGGCGTTCCGGGACCTCGGGGTGACGTACTGCCGGATGGGGATCGACCTCGCGGAGTTGTGCGGGGACGCGCCGGGCGATTACCGCTGGGACTATGTGACGCCAAGGGACGTGGGCCTCGGCTTCACCGACCGCGTGCGCAAGATCATTGTGAACGGCTGGACGCCGCTGCTGGCGTTCACGTACCACGGCGGCGGCGGGCCGCTCCCGAAGTGGTTCCACGGCGAGAGCAACGACGCGAACCGGAAGGCCTGGGTGCGCTACAACCGCGACGGCACACTGATCGCCGATGGCTGGGGCGATCAGCTGCAGGCGGCGACCGACATCGCGTGCGATGTCGCGAAGCACTCCGCCTCGGTCGGGCTCGCGGGCCTGCACTACGAGACGATCTACGAGATGGGCCACGACATGCCGCTGGCCGAGATCCACCACGCGGTCGCGCAGGGCCTCCGCGAGGGCGATCCCACCGCGACGATCGTCGGCCCCGCGACATGGCCCGGCTGGACGGTGGAAGAGCACTTCGTCAAGCCGTATCTCGCGAAGTACGGGCCC
>VGFC01000665.1 GCA_016869045.1 Armatimonadota bacterium
TCGTGCTCACGGGGTCGAAGGTCACCTTGTTGAACGCATCCTTCGCGACGCCGTACTCGCCGGCGGCCTTCACCGGCTTCCACTCCTCGCCATCGCGGTAGAGCAGCGCCCAGGATTCGGGCACGCGGCACGCGCCGACGCCGGTGTCATCGAACCAGTAGACCTCGCACTCGGAGACGGTGCGGGGCGCGTCGAAGCGCCACGTGATCCACTCCTCGGTGCCGCGATGGTCCCACCACGTGAAGCGCGGAATCGACTGGTCGTTGGAGTTCTGCGGCACGCGGCCGTCGCTGCAGGCATCCTCGGTATCGTTGCCCCAGCAGTGGGAGGCCACATGCCGCGGAGGCGGAGGCGCCCGCCACTCGCGGGCGTCCGGCCCCTCGCCGATGACCGGGAAGGCGCTGATGCGCAGCCGCGCGCAGCCCATCGGGATCAGCGTGATGTCCTCGACCGGCTCGTCGGACTTGATCGGGCTCTGCTGCAGGACCGGGCAGAGGCCGTGCTCAAGCTGCCAGTTCGGGATGCGCTTGCCCTTGGCGCGGATTTCGATGGGTGCGGCATCGACGGTGAACGGCTGGTCGGGCAGCGGGCCCGGCTTCCTCACCCACTCGAGGGAGCCGGCGGGCGGGAGAAGCAGTCCGTAGTTCCACGGCGTCGTCGGGAGGACTTCGTAGGCGGGCCACGCATCGGTGCCGCCATAGCGCTCCCAACGCTCGCCGATCTTGAGCGAGTAGGTCAGCGGACCGAACTGCACTGAAACCGCGCCCTGGTTCTCCGCCCACCTCTTCACCGCAGCCTCCCACGGCAGCGTCAGCTCGACCGCGTCGCCATCGCGCCACTCGCGCTCGATTACAAGGTACTCGCCAGCTTTGGGCTTCACATCGACAGCCTTGCCGTTCACCTTCGCAGCAGCGCTCTTGCACCATCCGGGAATGCGGAGGTAGAGCGGGAAGCTCACCTGCTGAGGCGCGGACAGCGTCAGCTTCACCGTCTCGCCGAACGGGTAGTCCGTGTCCTCAGTGACCGTGATCTCCGTTCCCTCACCCATCTTGGCCTTCACGCTGCACTTCGCGTAGAGGACGGCAGCGAGGCCGTTGCCGGGCGTAGCGAGCCAGAGGTTCTCGGCGTAGTAGGGCCAGCCGTGGGAGACGTTGTGCTGACAGCAGCGGTAGCTGTGCGGGTCATAGGCGAACATGTTCCCGCCGTTCTGGATTCCGGGCGCCTTGTTCTCCTTGTCCAGTTGCGGCTGGTTCGCAGCGGTGAGGTAATGCAGGCCCTTCTGGTCGGGCGGCTGCGAGGGCGGGAAGGAGTTGAAGGCGACGTCCTCGCAACGGTCGGCGTACAGCGCCTGCCCGAGCATCGTCAGCAGCATCTCGTCGCTGTGCATGAACTCGACGATGGAGCAGGTCTCGGCGGCCTGGCGCGGATCGCGGTAGCCCTCACGCGCGTTCTCGTCGGCCCCGAACATGCCGCCGGGCGCCTGGCCGTAGAGTTGCATGACCTCGGCGTAGCGGTTCTCCGTGCCCTGCAGGTGCTGGGGATCGTGGCTGAGCACGTAGTACTCGGCGGGCGAGCGGAAGCCCTGGCAGATGTTCACGCCGTGCCACGTCGGAAACCCGTTCGTCCAGTCGGCGGTGCGTCGGTGGATCTTGTGTGCGAGGTCGATCAGCCACGGCTCGCCCGTGCGGTTGTAGAGCCAGTAGACGCTCTCCAGGTTGTCGCCCGCGCGGATCTTCTGCCAGCTGCCGGGGAGCATCTGCTCCTCGGGCATCGCGAGCTGCCAGCGGAAGTAACCGGTCATCAGCTCGATGACGCGCTCGTCGCCCGTGTACTCGTAGTACGACTGCAGGCAGTTGAGCGCGACCATATTCGGCCAGAGGTCGTGGCTGCGCTTGTTGTCGCGCGGGCCGAACCAGCCGTCCGCCTCCTGGCTCGCCAGGATCCCGTCGATCCACACGAGAGCTTCGTCCATGATGCGCTCATCGCCCAGGACATACCCCAGGTCGCCGAAGCCCTTCAGCCAGTACGGCAGCTCCTCCCAGCCCCACTTGCCCTCGCCGTTCGCCGCGAGCCAGGCGTTGTCGGTCTTGTCGCACCACTGGCTGATCTCGGTGAGGTGGCCGGTCATGCCGTCCGCCTCCAGCTCAAGCTGCTTGC
>VGFC01000666.1 GCA_016869045.1 Armatimonadota bacterium
CGCGATGGGGGCAGGCCTCGCCCATCGGCGCCTACCCCCACCGCTCTTGAATCAGCGTGTTGCCGCGCATCGCTATCCGTCCGTCACGGTCAGAGTCACTGTCCGCGTCGCCTGGCTGACGACGCCGGCGGCGACTGTCGCGCTCAGCTTATAGGTGATGCCCTTGGTCCCTTCGGCCTTCTTCGAGATGCCGGTGACCAGGTTCTGCGCGGTCGCCGACAGTGTGACGTCGCCCGCGCTGGTGCCGCCGGTGGGGGCCGCGAGGTTGACCTTCAGCGTCACGTCGGCGGGCATCGCGGTGTCGAGTGCCCCCGTGATCTTCTTGTTGTTGCCGTTCGTGGTTAGGTTGTAAGTCGTCGAGGCGTCCGTCACCTGGTCGGGCTCCGCTCCGGCGGTCGCCGTGCTGACCGTCAGCGCACCGGGATTACCGGAAACGGAGATTTCGTTGATCGCCGAGACCTGGAACGTCACCGTCTGGTTGGCTGTGTTGGCTGCCAGCGCTGCGGAACCGACTAGGGCCAGCAGGCTGACGAGCACGACTGCTCTTCGCATCTGCTCTCCCCCCTTGAGTGGAATTGAGGCTCTTGGAGCACTCTTGAGCACTCCGTTACAGGCCTGTCATACCACGTTTACCTGGCCGCCCACACACATTTTATCTCCCCAACGGGAGATGCCGGGTTGCCTCCGGCGGGCCTCCGGGCGGTACCCCGGCAGGACCTGCGGGGCTGCTAGGGGAAACAGGCGCGTCGATAGGCGGCATCCCAGGACCCGGTTCGGGTCCTTCGCCGAACTCTGCGCTCTTGAGGTTGGCATCCATGCGAGACCGCATCGCCGTTGATCTTCGCGAATCGATCGCTGCCATCGAGGCAACCGTCGAGCAGTGCCTGCCTTCGGTCGTTGAGGCCGCCGAGGCGATCATCCACTGCTATGAAGAGGGGGGGATGGTGCTGATCGCCGGGAATGGCGGGAGCGCCGCCGACGCTCAGCACTTCGTGGGCGAGATGCTCGGGTGGTTCCTGGACAAGTCGCGCGGTCCCCTGCCGGCCGTTGCCCTCACCACCGACACCTCCGTGCTCACGAGCATCAGCAACGATGCCTCCGTGGAGGTCGTGTTCGCGCGCCAGCTCGAGGCGCTCGCGGCTCCCGAGGATGTCTTCATCGCGATCAGCACCAGCGGCGAATCGCCGAACATCTTGCGGGCCGTCGAGACCGCCCAGGCCATCGGCGCCAAGACGGTAGGGCTCTGCGGTCCGCCCGGCAGCAAGCTGGCTCGCGAGGCCGACATCCCGATCGCTGTACCTGCCGAACTCACGCCGCACATCCAGGTCGCCCACGCCGCCATCCTCCACGCCATCTGCCGGATGGTGGATGAGCGGGAGTGGTGACGACTGGTTTCGGGTTTCGGGTTGCGAGTTTCGGGTTGCCCGCGGCAGGCCGGGGACCCGAAGCCGTGGCCGTGAACTCCAAACCCGAAATTCGAAACCCGGAACCTCCGCATGTGGCCGAACTGGCTCTCGCCGAACCACAAGTGCTTCGGGATGCCGCCGCTCTTCGAGCCGCAGGTCGGCACCGTGGTCCGCGAGCCGCCGGCCATCGGCGAGGGCTACTGGGCAGGCGCGCCGACCGTGCAGTGCGGTCCGCGCGACGGGCGCTTCCTGCTGTCCTACCGGCTCCGACAGCCGCGGCCGATCCGGGGCGGCGAGTGCCGGATTGCCGCGAGCCGAGACGGGCGGGACTTCACCGACTTCTGGAGCGCGAAGAGCGCCGACTTCGATAGCCCCTCCATCGAGAAGTGCAGCGTCTTCCGGGGGCTGGACGGACGCTTCCGGCTCTACGCGAGCTACGTGGACGGCGAGACCGGGAAGTGGCGGGTGGACGTGCTGGAGGCCGACCGGCCGGAAGAACTCGATCCCCGCTCCCGCACGAAGGTCCTGACCGCCGACGAGATCGGCGCCGAGGGTGTGAAGGACCCGTGGGTGATGGTGGTGGGCGGTGTCTACCACATGCTGCTGAGCTACGCGCCCATCCCACAGGCCGCCTCCGCCGAGGAACGCGAGTCGATGCACGCGACCGGGGATGTGTACAACACCGGGGTGACGACCTCCGAGACCGGTCTGGCGACGAGCCTGGATGGGTGCACTTCATCTGGCAGG
>VGFC01000667.1 GCA_016869045.1 Armatimonadota bacterium
CTTGAGCGCACCGTGCTGGAGGGCAAGTGTCTCGTCGTGCCGCCGATGGCGCCGGAGATGGCGGCGAAGATCGAGGCGGCTCGCCGCGCGGACGCCAGGCGGAAGGAACTCACCCGGAAGGCGGAGCGGTACTGGCGAGTCGGCAAGACGCTGCCGGTGGAGTTCAGCGCGGAGTTCCCCGTGGGCGGTACGGCCGACAAGGCCACCGACACCGGCATCAACGTGCTGATCGACCAGGCGCACCAGACGCAGTTCGCGGTGATCTGGGGCCTCAACGGTCTCATCCGGGGCCAGGGCTTCCGCACGTGCTCCTCCCTGGCGACGCTGAACACGGTCCTGACCCCCGGCCAGCCGAGCCGCATTCGGCTGCCGCTGGCGGGGATGGAGCCCTTTGCGTGGTGGCCGACGCCTGCATGGAATGTGGTCGTCACCTCCCAGCAGGACCTGAACGCCCAGGTCTACACGGAGAAGGAGCGCGCGGCGCTGAAGGCCTTCGTGGAGGGCGGCGGCGGACTGCTGGTGTTCGTCGGACGGCCCGGCACGGCCGAGAAAGCCGACGGCTGGAGCCTGAATACGATGCTGGCGGACTACGACGCCAAGGTGACGGCGGAGTCCGATGAAGCGAACGGCCGCAGTTTCGCGGCGCTGCAGCTCGGGCCCGACTGGCAGGCGACCCTCGCGGGCAAGGCGGGCAAGGCCGTGCGCGCGCAGCGGGCATTCGGCAAGGGCCGGGTGGCGATCTGTGAGAGCCCCGTGGCCTTCAACCCGGACGACAAGGCCGACGGCGCCGAGGTGAAGGCCGCCAAGCTCAAGGGACTCAAGGACCTTCTCGTCTGGCTGGCGGCGGGGAGAGCGCCGGTCGGCGGCGAGGGGCGGATGGCCTCGGCGGGCGGAGCGGGCATCTACCCGGAGCTGGAGCTGAACGTGGGCGGGATCGTGGTCTACTACGCCGACAACCAGCCGCCCGCGACGCTGAAGTGCATCCGGGAGAACATCCCGCTCGCCGCCCAGAAGGTGCTCGAGTGGCTGCCCACCAAGCAGTTCGAGGAGCCGTACGCCCTGGTGATCTGCGCCGGAGGCGGCGGGGGCTGGGCGATCAACGGGCGGCCCAAGGCGTCGGCAGTGATCGAATACGAGCCGCTGGCGATCCTCAGCGTCTTCGGTCACGAGTTCGCGCACACCATGAGCGGGCCGCGCAACGATCGGGGGGAGCTGGCCGGCTTCTCACCCCACGGCAACCAGGGCGAGTCCCACGCGGGCTGGTTCCAGGGGAAGATCAACGCCCTCTTCAACCCGGCGGACCGCGAGCGGTCGAACCGCAACTGCAACAGCATCCTGGACCTCGAGCGCCAGAAGGGCTCTCGCCTGGACCTGGCGACTGAGGACGAGACCGAGGCGGGCCGCGCGAAGTGGGGCAATGGTCCCGGATGGACCAAGGAGTGGTGGGTGTTCCAGAAGCTCGACGACCGCTTCGGCCCGACGTGGTACCCCCGCTGGTACTGGGTGCGCTGCACGCGCTGGGCCGATGAGCCCGGGCGCCGGGAGACGTGGGACGAGATGGTCGAGGACATGAGCATCGCAGTGGGTGAGGACCTGTTCCCCTTCTACCGGAAGATCGGCACGAGCCTGAAGAAGGAGCGCCTGGAGCGGATCGAGTTCCAGGGCAAGATGCTGGAGCTGCCGGTCTGCCCGCTGGAGGATGGCCCGGCAGGGAACGTGTGTCTCGATCCCATCGGAGACTACACCAAGCCGCTGCAGCCCCGGTCCGGCGGATAGTCGGCAGCGGGTGTCGCGACTGCGGTCAGGCAGGCGATGGGTCAGGGCGAGCCCGCAGAGCGTGTATGAGAAGCGTGGGCGGGCGCCATGAATGGCGCCCCTACTCGATCGGGCGCGATGAATCGCGCCCCTACACTACCAGCGAGAAGGTGTTGCCGTCAGGTAGGGGCACGATTCATCGTGCCCGAGTGTAGGGGGTGTCGCCACTGCGGTCGGGCAGGCGATGGGTCAGCGCGAGCCCCCAGAGCGTGTATGAGAAGCGTGGGCGGGCGCCATGTTGGTCATGTACGAAATAACCTGACATCATCGGGTCGTTGTAGGGGCAGAGCGTGCTCTGCCCACGCCGTCGGTTCGGGCAACACCTGGGCAGAGCACG
>VGFC01000668.1 GCA_016869045.1 Armatimonadota bacterium
GGCAGGTTGTACTGCAGCGTCTCGTAGTAGGGGAACAGCGACGAGAAGGTCAGATCGTATTCCGCATCCGCGCGACTGGCAACACCGGTCAACCGCAAGCTGGGCGTATCCAGCAGGTCGAAGCTGCCCATCCACGCGCTGACCCCATTCAGCTGCGCGCGAAGGGCGTTCCGGTACATCTGCGCGTACTCGAACGCCAGCGACCGGTCCCAGAAGGTCGCCCCCGCATCCACACTCCACGCCTGCTCGTCGCCGGCGCCGCTCAGCAGGTGCGTGCCCGCCAGGTGCCAACTCGGCTGCTGGTACCCAAGCCGATACGCCACGTACTTGTCATGGTTGAGGCCGGCGAAGCTGCCCTCATCGTAGGAACCGAAGCCGGCGAATACGTCGGCGAAGAGGTTCGTGCCGCCGAGGTCCCCGAACTGCCAGCGGACGCCCTGTTGGCTGAGTCGGCTGTTGTCCACCGCCAGGCCGAGAGCGTAGTCAACATACTGCCGGCCGGCCGTCCAGCGGGTCGGCGTCAGCCACTTCGTGTCGAAGGCGAGCGTCGCTTCGTCCAACCAGATGTTGCTGCCGAGCCCCAGAGGATCGGGGACCAGCGGTGTCATGCGCGCCTCGGCGACCCGCACCGCGTCGTCCACGATCTTCAGTCGGATTCGGCCCTTCAGTTCGTCGGTAACCTGGCCCTCGATGCCCAGGCTCGCGCTCAAGGCGTCGAACTCGGCATTGCTCCACAGGTCGCCGACCAGCCCAATCCGGTAGTCGATCCAGCCGGTCACCTGTGGCCGACGCTGCTGTGCCTGGAGGGCCTCAGTGCGGCGGTCCAGGTCCTGCACCCGCTCGCCGAGGTCGTCCATCTGGCCGAGAATGTCGGCGATCTCGATCTCGAACTCGTCGAACAGCCGCTTGCAGATAGCCCGCACTTCGTCTTCGGTCATCGTGCCGGGCGGGCCAACACCACCGGGTGGGCCGGCGGCGCCGGCGTCACCTCGGGGCCCGGCCGGACCGACGTCGCCGCCCAGCCCGCGCGGACCGGGTGGCCCGGCGTCTCCGGGCGGGGGTGGCGGAACCGGTTGATGGGGCCGGGCAGTAGCCCACTCCATCAGCCGCGAGATCGCCATGGCGAACTCGTAGCGCGTGAGGGCGCGGTCGCCCCGGAAGTCGTTCAGCCCGGGATAGCCCACGATGATGCCCGCGTCCACGAGCTTCTGCACCGCCTCGTAGGCCCAGTGGTTCGGAGGCACGGTGTCACTCGGGCTTGCGAGGCAGGCAGGGGAAGCAACGGCAAGCAGCAACACGGGGAGAAGCACCGCTCGGCACATGGCTGCGCCTCCTGCTGCGACGTAGTGCTGCGATGTTGGTGCGATGTGCGCCGGCGCGTGCCGGCCTAGTCCCAACGGCTCTTCTCGGCCATCGGCTTGACCGCGGCCAGAATGTCGGCGGTCCGCCGGCGCCAGGCTGACTCGTCCAAGACCTCCAGCCGGTCGTCACGCCCCACAACGACAACGCTATCCGACAACGAGGCGAGCTGCGAGAGAGCGGGCGTCAGGTCGATCCGTCGCGACTTGCCCTGGATCTTCTCGCGCCGGTAGAGGGAGGTGTAGAGCCGCAAGAAGGCTGACGCCTCCGGGTCGTCCTCTTCCTTCCCCCGGCGGAGCCGATCCACCAAGTCGTTCCAGGCCCGCGGAGGGAAGACGTACAGCGATTCGCCGCCGGGCGCCGGGCCGATCAGGACCTCGCCCGCGTCCTCGAAGGCAGCGTAATGCTCGCTGGGGATCACAATGCGGCCGCGATCGTCGCGGGTGACCTTGGCTTCACCCATCAGTCGCGGCGCGGAGGGAGGTTCGGGCGGCCGATCCTTCTTCACAGCCAAAGACCCCGGGGGCTAGGGCAGGAGTTCTGCGAAGACTCCGATGCGGGGCTGCGTAAGCTGCGGTTTCCTGCCCTAGCGTGCACGGACCTGACTGTCCATGCCCATCCGTGCCCAGAGCATAGCACGCGGCAAGCAGCCTGTCAACCCCCTTGCTGCGGGAGGGTGCGACCGCAGGTTGTAGGTAAGGGAGTTGGGGGTTGCGGTGGGGGAGGAGAAGTGCTAGCCTCTGGTGGGGCCAACCACCAGCGGGCAGAGCCCGCGCAGGAGGCTAGCA
>VGFC01000669.1 GCA_016869045.1 Armatimonadota bacterium
AACCCCAAACCCCGAACCCGGAACCTCTTCACGCGCGAGGCCGCCCGTGCCACCAGCGGGGCTGAGGGTGGCATGAGCGGCTCGCTCATGAGGCGGTGGAGAAGGCAACGGCGGTTCGGGGTTCAGCGTTCGGGGTTTGGCGTCAGGCGCTGTGGAACCCGGAACCCCGAACCCCGAACCCGGAACCTCTTCACGCGCGAGGCCGCGCGTGCCACCAGCGGGGCTGAGGGTGGCATGAGCGGCTCGCTCATGAGGCGGTGGAGAAGGCAACGGAGGCGCGGAGTTCGGCGTTTGGGGTTCGGCGCTTGGTGCTGTAGAACCCGGAACCCCGAACCCCGAACCCGGAACCCGGAACCTCCTCATGCGCGACGCCGCGCGTAGAGGCCACCCCTTCACGGGCGGGGCCGCCCGTGCCACCGTCTGCGCCGCGCATCTGCCGGGTCCAGTGCGAGAGAAGCTCCAGGCGCATCGAGGAGGGGATGTACTCGTAGAAGGCCTGCTCCGAGTACTCGACCAGGCGCCCGTCGGCATCGAGGACGCCCTCCCAGTCGGCCAGAGCGCTCAGCATCACCGGCAGCAGGGCGCGCGTGTGTGGGCGGCTGCGACCGGGATCGTCGGCGAGGGTGAACTCTCGCTCGACCTCGGGCGTGCGCTCGAAGCGCCAGGTGACCGGATCGGTGTCGGAGCCCGTAGTGATCTCGAAGGAGCCGGTCAACTGCTGAAACCTGGGCATGGGGGCCTCCGGCGTTAGGTGATCGCCAACGAATCCCACGCGCTGTCGGTGAACTTGTAGCGCCAGATGACGAGGCCGGACTCGTTACGGAAGGAGCCCAGCTCTTCGGGGGTCGCCAGGCCGCTGAGCGCGAAGGTCACGCCGGTGCCCGCGATGACGGCCTCAATGTCCGTGTCGATGGCATCCGCGATGACCGAGCTGGAGGCGGCGGGGATCTGGTTGGCGCAGTCGAGAGTCAGCTCGACCTGCTGCGCGCCGAGGAGCACCTCGACCGGCAGCCGCCTAGCGCCCTCGGTGCGGGCATCGAGGGTGCTGAAGAGGTAGGGGTTCGTCTTGAGCCGCAGCTCGAACCGCTGGCAGCCATAGTCGGTGCCATCTACCAGCACGTCGAAGTCCGACCAGTTGTCCGTGATGCCGCCTGTGACCGCCTCCTGCGTGTCGCCGGTCTCGGTCTGGTCCGGCGTCTTGGCGACGAAGCCCACCTTGGCGCGGAAGCTCTTGTCCACCTCGCAGGTCGCCGTGAAGCCCGCCGGCTGGCAGTCCGTATAGGTCCACTCGCCATCCTGGTTGCCGAAGACGAAGGTCTTCGCCGCGACCTTGGTCGCCGGCGCTGCCCGCAGCATGTCCGCCAGGAGGGCCTTCACCGGCTCCTCCAACTCGACCTCAACCGCCGCGCCAACGATGCCGCCCCGCGTCACCCGCTGGCCGGCAATGCCGTCCGCGGTCCGCAACCGACCGTCCACCGCATAGCTGCCGCCAACCACGACGCCCGGGGCAGTGTACGTCGAGGGTGCGTCAAACTGCATGAAGTACTGCACGGCCCCCGTGTAGGGAGCATTCGCGTTCAGTGCCAACTTGGCACCTCCTCAGGAGTCTGGTCGTCACGGCCTACGTCCGTGAAGGGGGAAGAGCAGGGGAGTAGGGAAGCACCCGGCAACTCTGTTGCAGGGGTCCGATCATGACTGAGTCCGAACTCAGGAACCTCCGCATCCGGCTGTGGGCCGACTCTCGGCTGATCCGCGAGTGCATCGAGCGGGACGGCATCGAGAGCTACGTGCGGTCGCTCTCGAGCCTGTCGGACGCCTTCCGGCCGGGCGATCACACGCTGCGCTGTATCGATGGGAGAACGCCGGGAGGCGCGCGGCTCGCGGGGTCGGGGATTCTGCTGGGGCTGGAGAAGGCGAAGGCCTTTGCCCAGGCCGCGCAGTGCGACCGGATCACGTACCATGAGGACTGCGGCGCGGCGCGGGCTTTTGCCCTGGAGAACCACCGCGATGCCGGCGAGGCGACGACCTGCGCGCGCGAGTTCGCGGAGGAGTTGGCTCAGGCGCTCGGCCTGCCCTGCGCCGAGACACCCCTCGTCGGGCCGCCGGGCTTCCAC
>VGFC01000670.1 GCA_016869045.1 Armatimonadota bacterium
AGCATACTATCTCAACCCTGTCAAGCATAAACTTATACTCTACATGGGTACCAAATCGCAGGCCAATCAGCCCAAAAGCCCCAGATCACAGGCCAAACACCCCCTCAGATCGGGGAACTTCGGACTAACGTGCTCTTCCTCTGGGGCGCGGACGAGATGCGTGGGGAGCTCATCGGCCTCGTGCGCGGCGCGGGCAATCATGCGCTCAACCTGAAGCTCTGCGACATCCAGACCATCAACGCCGACGGCGGCCGGGCGCTCATCACCTGGTCGCAGGTCGCGAAGGAAGTCGCCATGGAGGCGCGAGCGTGAGGTACGCGATGATCGCGCCGCTGCTGCTGGGTGGAACGGAATTCGGGGACATGACCCAATTCGGTCGTATCGAATTGGGATCGTGTCCCCGAATTCCGTTCGCCTCGGCCAGCTACAGCGCCGACGAGGATGCCGAATGGGTCGCGCCTGGCGCGGCGGATGCGCCGGGCAATGCCTGGTACATCGCCGCTCCCTCCGGCGACCGCTCTGCCTGGCTGTCCGCGTTGCAGGACTACCGCACGCAGGTCCGCAGCAGCCTCCACGCAACAGCCGAGGCCGAGATCACCTTCCGCGGCGTCCGCGCGTGGGTGCGGATGCGCAGCGACTTCGCGAAGCCCCTCGACCTCCAGCCCGGTGAGCCGTTCCGCATCGAGGTCGAGGCGCGTCGGGTCGAGGGCAACAGTGAACTCGTCCTCGCTCTTGACCTCCTCTCGCGCGAGACCGACGCGTGGCAGGGCTGGTCCACGGTCTTCTCGACCCTCCAGATCCCTCGCGATGGCCAGTGGCACCGCCTCACGTGGGAGGGCAAGCTCCCGCAGATCGACGCTGCGCGGCAGTGGGTGAAGCTCATCGTCGGCATGGATGCCACGCATGACGCGGCGCCCGGCCGCGTGATCCTCCGCGACTTCGCCCTCGCGATCCCTCCGCGCGCGCAACCGGCCCTCGATGACCTCCTCCGCGCGCTCCCGCGGTCGCCGGGCCTTGACCGCACGATCTACGACCGGCCGGACCTTGCGTGGGCGAGCCAGGCTCTCGTCTGCCACTTCACCTTCATGTATGACCTCTCGTTCTTCGACCCGGTCGCGGGGCGGTTCACGCCGGAGCGCTTCCTGGCGGAGGGCGAGCGCGAGTTCGGCGGCTACGACGCGGTGGTGCTCTGGCACGCGTACCCGCGCATCGGCGTGGATGAGCGCAACCAGTTCGACTTCTACCGCGACATGCCCGGCGGGCTGCCCGGCCTTGCCTCGCTCACGAAACGCCTCCACGCGCGGGGCGTGAAGGTCTTCATCGACTACAACCCGTGGGATACGGGCACGCGCCGCGAGGGCGTTGCCGATGAGCAGGCCATCGCGCGGATCGTCGCGGCCATCGGCGCCGACGGCGTGTTCCTGGACACGATGTCGGCCGGCGGGCGGGGACTGCGCAGCGCCGTCGATGCTGCGCGTCGCGGGGTTGTCTTCGAGCCCGAGGGCAGCCCGCCCATCGAGCAGCTTGAGGTGTGCAGCGCCTCCTGGGCTCAGGGCCTGCCCGAACTCCCCGAGCCCGGCCTCCTGCGCCTGAAGTGGATCGAGCCGCGCCACATGCAGCATCAGATCGACCGCTGGAGCGGCTCACACGAGCGCGAGCTGGAGGCCGCTTTCTTCAACGGCAGCGGGATGCTGGTCTGGGAGAACGTCTTCGGCACGTGGAACCCGTGGAACGCTGCCGACCGCGCGACGCTCCGTCGCATCACACCCATCCTCCGCGTCTTCGCGAGCAGCTTCACCTCCGACGCGTGGGACCCGATGGTGCCGACACTCGTCCCCGGCGTTTGCGCGAACCGCTGGCCCGGCGAGGGCGTCACGGTCTGGACGATCCTCAACCGTACCGGTCGCACTGTAACTGAGCCTCTCCTGCGGACCGACTCGCCCACCGGCGCGCGCTGGTTCGACCTGTGGCGCGGGACGGAGCTATCACCGACGATTACCGAGGGCCAGGTGCTGCTTGCGAGCGAACTCGGGCCGATGGGCTGTGTCGCAATGGTCACGGACCGGGAGGCGCTTCCGCAGGTC
>VGFC01000671.1 GCA_016869045.1 Armatimonadota bacterium
AGAGTCAGCTCGACCTGCTGCGCGCCGAGGAGCACCTCGACCGGCAGCCGCCTAGCGCCCTCGGTGCGGGCATCGAGGGTGCTGAAGAGGTAGGGGTTCGTCTTGAGCTGCAGCTCGAAGCGCAGACACCCGTAGTCGGTGTCATCCACGAGCACGTCGAAGTCCGACCAGTTGTCGGTGATGCCGCCCGTGACCGCCTCCTGGGCACTGCCGCTGTCGCTCTGGCCGGGGATCTTCGCGACGAAGCCGGCCTTGACGCGGAAGCTCTTGTCCACCTCGCAGGTCGCAGTGAAGCCCGCGGGCTGACAGTCGCCGTACGTCCACTCGCCGTCCTGGTTACCGAAGACGAAGGTCTTCGCCGTCACCTTCGTCGCCGGCGTCGCCCGCAGCATGTCGGCCAGGAGGGCCTTCACCGGCTCCTCCAGCTCGACCTCAACTTGCGCCGCCACGACCCCGCCCCGCGTCACCCGCTGGCCGGCAATGCCGTCCGCGGTCCGCAACCGGCCGTCCACCGCATAGCTGCCGCCAACCACGACGCCCGGGGCAGTGTACGTCGAGGGTGCATCGAACTGCATGAAGTACTGCACGGCCCCCGTGTAGGGAGCGTTCGCGTTCAGTGCCAAGGTAGGCACCTCCTGTGGGTCAGGTGATAGGTGACAGGTGATGGGTGACAGGGAGCGGCAACGGCGGGGAACGGCGGCGGCAGGAAGTGCGCCCGGTCCGGCGAACAGGGGGAAACGACCGACTATGTTGTGGGGGGCGCAGCATGACCGAGTCCGAACTCAGGAACCTCCGCATCCGTCTGTGGGCCGAGACGCGGCTGATCCGTGAGTGCATCGAACACGATGGGTTCGAGAGCTACGTGCGCTCGCTATCGAGCCTCTCGGACGCCTTCCGGCCGGGGGACCACACGCTGCGCTGTATCGATGGGAGAACGCCGGGAGGCGCGCGGCTCGCGGGGTCGGGGATTCTGCTGGGGCTGGAGAAGGCGAAGGCCTTCGCCCAGGCCGCGGAGTGCGACCGGATCACGTACCACGAGGACTGCGGCGCGGCGCGGGCGTGGGCCCTGGAGAACCACCGCGACGCCGGCGAGGCGACGACCTGCGCGCGCGAGTTCGCGGAGGAGTTGGCTCAGGCGCTCGGCCTGCCCTGCGCCGAGACACCCCTCGTCGGGCCGCCGGGCTTCCACGACGAGACGGTCATCTACTACGACGGCACCGGGCTCGCAAACCCCTCGCGCGTCTCGGGCCTGCCGAAGGGCTTCGTGATCAGTCGTGCGTACTTCGGCGACGACTTTCCCGCCGCGCTGGAGCAGGTGAAGTTCGTCGTCGGCATTGCGCTGGGCGAGCACGGCTTCGGCGAGCTGTTCACCCGCGAGCACCCGCTGCGCGTGGTGGCTATCGGGCATCCCGAAGAGACAACGACTGCCACCTCTGCCGGCAAGGGTGCCGGCGCTCCCAGCAGCGGCCGCCTCGCGTTGCAGCAGCTCATGCAGGAGCTGGGGTTGCTTGAGCTGCCGGCGGGGGAGCGAGTCGTGATCGAGGGCTTCGTCGCACGACGGTGAGGTGAGCCGTTGTCGTCCCCCTGGGAGCGCGGGCGTCCTCGCCGGCAAGGGTGGAGGGCGGTGGGTCGTTGCCACGCGCCAACGAAGACAACGTCACCACGCTGCCACAGCAGCCGGCGAGGACGCCCGCGCTCCCAGGGGGACGGCTACTGCGTCCTGACCACCACCTCGATGTCGATCCCGAAGGCCACGAGGCCGTAGCGCGCGGCGAGTTCCATGTCGGCCTTCTCGCTCTCGTAGACGATGGCGCGGGGTCGGACCTCGACGACGCGCGCCGAGGTGTCGTCGGTGGTCAGCGTGGGATTCCCGAGGTCGCGATTCGCGAAGAGCGCCTTGCTGATGACCTTGGCATACCGGGCGCGAGCGCGGGCCGGCGGGAGGAGCCCGTCCTTGCGGTTGGGGTCGGGACACTGCTCGCGGGTCCGCACGTGGAGGACCCGCAGGGGCACAATCTGCCCCTCCTTGCCGCCGAGGCCGCCGTACTCTGGGGCGCTATCGCTGCGGTTGAGCCGCACCAGG
>VGFC01000672.1 GCA_016869045.1 Armatimonadota bacterium
TCTTCGTCTCGCGCCTTGCGGAGCGCTTCGAGAGCCGGGCGGGCGATCTCGTCCAGGTAATCCAGCTCCGTCGCGGCGCGCAAGCGCACGTACTCGTTCCCGTCCTCCAGTGCCGCCATGAGGACGGGCAACCCTCGCTCCGCGAGGCCCATCTTGCACAAGGCCCTCGCGACGGCCACGCGGACGATGGCCGAGTCGTCCGAGAGGGCGTGCGTGAGGTCATCCAGGGCCGCCTCGGGGCGATGCTCGCCGAGCCAGATCGCCGCCCAGTAGCGCACCGAGGGCTGTGGGTCCGAGAGGGCTTCGCGCAACGCCGCGATCCGCCCGGCCTCTCCCGCCTCGACGACCGCGAACAGCCGCTCCTGCAACCCACGGTTCTCCGGACGCCGTAGGATGTCGTACCGGTTGCCGTAGCGCTTCTCAAGCTCCACCACCTCCGCCTCCGGGATCAGCCCAAGGTCCTTCGTTTCCACCATCCACTCCCGCAGTACCCTCCGCAGGCGCCGCAGCTCCCCTCGGTGCTCGGGCGAGCCAGCCAGATTGCGGATCTCGTGCGGGTCATTCTCCGAGTCGTACAGCTCCTCGATGGGCTTGCGGTCGGCGAAGAACTGCTCGGCGACGGGCGGCAGCTTCCCCTCCGCGTGGGCCCGGCGTAGTTCGATCATCGTCGGCGTGATCTCGCGGTACTGCAGGCGCTGGTAGTACGGGAAGAAGGGCTCGTAGTGGTGGATGTACCGGTAGCGCGAATCCCTCACCGTGCGGATGATGTCGTAGCGCTCATCCATGCGGTCGCGCGCGCCGAAGATGAACTCCCTCGGCTTCGGCAGGTTCGGCCCGAGGAAGGGCTGCCCATCCATGTGCTCAGGTACCGGCACGCCCGCGAGGTTGAGCACCGTCGGCCCCAGGTCCAGGAAGCTGATCATCCGATCATCCATCGAGCCCGGTGCGGCCTGCCCCTCGATCCGGAAGCGCTCCGGGAGGTGCACGATCATCGGCATCCGGCAGCCCGAGTCATAGAGCCAGCGCTTTGCTCGCGGGAAGCCCATGCCGTTGTCCGACCACCAGAACACGATCGTGTCGTCCGCGAGGCTGTCCTCCTCAAGCTGCTTCAGCAGATCGCCGGCCTGATAGTCCATCACGGTGATCAGCTCGTAGTACTGCGCCCAGTCGCGGCGCGTTTCGGGCGTGTCGGCGTAGTAGGGCGGCAAGGCGCTGAGCGCGTCCGGGTCCTGGCGATCCTCGGGCTTCAGGCGCGCGCTCTTCTTCGCGTAGTCCTCGCCCCGCGTGCGATACTGGCTCTCGTGGGTGATCTCCAGGTTGAACACGGAGAAGAACGGCTGTCCGGGCGCGCGGTTGCGCCAGTGCCCCTGTCGGCTGCAGTCATCCCACGCGCCAGGCGGGTGCTTGAACTGGTAGTCGGTCTTCGCGTTGTTCGAGCAGTAGTAGCCCGCCGCGCGGAGGTATTCGGTGAAGCACTTCACGTGCGCGGGAAGCTGCGCCACGCAGCGCATGTAGTCCGTGCCCAACGAGCTCGGGTACATGCCGGTGATGATCCCCGACCGGCTTGGCGCGCACACGCCGCTCACCGTGAACGCGTGCGTGTACCGCACGCCCCGCGCGGCCAGCCCATCCAGCACCGGCGTCTTCGCGTGCGGGTCGCCATAGCACCCGAGGTGCGGGCTGATGTCCTCGCACGAGATCCACAGGATGTTCGGTGGCATCGATTGCTCCGGTCGCGCGTGTTCACGTGAGCCCAGGGCGGCGCTGACCAGCCCCGCGCCAACGGTCTTGAGCGCCTCGCGTCGGGTGATCGGCATTGCAGCCCTCGCATCTCGTAGGTCGAAGCGCAAGCTTCGACCCCGCCGTTTCCCCCTTCACATTGCCGTCTCCTACGCAGGTGTTTCACGCATCCTCGCTCAAGTACCGCCGTAATGCCGTGCCGTGGGAGCGCGGACGCCCTCCAGCCCGTCCCCCAAGTCATCTGAGCTCAGGGCGATGACGGGCCGATGGTGTTGGGGAGGGGCGGGGGCCGCGCTCGGGTTGCGGGTTGGCCGAGGGGCTGTGTCGGGTGGCCCC
>VGFC01000673.1 GCA_016869045.1 Armatimonadota bacterium
CGGGGCCATCGTTCGTGCCTTCACAGGCCGGCCTCGGTCAGGACCTCGCGCATGGCTTCGAGCGCGGAGGCCGCCCAGTCGGCCGGGTCATCGGCGATGTTGAACAGGTCGATCGTGCAGTAGCCCTCGTAGCCGATCTCCGCAAGGGTCCGGCAGACGGCGACGAGATCCAGGTCACCCTCCCCGGGCAACAGGTGTTTGTGCACGCCGGCCGCCATGCCCTCCATGTGTGTGTGCGCGATGGTCGGGCCCAGCAGACGGATGCTGTCGCACACGTCCGCATCCGTCAGGAAGGCGTGGCCGACATCGAGATTCACCGCGAGATGCGGATTGTCCGCGCGATCCAGTAACGCCTTCATCTCCGCCGAGCACCCGACCGCCAGGCCGGGCTCGGGCTCAATGGCAACGCGCAGCCCGTCGGCCTCGGCGCGAGGGAGCAGAGCGTCCAGGAGTTCGGCCAACTCGGTCCGCACGCCCTCCTCGGCGCCGGGCTCGAGGCGACGGCCGTTCATGATGAACACGTCGGCGCCGAAAGCCGACACGAGCGACAGCGCCCGCACCGTATTCTCCCGACGGAGAGCAGGCTCCTCGACGTCGGCGTGGTAGCTCACGCTGGCGACTTCGAGGCCGGCGTCCGCGCAGAGGCGGGCGAGGTCTGCGGCCCCCGCCGGGGTCAGCGTCTCGGGGCGGCAGTCGGGGTGCTCCAGGCAGATCTCGACGCCGTCGTAGCCGAGGCGGCCGAGCAGGTTGAGCACGTCGAGGATGGGCCATTGGTGGAACCCGGCGGTGCGGAAGCCGATGTCCATGGAGCGTGCCTCTTGTGGCGAGAGGGTGTGTGAGAAGCAAGGGCTGGGCCGTGATGAACCACGCCCCTACACCTGGGCGTGATGAATCGCGCCCCTACACCTGGGCGTGATGAATCACGCCCCTACACCTGGGCGTGATGAATCACGCCCCTACATTACGGCATTGCGCCCTGCGTGCAGCCACATCAGGGCACGCTGGATTGTGCTACCAGCCGTGCTCGCCGAGCAAGGGGACGAACACGCAGCCGATGCCGTCGTCCGTGGTCGTCCCGTGTTTGGTCTTCATGACGGTGACGATCCGCTGGAGGTAGCGATCGCCGATGGGGATGACCAGGCGGCCGCCGGTGGCGAGCTGCTTCACCAACGGCGCGGGCACGTCCGGCGCGCCGGCCCCGACCACGATGGCGTCGTACGGGGCCTCCTCCTCATGGCCAAGCGTGCCGTCGGCCAGGATCACCCGGACGTTCGCGTAGCCGAGTTCCTCGAGGCGTCGCGCTGCGCGCTCCGCCAGGGCGGGGACGCGCTCGATCCCGATGACCTGGTCGCACAACACGCTCAGGAGCGCGGCCTGGTAGCCGGACCCGACGCCGATGTCCAGGGCCTTCTCGTGGCCCTTGAGTCGCAGGGCCTCCAGCATGCACGCGACGATGTAAGGCTGCGAGATCGTCTGGCCCTCGCCGATGGGGAGGGCCTGATCGCTGTAGGCCTGGCTGCGTATGCGGTCGGGCATAAAGAGGTGGCGCGGCACCCTCCGCATGGCGTTGAGCACGCGGCCATCGACGACGCCCCGGCGCTCGATCTGGGTGCGCACCATCTCGTCGCGCTGGCGCTGCCAGTCCGCTTCGTCCTGCGAGGCCCGTTGTGAGGGGGCGGTCACCGTATCGTCTCTCCACCGCGCGCGTTATGGTTACTGGGAAGGACGCGATCGGCGTCGGCGGGAATAGAGCGGTTCCAACGGGCGCGATGAATCGCGCCCCTACGCGTGGACAGGCAAGAATGCCTGTCCTCCGAGACTTCGAGGCGGCGGGCGCGATGAATCGCGCCCCTACGCGTGGACAGGCAAGAATGCCTGTCCTCCGAGACTTCGAGGCGGCGGGCGCGATGAATCGCGCCCCTACGCGTGGACAGGCAAGAATGTTGATTGCCAGCATGCGTAACGCTCGTTACGATGGGTGGGAATGTGACAGAGGAACAGCCTCCGCTGCCCCAAACCACCCACTACATCCTAAATGAGCGCCTTTGGTGC
>VGFC01000674.1 GCA_016869045.1 Armatimonadota bacterium
ACCAGTTCATCGGATACACGTGCCACCAGGGGATGAGACAGCCGACGAGCGTCCAGAAGCCGCCGTTGAACAGGTCGCCGATGACGAGGCCGATGAAGAAGGGGAGCATGCGCTGGTAGAGCTTGGGGCCGCCGTAGCGGAGCACGAGGGACTTCGCGGCGAAGGCGATGGTGAAGGGCATCCAGACCTTGTCCATCGTGTAGGTGCCGGCGAGGGCGTAGCCGACCGGGTGGAGCGGCCACCACAGGAAGTGCATCCGCAGGGCCATGAGGCCGACCGTGACAGCGGCGCCGACGACCATGAAGCTTGACCCGTGCCAATCGGTCGAGGTGCGGTTGAGCAGGTAGCTTTGCAGGCGCTCGAAGGGCCGGCGACCGTTGAGGGTGCGCCACGGTTCGAGCTTCCCCAGCGCGCCGTAGCGGTACCAGATGAACAGCGCGCTGCTCATTCCCCAGGCCAGCGCGACGCAGAGCGCCCCCATCATCGTGACCGACAGCTTGCGTGGTGACTCACCGACCTCGTCGGCGATCTTCAGGCCGTCGAGCTGGTGCGGCATGGAGAGGCAGCGCAGGTCGTAGCTAGAGATGTTGCTCAGGTAGGCCATGATCGTCAGGTCGTTGACCGCGAAGCTGCGCGATCCCGCAACGGCCAGGATGGCCAGGTTCGGGTCCACCTGCGGCCCGAAGAGCCACGCGTTGCCGGTCTCGGCGCGGATGCGCGTCGCGGCGGTCATGTACAGCAGGCTCAGGGCCAGGATCACCACCGGCGGCAGCAGCGACATCCCGGCTAGCTTGCAGTAGATGACCAGTAGCGCGAAGGACCCCAGGAACGCGCGGAGGGGCCAGACATCCTCGCGGCTCGCGTCGGACCGCATCCCCACCGCCGCCCGCAGCATCCGGGCGTACTCGTGTCGCCCCGTCCAGAACGAGAGCAGGCCGATCGCGATGAAGGCCCCCGCGCCCTGATGGTCGATGAACGGGAAGCGCGAGAACATCTGTCCGCTGCCCCACTCATTCCAGCCGGTTACCCCTCCGAGCATCCGCTCGAGCTTCGTGACCCAGAAGAAGGCGATGCTGCTGAAGGTGACCTCGGTGGACAGCAGGTACGCGATGCCCGTGACGAACGGATAGAGCGACACCGACAGCGGACGCAGGAAGCTCCAGGGCTGCTCGTTGAGGTACGGACTCAGGTCGATGTTGCGGTACTCCAGCTTCGGGAGCACGGGGAAGTTGAGGTTCAGCGTGTTGAGCGAGCCGACCAGAAAGGGAATGGCGAAGCCGATCCACATCAGGCGGTCCGCCCAGAACGCTCGCCCGCGGGTGACGTTCAGCGGGATGTAGACGGTCGGGAAGGTGAGCTTCTCGTGCTCGACCCACTGGCGCCGGACGGTGGCGACGAGGCTCAGCGTGGCGAGGGAGAAGACGACCATGAAGCCGAACCAGGCGGTCAGCCCGGGCGCCCACTTGGCCCACGGCACGGTCGCCTCGCCCTCGTAGTAGGCGTTGATGACCTCCTCGGTCCGCGGGGAGAACCAGTGCGGGATGTAGGGCTGGAACTCCGCCCAGCGATTCTCCGGCGTGGCGAAGTACCACGGGGCGGTGAGGGTGGGCACGAGGAAGTGGATGCCGCCGGAGGAGACGATCACACTCGCGGAGGCGGTCAGCACGTAGACGATCAGCAGCTCCCGCCGCGAGAGCTTCAAACGGGGCGCCGCGAGGCCGATCAGGGCATTGCAGGCCAGGACCACCACGACCGCGAAGAACGCGCCGACCGGGATGGAGGTATTGGCGAGGGCGCTATGCCCCCGGGCGCCGCCGAGCACGAGTTCGGCCCAGTGGATGAACAGCACGGTGGCGAGGATGCACACGAGCGCCACGGCGAGCGCGCGGCCGGTGATCCCGGAACGCGATTCGACGGGCGACGGGGTTGGGGTGGGCGCGACTTCGAGAGCCATCTGGCCATCCTGGTGAGGTCGGCAACGCTCCTTCGCGGAACCCCAAGGCCTGCCCTCTAAGAGCGTGTATGAAAAGGGTGGGC
>VGFC01000675.1 GCA_016869045.1 Armatimonadota bacterium
TCCAGCACGATCTTGAGCCTGGGATCGGCCTCCAGGAGGTTGAACAGCTTGTCGAGGCAGCGGCGGTACTCGTCCTCATTCGTCAGGTAGTAGCCGCCGTGGTAGGCCATCACGAAGTAGGATTGCGGCGCCGGCGCCTGTGCGGCCGACGGAGCCGCCGCCATGAGGAACCACGCCCAGAGGGGCAATCGACCGCTTGCCGTGCGTCCCATCGAGTAGCCCTCCCTTCCCTTTCCCAGTACTCCTTCTTCGCGCGCGTCGGCAGGCCTTCCGGAAGGAGGTCGGGCGCAGGCGCCGGTGAATCGGTTCCGTGTGGCACCGTCACAAGCTCCCCACAGCGACGCAGGCGCCGGATCCGGCTCGGCTGACCCCCGTCGTGCAGGCGTCACTTCCCGCGTTCTCGCTCTCGCAGCGTTGCTTGTGCCCCTGAACGCGTTCTTCGTGCTGTTCATGTCCTACGAGCGGAACATCTTCGACCCCACGCTGGTGGCGCTGTTCTGGAACGTGCTGTTCCTGCTGATCGTGATGCGCCTACTCAACCAGGCGCTGCTTCGCTGGCGTCCGGCCGCGGCCTTCAGCCCCGCCGAACTGCTGGTGCTGTGGGTGTTGATGGCGGTCGCCACGAGCGGGGCGGGGCTGGACAGCATGCAGTGCACGTTCCTGGCGATGCAGGGCGCGTTCCGCTTCGCCTCGCCCGAGAACCACTGGGAGAGCCTGTTCGTGCGGCACATTCCGGCGGCGCTGACCGTCAGCCACAGCGCCGCGCTGGACCGCATCTGGACGGGTGGCAGCAGCATCCTGGACCCCCGCAATCTGGCCGTGTGGGCAGGCCCGGTTGCCCGCTGGTGGGCGCTCATGACGATCCTGTGGGCGGCCCCGATCGGCCTGATCCAGCTTCTGCGCAGGCGGTGGATCGAGCAGGAGAAGATGGGCTTCCCGATCGTGCATCTGCCGATGGAGCTGGCCGGCCCGCGCGTCCCATGGCTGAAGAGCCCCGTGTTCTGGGGCGCGGCGGCGGCGCCCGCCCTCATCAACCTGTTGGGGGGTCTGCACACGTACTGGCCGGCCGTGCCCTCCATTCCGACGGCGATGTGGGATCCGCGGTTGGACTGGGGCCGCTTCCTCGTCGCGGCGGGGAGGCCGTGGAGTGCGGCGAGCTACATGCTCTACACTTGCCTCTACCCCTTCATCATCGGGCTGGGCCTCCTGCTGCCGGGCGAGCTGTGTCTGTCGCTCTGGTTCTTCTTCCTCTTCTGGCGGGTGGAGAAGATCGCGGCGGCCTGGCTCGGGTTCAACGCGCAGTGGGATTCCCACTACCCGGTGGCGGCGGGTGGCTACCTCGCCCTGGTGGGCTTCCCCCTGTGGGCGGCGCGGCACCAACTGCGCGAAGTAGTCATCCAAGCGTGGCGGCGAGTCGGCCGTGAGTCCGGCGAGCCGCTCAGCCCGACGGCGGCCGTCGCGACCTTCTTGGCCGGGTTCTTGCTGTTGGTGTCGATCGGGGTGTCGGTGGGGCTGAGCCTGCCGGTGGCGGCGGCCTTCTTCACCCAGTACTTCGTGATGGTGGTGATCATCGGGCGCATCCGCGCCGAGATGGGCCTGCCCACGCACGAGCTGGAGCGATGGGGCCCGTCGTGGCTGCAGAGCACCATCGTCGGCCCCCGCGTGCTCGGGCTGCAGAACATGACGACGCTGAGCCTCTTCTACGGCTTCACGCGCGGCATGAGGAACATCCCCTTCCCGCACCAGTTCGAGGGGCTCTACTTCGCCTCGCGGACCGGCCTGAACGGACGACGGCTGCTTCTGGCAACGGTGGCCTTCATCGCCTTGGGGCTGGCGTGGGCGTGGTTCTGGACACTGTTCCTGTCCTGCAATCGCGGCCTGGGCACCTACCGAGGGTCATTCCACACGTGGTTCGCCCAGGAGACGTGGACCCAGCTCGCCGGCTGGCTGAACGCCGATGCACCCGTGGCCTGGGGACGGGCCGGGGCGGGAGTCGTCGGGTTCGTCGGGTACTGGGCCATCATGGCCGTGCGCA
>VGFC01000676.1 GCA_016869045.1 Armatimonadota bacterium
TTGCCGCCGACGCCGTAGTAGTCGAACTTGGACGTAGGCCCGGCCCAGCCGTCGGAATCGGGATGGAAGTGGGCCAGCATCTGCTTCTCGATGTACCGCTCGACCGCACCCGCCTCCTGCCCGACCTCCGGTGGAACCAATGCGACCGTCAGGAAGTGCATCTCTCGGAACCCCCTTCCGCGCGTCTGCGCTCCGTGCGATTCCTGACTTCGGCAGAATGCCTCCGTTGGCCTGCCCTTCGGCCGCGGAGCAATCTACAGCGCCGCTCAGACGAGCCCCAGCACCCTCCTCGCGTTCCCCTCCGCGATGGCGGTGCGCATGTCGGCGGGGATGTCGAGGGTGCGGAACCACTCGAACTGCGGGATGTGGTGGGTGTGGAAGACGACGTCGGTGCCGAACATGAGGCGCTGCCAGTGGCGCTCGAGGAAGCCGAGGGTGAACTCGGGGTCGCGGGTCATCGCATTGTAGCCGGAGCCCGCGGAGAGGTCGGCGTAGAGGTTGTCGTACTCGGCGAAGAGGCGGTCGAGCGCGCCGCCGGGGGCGATGGGACCTTCGGGGTAGCCGCCGCGAGGGTCATCGGCGGAGATGGCGCTCCAGAAGGCCGGGCCGTGGCCGACCCACTTGATGTTCGGGAAGTCCTTCAGGCAGGCCTCGAAGCGCGGCAGGCCCACCTCGTCGATGAGGAAGCTCGCGTTCATGTCGAACACGAGCGGCAGGCCGTACTCGTCGCACTTCCGGTAGATCACCTTGTTGCGCGGATCGTCGAAGGGCAGTTCGTTGATGTGTTCCCCGAAGCCGCTCACCCCGAAGCGCCGCATCCATGAATCGATGAGCTGCTCGACACACGCCATGCGCGGATCGACGCACATGAAGGGGATCAGGCGCTGCGGGTACGTGTCGCGCGCCTCGACCGCCTCCTCCGTCGTGAAGTAGCCCGGCGCGCCCTCCGGGCTCTCCAGCGGCAGCAGCACCCCGATGTCAATGCCGTTGCGGTCCATCCAGTCGATGAGTTGGTGGACGGTCAGGCCGATTCCGGCCGGGTAGTCGTGCCGGTAGATGCGGCCCATGTGGACGTGGAAGTCGATCATGGAGGGCTTCCTTCTTCTCTGCTTTGCCTCACCCCCGGCCCCTCTCCGGGACGGAGGGGGGAGCCCGTCGTTCTCCCCTCTCCGGGACGGAGAGGGGCCGGGGGTGAGGCTGCCTTGCCGTTCTCCCCTCTCCCTTCAGGAGAGGGGCCGGGGGTGAGGCTGCCTTGCCGTTCTCCCCTCTCCCTTCAGGAGAGGGGCCGGGGGTGAGGCTGCCTTGCCGTTCTCCCCTCTCCCTTCAGGAGAGGGGCCGGGGGTGAGGCTGCACTACTCCGCGGCGCGGAGGCCGACGTCGATGAACTGGCCGCCGACGGTCTGCCTGCAGTGGACCGCGATGGTGTTCTCGCCGACCTTGAGGGCGTCCTTGAGGGCCTTCGTCGCCTCGTGAGGGATGTAGTTGGTCGTGTAGCCCGTGAAGGTGGCGATCAGCTTGCCGTTGAGGTAGACCTCGGCGTCCTCGTCGTGATGGACCTGCAGGAAGGCCATCTGCGCGTCCCACTTGTCGAGGCGGAAGGTGCGGCGAATCCAGATGTCGGTACCGTCCCACTTCGTGCCGACGACGGCGCCGGGCGTGGTCTCCGTGCCAAAGCCGCCCTTGCCGGTCTGCCAGGCGCTGTCATCGAAGCCGGGCTTCTCCCAGCCCTCGGGCGGGGCGGTCGTGGTGAAGCGCCAGTCCTGCGGCGCGTCCTTGGAAGTGGGAACGAGCGTGCGCCAGGTGAGCATCTTCAGGCGCGGCCCCTGGGTCTCGTAGGCGGCGGGGCGTTCGTTGATGGCCTTCACCAGCGCGGGGTCGTACTTCTGCTCGCGGTCGTAGAAGTAGATGCCGTTCTGCTCCTGCTCGATGTCGGTGAGTTGGGTGTAGCAGAAGCCGAACATGTTCGGGTTGTCCAGCAGCACGTCGGTGAGTCCCTTGTAGCGCGCGAGGTACTCGTTGAGGTCCGCCTGGCCG
>VGFC01000677.1 GCA_016869045.1 Armatimonadota bacterium
GGCGGCCACCACTGTCTCCCTCGGCAGGGCCGCCAGCAGATCGGCCACGATCGCATCCGTCTCGATGCCCTCGGCCTCCGCCTCGAAGTTCGGGATGATCCGGTGCCGCAGCGCGTCCTTGGCGACCGCCGCAACGTCATCGAAGCTCAGGCCGCCGCGCGCGTCCAGCAGCGCACGAACTTTGCCCGCCAGGATCAGCGCCTGACCGCCTCGCGGGCTCGCGCCGTACCGGACGTACTGCTTCACCATGTCGGTCGCCTCATGGTTCTCCGGATGCGTTGCCAGCACCAACCGCAGCGCGAAGCGCTTCACGTGCTCGGCCACCAGCACGTGCCTCACCAACCCGCGCATCTCCAGAATCCGCTCCGCGTTGAGCACCGTGGAAAGTCCCGCTGTTTCAGCGCCCGTCGTGCGGTCCATGATCGTCTCGAGTTCCTGCAGATTCGGGAACGGAACCTGCAGCTTCAGCAGGAACCGGTCCACCTGCGCCTCGGGCAGGGGGTACGTGCCCTCCATCTCGATCGGGTTCTGCGTCGCCAGCACGATGTACGGCTCCTCCAGGCGCCGGCTCTCGCCCCCGACGGTCACCTGGCGCTCCTGCATCGCCTCCAGCAGCGCGCTCTGTGTCTTGGGTGTCGCGCGGTTCACCTCGTCAGCCAGGATGATGTTGGCGAAGATCGGCCCCGGCCGGAACTCGAAGTACTTGCGTCCCCGTTCGTCCTCGGCGATGATGTTCGTGCCCGTCACATCCGCCGGCATGAGGTCGGGGGTGAACTGCAGCCGCGAGAACCCGAGCCGGCAGACCTCCGCCAGCGTCTTCACCAGCAGCGTCTTGCCCAGCCCCGGCACACCCTCCAGCAGGGCGTGCCCATCCGCATACAGGCAGGTCAGCACCCCGCGCACCACCTCCTGCAGGCCCACGATCGCCTTCCCGATCTCAGCCTCGGCGGCCACGAAATCCTGCTGGAAGGCCTCGATCTGCTGCGCCGCTTCCATGGTTCACTCCTCGTGTGGGACGCGTCCGTCGAACCTGCATCACTTCTGGCAGGGCATGAACTCCGACGCCGCGAATCGCGCGTACGCCCCGCGCACATCCGCCTCGTTGGGCGTGCCCCGGTGGACGTACAGCCCGTACCTCATCTCGATCGCCTCTCCGGCGTTCACCACGCGTTCCGCCTCCCGCGACAGGCAGGCGCCCATCCAGCCATCTGACCGCACATGCCACTCCGGGGGATGGTCGGCATTCGACGGATGGCTGAAGAACGCGATCCCGTTCCAGATGCCGGGCGCCACGGGTCCCGAGTAGTCACACCACGCAGCCCGCTTCCAGAAGATAGCCTCCTCCCCCAGCGCACCCTCGGCGTTGAGAATCTGCCCGCCACCGTCCGCCACGCACATGGTCTTCGCCACCCGCACCGCCGCCAGGCCGAACGCGGTCGCCCCGAAGCGCACCAATCCCTCCACCGGGCTCAGGCGCAGATGGATGTCCAGCAGCCGCTCCATGTCCGGCAGGTCGATCAGCCGGTATGTGCGCTCCTCCGCGAGCAGATGCTTCCCATCCGGCCCGACCCAGTCGATCCCCACCTTCGCCGCCGCAGAGGTCGCGCCGTCCTCCAGAGCCAGGATGTTGCGGTGAACCTGCTTCCCCGCGGTCGGCGCATCCGACCAGAAGTCCACGCCGTTTACGTCGGCATGTGCCACCCAGACCGAATAGTGGTGCCGGTGCGTGATCGGGTCATGCGGGTGCCCCATGCGGGTCACGTGCCGTCCGTCCGGCCCGAGGACCGGGAACACGTACGGGCGGAACATGTCCCAGCCCGCATTGTAGCGCGCAACCTCCGCCCCTTGGATGCAGAACGCGATCGCCTCGCTCTGCATCGGCACCGCCTGCACCACCGGAAGCTCTCTCATCCTGTCGTCGCCGTTGCCGTTCTCCTGCACTCCTGCACTCCTACACTCCTGCCGTCCTCACTCGTCCTCGCCGCCCAGCAGCACCTTGATGACCTCACCGGCGCTCGTCATGCCGGC
>VGFC01000678.1 GCA_016869045.1 Armatimonadota bacterium
AGGAGCGTGTCAGGGCAGCCCGGCGCGTCCTCCGGAAATGAGTATGGTGAGGTAGTTTCAAAACCCCTCGTGATGGGGTGTGCTGACGTGCCCCGGGTTGCGGATCGGCCTGTTTGGCCGGTCGGAGGGCGTCCGATGAGTCTGGCACGGCCTGAGGAGCTGGGTCCGGACGTACGACTCCCTCCGGGGCCCTTGCGGCCCTGGTTTGCGGCCGGGTCGGTGCGGTCCTGCGGGCGTCAGGTCGGTGCCGCCAGCTTCAAGAGCTGGTCGGCGAACAGCGTGATCACCCCCAGCATCAGATGCAGATGCACTTTGGCGTGACCGCGCACGCGGACGGAGCGCGCGCCGAACGAGTCCTTCAGGCGGCTGTAGGCCCGCTCCACCACCGTGCGCTCCCCAAGGCGGCGGGCCCGCGCGGGGTCGAGCGTGAACCCTTGCTTCTTCTGGGACCCATGCAAGTCGATGATCGGCACGTGCCCCAGTTCCCGCACGACCTGCTCGATCTCCGGCGCGGCATACGCCGAGTCCATCACCTCGTACAGCGCCGTGACGCGCCGGGCCGTCTCGCGTGCCATCGGGATCGCCACTTGGCTGTCGTGCAGAGAAGCCGAGGTCGTCTGCGCATTCAGCGGCAGGCCCGGATCGCAGACGTCCAGGTGGAGCTTGTAGCCCTTCCACGAATGCTGGTGCCCCCCGCTGTCCTTTTTGGTGCCCCAGTCACAGGCTCGCGGCAGTTCCGCCAGCGCCGCCTCCGCCGTCTGGGTCAGTTGGCGCGGTAAGCGCGAGGGCGCGGGACGCTCCTCCGGCTTCAACCCTTCCCCCTTCCTCGGCCGGCCGCGCTTCCGCGGCGGCCGCGGCGGCGGCTTCGGCTTCGGCGCCGCCTTCTCCCGCGCTTCGATCTCCGTGCTATCCCGCGCGATGTGCCCCACCAACAGCGGCGGCGCATGCTGGGCCACCAACGCCTCGTGCACCCGATCACCCAACCCCTGCTCCGCGAACTCCGCAAACGCCCGCGAGAACGTCGCTTCGCTGGGCACCTCCCCGGCATGATCCCACCCGCAAATCCGACACAGGTTCCGGTCCGTCAGCAACCGCTCCCGGTACTGCGCCGTCGTCGGATCGTTGTACACCGCCTTCCCCACGAACGCGCGCGCCAGCGGGCGCCGGTCGCACGCCGGACGCCCCGTCCACAACCGCACCCGGGGCGCAACGTGCTCCTCAATCCGAACCACCTCCAGCACTGCCACCAACTGCCGCTGCGGCTCCGTCAACGGCTCGTCCAAACCCGCCTCCACACCACGAAACAACACCGCTTGTATCCCAGACCACCAGCGTGCTATCCTGTGCATGCTCGCCTCCCGGAGCCTTGGTTGCTCTCACACCCAAGATTCTCCGCCGAGGCGAGCACCCCTACCCAAGGGTTTTGAAACTACCTCTGGTGTCCCCCTTTTTCCGGAGGCGCTCCATGTCCTCGCCAGAGCCCATTCGCGTCGGCTTCATCGGCTGCGGCGGTCACGCGTTCCGCTGGATCTACCCCGCGCTGCAGTTCGCGCCGGTGGAGCTGGTGGTGGTCTGCGACCGGCAGACCGAGCGGGCCGCGCAGTACGCGAAGCGCTTCGGCGCCGAGCGCTCCTATGCCGACCACCGCGAGATGCTGGACAAAGAGGACCTCGAAGCGGTGCTCATCGTGACGGGCTACGACGCGGAGGGCCGCCCGACCTACCCGCCGCTGGCGATGGACTGCATGAGAGCGGGGAAGCATGTGTGGATGGAGAAGCCGCCCGCCGCATCGAGCGCGGAGATCGAGGCGATGATCGCGGTCAGCCGCGAGACCGGCAAGTTCGGCATGGTCGGCTTCAAGAAGTGCTTCTACCCGGCCATTGAGAAGGTGAAGGAGATCGTCGAGCGGCCCGAGTTCGGCCGGCCGATGAGCATCATCGCCCGCTACCCGCAGTACATCCCCGCCGACGATGAGAAGGGCTCACTCAAGGGC
>VGFC01000679.1 GCA_016869045.1 Armatimonadota bacterium
TGCAGCGTCAGGCCCACGTAGAACGTGTACCCGATCGCCTGAAAGTGATCGCAGGCCTCGTGGTCGTGCTCGCAGTAGTGGGTGGCGATCAGGCGCTCAAGCAGGAACACGAACAGCAGCCCGCCCAGCGCCCCAGCGCCGACCCAGTGCGGAACGTGCTCCGCCGCCTCGGGCAGCATGTGCAGGAAGGCCGCCCCCAGCAGCACGCCGCTCGCGAACGCCGTCAACAGGTCCCGCTGCGCGGGCTTCCACCGAGTCGCCATCGGCAGCAGTCCCGCGATCCACGTGACCGCCACCACGCTCAGGCTGTAAATCAGCACGGCCTGCATGGCGATGCTCCAGCGTTACTGGGGGACTGTCCAAGTCTCGATCCCGCTTGCGGGATCGAGACGCATGGACTGTCCCTTGTTGCCGTTACCGTACCTCCACGTAACACATCAGCTCCCCGCCCAGCGCGCTCCACTGGTCCGGGCCACCGTAGTCCGAATGCCCGAAGTTGCAGGTCGCGTCCCCCGCCGTGAACAGGCGCGCCTCGGGGTTGCCTGAATACCAGATCTCATTCTCGCCGTCTCGCAGTTCGCCTGCCGGGACTTCGACGCTCACCCACTTCCACCCCGAACTTGCCAGCGCCGCCTGGTGCTCGTGGCCGTTGACCCGGAACGTGACGTGCCTCCCGGCCTCGCCTCGCACGAACGCGTACACCGTGGCCCTCTTCGCCGCCGCCGGCAACGGAATCGCCAGCCGCTTCCGCACCCACTGCGTGCCCTGCGGGTCGGTGAACCAACCGCTGATCTCCGGCGCGCCGTCGTCCTCACGCACCACGAGAGTGCCGTCGGCCGTCGCGTGCGGTCCGGGAGGTGGGGGAAGGGTGAAGTCGAGCGCCGGCCGCAGCGCCGGATTCGCGTCCACGCCCTGCGTCTTGTACTTGCGGAACAGATGGCACAGCTCATCCGGCCTAACCGGCACGTACTCCGGCCCGAGCGCCTGGATGATCTTCGCGATCTGGTTCGGGCCCACGGTGAACCCGTTCGTACCGCACAGCATGAACGCGGGCCGCCCCGCCGGCGTGCGCTTGCGGATGCGGTCGATGAGCACGTCTACGTCATCCCAGGGCTTCTCCCACGGGTTGAGGTCCACCCAGATCGCCGCCGCCTCGCCGATCAGCTCCTGCCGCTGCTCGGGGAACACCCCGTACTCCCCGAAAACCCCGTCCAGCTTCAGCGTCTCCGCCATCTCCTCCGCCCGCGAACTCCCTCCCAGGAACCACAGGTAGCGCTGATCGAGCCGCTGCATGTATGGCCTTGTCAACCTCAGGAACCCCTCGTAGATCGTGTAGGGGCGTGATTCATCGCGCCCAAGCGCGCCGTGCCGTAAGCGTCTGGATACACATACCCCAGCCCATCCATCGCGAACAGCAGGTCGTTCGGCGTCGCCGTCTCGTACCAGTAGCGGACCGCATCCGGGCTCAGCTCGATCTGGGTCGGGCACATCGCCCAACCTATCGGTATCTTCCCCCGCAGCGACTGCTCCCACAGGCCGCCGATGACGCCGTACAGGTTCATGCCGAAGTTGTCGCCATCGGAGATGATGAAGCTGATGTAGACCTTCCTGTCGAGGCTTCCGAACTCGATCCGCTTGTTCGTCAGCCGCTCGGGCATCGGCTCGCCGCACTGCGCGCTGAGATTGTAGGCGCCCGAGGTGCAGACGGTGATCTTCGCGTACTGCGAGGCCACGTAGACCCCGCGCCACTCGCCGATACCGCCCTCCTCGCCCTCCTGCCACCAGCCGTGGATCGCCGCATGGGTCGGCAGCCGCGCGAGCAATCGCTCGAAGAACAGCATCTGCTCCGGGGGCACGCGGAACTCGCGTTCGGCGTCGAGCCAAAACGTGAAGATGCGCTGCTGCACGAGGTAGTCACGCGGCGCCGTCACCTCCGGCTGCAGGCACGCCGCGGCGCGATGGTTCAGCTCTCCCCAGTGCTCCTCG
>VGFC01000680.1 GCA_016869045.1 Armatimonadota bacterium
ACGGCGCGTCCTTGCGCGCCGCCACGCGCTCAGCTACCCAGCGGCAGTAGCGATCGACCACCTCGGGATGGAAGACCGCGCTCTCCACGCCCTCGCCCGTGCGGCGGCCTTCGGCGTCCTGGTCGAAGTCCGCGTCGGTCAGGCCGAGGCCGGAGAGGAGCTCCGCCGGCTGCGGGCGACCCGGGCAGTGGTTCGAGGCGACTCCCTCCAGGAACATCTGCTGTTGCTGCAGACGCCCCCCGCCCTGCGAGCCGAAGCCCAGGCCGATCTGCTTGCATTGCGCCAGCGCGGCGTCGCTGCGCGGCGGGAAGCCCCACGTGCCCAGGCGCGGGATGCCCTTCACCGGCGGCAAAGCGGCGATCCGGCTATCGAGCGGCCCGCTGGCGAAGCGCGCGCCCTGCCCGTGCGCGTTCCGCGCGGTGATGTCATCGACCCAGAGCGTCGCCGGACCAAGCTCGCCCGAGCCATCGACCTGCAGCGCGATCAGGGCCTCCAGACGGATAGGATGATCCGGGTTCGTCGCCTGCAGATCGGCGAGCGGGATCACCATCTCGTGCCACGCAGTCTCCTTCAGCGAGACCGGCACGCCGAAGAACGTGGGCTTTAGATCGTCGGTCCAGGCCTGCAGGTCGATCTTCAGCTGCTTGTCCGACCCGTCGCCCTTCACCCACAGCGACAGCTCATCCACTCCCGCCGCGGCCCAGCGCTCGCCCGCCTCCGCTACCGGCACGTACGCGCCGGCCCAGCCCTGCCCGGGATGGAAGGTCACCTGCAGGCTGTGCGCGCCCGAGTGCGCCTCGTCGGAGAGCGTCGCCGATACCAGCGGCGTGTCCTTGGTCTGGCCGCTGTGCTTGATCGCATCGTTGGTGACCCACCCGCCAAGGCCGGTCTCGAAGTCGGAGACGAGCAGCGAGGTACGCATCTGGCCGATGGCGGCGCCTGGGCACACTAGAAGCGGGACGATAACGGGGAATGCGTATCTCATCGGTGGTCCTTGACCGCCCGCACGATCTGCGGATAGCTCTTGCGCCACGCGCCGGGCGGGAGGTTCTCGGAGATCTGAACCCACGTCCGGCCAGCGCCGCCGTCCTGCTGCAGGATCTCCCGAGCAGTGCGGTAGATCGTCTCCTCGTCGGCGAGGTGCACCGACGAGGGGTAGTTCACCCCCAGGCGCATCTCGGGCCATTCGCGGCGGGCGTCGGCGACGCTCGTGTCGTTGTCCGGCGGCGGGCTAAAGGAGTCGATAATCCGCACGGGCGAGTCCGCGACCGCGCGCCACAGCGGCTTGAGGTCCCCATCCATGTGCACGGAGATCGGGATGCTCTTCCCAGTCGTCGCGAGGCACTCGGCGAGGTCCTCGTAGGCGCGCACGCAGTACCGGCGGAAGTACGGCTCGCCGATGGTCGGCGCGGTGATGTTGTCCGCGGCGCAGATGTGCGGCACCGGCAGCTCGCGCGTGGCCTCCGCGACCGCGACGTAGATGCGGTGCGCCAGGACGAAGAGCACCTCGAAGACCTCCTCCATCAGCGCCGGACAGTCGGCCATGTGGTAGACCAAGTCATCGAGCTTGACCCACTCGATCCAGAGCTGCTGGTACGGTGTGCGGCCGACGGAAGTGTGCGGCAGGCCATCCTCACCGAGGCGGTTGTAGAGGTCCAGCCAACCCTCGGGCGCGGGGAAGACCGCCGTGTCGCGGAGGTAGGCGAGCAGGACGCGGTAGTCGTCGGGCTCCTTGATGTAGTCCGTCTGCCGCGCCCAGGCGATCTCGGTCAGCGCCCACGTCGCCTGCAACGAGCCCTCCGGCGTGTGGAGCGTGGTCCGGCGCCGGCGGCGGCCGTCCTGCTCGTACTCCTCGCTCTCGAAGCGGCAGTGCGGGTGCTCGGTCCGGTGCAGCCCGCACCACGCGAGCAGGCCCATGTTCTCGCGCCCGACGAGGGCCCAGACCTCCTCATCGGGCGCCGCGATTCCCGAGTACTGGATGAAGGG
>VGFC01000681.1 GCA_016869045.1 Armatimonadota bacterium
CCGCTGCGGCACGTCCCTCGGCGCGTGTACAAGCTGCTGATCCCCGCGAGCGAGAGAGCGACCGCGCCGGAACTGGAGGCCGAGATCGACCTCGGCGTCATCACCCGCCTCTACGCCGCGCCGGGCACGGTTGACGAGGCGTGGCTGAAGGCCGTTGAGCGAGGCCTCGGCGCCCCCAGGCCGCCGGAGACCGCGACCCGCGAGTTCCTCTTCGAGGCGACCGGCTCCGAGGGCGCGACGCTTACCGTGAAGGCGCCGCAAGGACCGCAGCGCACGCTGGGCTTCGGCAAGGCGTGGACTGCGGGCAGCGCGACAAGCGACGACCGGAAGGCGCGCGTTCAGCTCCTTCACCCGCGCACGACGTGGGTGCATGTCACGGTGACCGACGCATCCACAGGCCAGGAGACCCCGACGCGCCTGCACATCTGCGGGCCGAACGGCGAGTACCTGCCGCCCTACGGTCATCACCAGGTCGTCAACGACCGCTGGTTCGAGGACTACGCGGGCGACCTCCAGCTTGGCGGTCTCAGCTTCGCCTACGTGCCGGGCCGCTTCCAGGTCGAGCTGCCGGTCGGCGACGTGTACTTCGAGTGTGCCAAGGGCTTCGAGTACGAGCCACTCCGAAAGAAGGTCACCATTCGGCCCGGCCAGCGCGAGCTGAAGCTCACCATCAAGCGCGCGGAGGACTGGCGGAAGGACCGGTGGGTCACCGCCGACACGCACGTGCACTTCATCTCCCCCGAGACCGCCTGGCTGGAGGGCCAGGGCGAGGGCGTGAACCTCATCAACCTGCTGGCGAGCCAGTGGGGGCACCTCTACACGAACGTCGGTGACATCTCGGGCGCCGTGTCGGGCTGCTCGCGGGACGACACCATCGTCTGGGTCGGCACCGAGAACCGCAACCACCTGCTCGGGCACATCTCGATGCTCGGGACGCACGGCGACCCGGTCTTCCCCATGTGCGCCGGCGGGCCGAGCGAGGCGCACATCGGCGATCCCGACTACCTGCTGCTGAACGAGTGGGCCGAGACGTGCAAGGCGCGCGAGGGCGTCGTGATCCGCCCGCACTTCCCCTTCCCGGTCTGCGAGGAGCCCGTGTACTTCCTCAGCGGGAACATGGACGGCGCGGAGCTGCGGCGCTTCTCGAACCCCCAGAGCGGCTCGCTGGATGAGTTCTGCTTCACCGAGTGGTATCGCTACCTGAACTGCGGCTGCCGGGTGGCGGCCGTCGGCGGCACCGACAAGATGAGCGCAGGGATGCCCGTCGGCGGCGTGCGCACGTACGCGCAGCTCGACCCCAGCGATGAGTTCACCTTCGAGAACTGGGGCAAGGCCGTCCGCGCCGGCCGGACGTTCACAACCTCCGGCCCGCTGATCGACCTGCGCGTGGATGGGCAGCCCATCGGCGGCGACCTCCGCATGAAGCGCGGGGGCACCGTCGAGGTCGAGGCAACCACCACCTCTCTCTGGCCAATCCACCGGCTCGAGGTCGTCGTGAACGGGAAGGTCGTCGCCGCCTCGGTCAGCACGAAGGGCGCGCGCCGCCTCAGCCTGCGGGAGAGGGTGACGATCGAGGGAAGCTGCTGGATCGCCGCGCGCTGCGGCAGCAGCCTGCTGGCTCACCATTGCTGGCCGATGTACCTCGGTGCGCATACGTCACCGGTGTACATCATCTGCGGCAACCAGGAGCTGTTCAGCCCGTCGGACGCGAGCTACATGCTGACCCTCATCGACGGCGGCCTCACCTACCTCGATACGCTCTCCGTCCGCTACGAGGAGAAGCGCCACCGGGAGATGAAGGCGATCTTCGAGAAGACCAAGCGCGACCTGCACCGCAAGCTGCATCAGCACGGGCAGGGGCACAAGCACGGCTGACGGCGTCCCGTCACCATGGCTCGGAGCGCTGCTTCGGCCTTACGCTACACCTCGCGCAGCCTGGCCTGGTATTCGTCGCGGCTCTTGCCGGCCTGCTTGAGGATGCGAA
>VGFC01000682.1 GCA_016869045.1 Armatimonadota bacterium
GAACCAGCACCCGAGCTTCCCGCCCAGGAGCGCGTAGGCCGTGTAGACCTCATCGGCGGAGCAGGAAGCCCCTTGCGCCGCGTGGGCGGCGGTGCAGTAGAGGATCGCGGTCTTGGTGCTCGGCGGGCGCTGGAGGGCGTTCATCTCGCCGACCGTCTTGGCGATGTGCAGCATCATCTGCCAGCGCGATTCGTCCGTGAAACGCGGGTTGTCGGAGGCATAGAAGTTGAGCGAGGTCGCGCCGCAGCGGAGCGCTTGGCTGCTCCATTCGAGCAGGTCCTCGGGCGTCATTTCGTAGCCCGCGTAGTCGAAGGCCTGCACGATGATCTCGACGGGCTTGGGGTCGGTACCCTGGGTGCCGCGGCTCAGGTCCGCCAGGAGCTTCGCGCCGAAGCCGTGGTTGTACATCCCGCGGCCGGGCGTGCGCTCGGCGCTGGAGGCGTACGGATCGCCCTGCACGATGTCGGCGTACTTCGCCATGCGCGAATGGTCGAAGGGCGTCAGCCCGCTCATCAGCCAGAAGTCGCACGGGATGTAGCGCCACTGGGAGTTCAGCGACTGAACGAGCCCGTGTTTCTCCTTCGCGGCCTGGGCGTAGCGGTCGGCCATCCAGCGGTTGAACGCGATCCAGGTGAAGGGCTGGTCCTCGGCACGCGCCTGCCAGTCGGGGTCGGAGGGAGCGGGCATCCCGTACTTCCCGAAGCCGAACTCAGTCCGCACTTGCTCGTAGGCCGCGCGCATGACGGGCCCGGCCGCCGAGCGCAATCCCGGCAGCACCGGAACGCTCGGCTCGTCCTCGCCCACGATGGTCCGCACGTAGGGCTTCTCGGCGAGGATCTCCCCGAGCCTCTGCAGTTCATCCCGACACGCCTGCACGTATGCGGGATCGACCGGCGATACGAGCGGCCGTTCGCCGTTCGCCACGTCCTCCGGGTTCAGCACCTCCGCGCCGAGCTTCACCGCGCGCGCGACGACGGCGCTCGACTCGGCGGCTGTGTCGAAAGCCAGGCCGTACTTCGTGCGAAGCTCACCGAGGAACTGGTCGGTCCGCCAGAAGTGCTCGGGCGTGTCGCCGCCCATGATGCCCCACGGCAGCAGCATCGCGCCCAGGTGGTTCTCGCCCATCTGCTGGAAGGTGAGGCGCGTCTCCCGCTCCCAGTCGGCGTCGGTGAGCTCGGCCCTCCGCGGCTCGGGCACGGAGGCGCGTTCGAGCGCGTGCGCCCACATCGTGACATGGTAGCGGCCGGGCTGGTCGGAGAGCAGCTCCTTGAACTGCGGCTGCTTCGTCCGCGCCTGGGCGAGGCCGTCCCACGCCCCGCCTGCGAGGGCGCGCCCCCAGTCGGGCATCTCCGCCGCCACGATCTCCAGGTCATCGAACCACGCCGGTCCGCCCTCGGCGCTCAGCGTGACCTGACACTGGACCGTCTCGCGGCTCGTGACGATTGCCTGCTCGAAGGGCAGCCAGTCCTCGCTGCCGTTCGCCGGCACGATGGCCTGCCTTGTCCCCGCGCTGCCGTTGCCCTTGTCCGCCGCGCAGAGCGCGAGGCGGACGGTCGCGGAGCGCGCGCCGGGCCCGAGCCTCACGAAGCCCGCGACGCGGTACGCAGCGCCTCCCGCCGTTGAGACGTACGTGTACAGCGCCGCGCGGCCACCGGGAATGCGCACGGACGCCTGGCCCGAGTGCGCGACCGCCTCATCGCGGACGATCTGCTCGGCGTCCTTGCCCCACGCCTTCCAGGCGGTCAACGCCTCCTCGAACCCGGGGTTGGGCAGCAGGTTCCCCTGCGCCCAGCATCCTTGCGTCCATGCCAGCATGAGAACTGCGATCACACGTCCGCCTCCGTGTCGTTGCCGTTCCTATCACCCAGTACGGCGTCTCATGTCAATGCGTCTCCCGTCGCCCCTTCGGGGCTGAGAAGGGGGAGGGGGCGACAGAAGACGCCAGCATCGATGCGAGATAGCGCA
>VGFC01000683.1 GCA_016869045.1 Armatimonadota bacterium
AGCTGTGCGGCGGAGAGACCAATGTGTCGGCCTATGCGGTAACGTGGATCATCAGCCCGCAGGAGCAGGACGCCGTGCTGGCGATCGGGTCTGACGACGGGCTGGTGGTGTGGGTGAACGGTGAGAGAGTCCACGCCAACCTGGTGAGCCGCGCGTACGGCCCCATGCAAGACCGCATGCCGATCCACCTGAAGGCGGGGCGGAATGAGCTGTTGGTGAAGGTGATGCAGGGCAACGGGGCGTGGGCTGGGGGCGCGGGTGCTTGACCGCGAGGGGCAGCCGCTCGCGGGGCTGACGCACTCCACGAAGTGACCGACGCGTGCTTCGTTCGGACAGGCAAGATTGCCTGTCCTACGCGGGGCCTAGCCTGATCCGAAGGAGACACGATGTCCATGTCATCATGCCTATGGTGTCCTGCCATCTGCCTGGCCCTCGCGGCGACCACCCATGCAGCCCCTGTTCGCCAGGGCGCGCTGCATGAGATGTGGGAAGGCGTGCCGGGGGACAACGTGAGCGGTCTGACGGGTAGCGCGAAGTACGGGCAGCCCGCGGACCAGGTGCGTGTCCTGACCCGCCTTCAGATCGACAGCCTCGGCGACAACTACGGCGTGCGCTGCACCGCGCTCGTGGCGCCGCCGACCACCGGTGAGTACGTGCTCTACATCTGCTGCGACGACGGCGGCGAGCTGTGGCTCAGCACGGATGAGAGCCCGGCGAACCTGCGGCTGATCGCGCGAGTGGATGGGTACGTCGAGCCGGGCGAGTGGAGCGTGCAGGCGAGCCAGAAGTCCGCGGCGATTGCGCTGCAGGCCGGGAAGCGCTACTTCCTCCAGGCGCTGCACAAGCAAGGCGGCGGCGGCAACCACCTGGCGGTGGCGTGGCAAGGCCCAGGGCTTGAGCGCACCGTGCTGGAGGGCAAGTGTCTCGTCGTGCCGCCGATGGCGCCGGAGATGGAGGCGAAGATCGAGGCGGCGCGCCGGGCGGATGCCAGGCGGAAGGCGCTTACCCGCAAGGCCGAGACGTACTGGCGTGTGGGCAAGACGCTGCCGATGGAGTTCAGCGCGGAGTTTCCCGCGGGCGGTACGGCCGACGAGGCTACCGACACCGGCATCAACGTCCTGATCGACCAGGCGCACCAGACGCAGTTCGCGGTGATCTGGGGGCTCAACGGCATCATCCGCAGCCAGGGCTTCCGCACGTGCACCTCCGTGGCGACGCTGAACGCCGTGCTGACGCCCGGCCAACCGAGCCGCATCCGGCTGCCGCTGGCGGGGATGGAGCCCTTCGCGTGGTGGCCGACGCCCGCGTGGAATGTGGTGGTCACCTCCCAGCAGGACCTGAATGCCCAGGTCTACACGGAGAAGGAGCGCGCGGCGCTGAAGGCCTTCGTGGAGGGAGGGGGAGGCCTGCTAGTGTTCGTCGGACGGCCCGGCACGGCCGAGAAGGCTGACGACTGGAGTCTCAACGCGATGCTGGCGGACTACGACGCCAAGGTGACGGCGGAGTCCGATGAGGCGAACGGCCGCAGCTTCGCGGCGCTGCAGCTCGGGCCCGACTGGCAGGCGACTCTCGCGGGCAAGACGGGCAAGGCCGTGCGCGCACAGCGGGTGTTCGGCAAGGGCCGGGTGGCGATCTGCGAGAGCCCCGTGGCCTTCAACCCGGATGACAAGGCCGACAGCGCCGAGGTGAAGGCCGCCAAGCTCAAGGGACTCAAGGACCTGCTCGTCTGGCTGGCGGCGGGGAAAGCGCCGGTCGGCGGCGAGGGGCGGATGGCCTCCGCGGGCGGGGCCGGCATCTACCCGGAGCTGGAGCTGAACGTGGGCGGGATAGTGGTCTACTACGCCGACAACCAGCCGCCCGCGACGCTGAAGTGCATCCGGGAGAACATCCCGCTCGCCGCCCAGAAGGTGCTCGAGTGGCTGCCCACCAAGCAGTTCGAGGAGCCGTACGCCCT
>VGFC01000684.1 GCA_016869045.1 Armatimonadota bacterium
GCGGTCGAAGTGGCCGCTGCCGCCGCGCCGGCGGACCGCGACCTCCAGCTCTTCCTGGGTACGCTCTACTCGCACTACGGGCGCCACACCGAGGCGGCTGCGCTCCTGGGACGCCTTCTGGAAGCCGACCCCCGAGACGAGGGGGTCCGGCTGGAGTACGCGCACGCGCTGATCGGCGCCGGGGAGGCCTATGCCGCCTACCGCCACCTGCGAACTCTGGCGCCGACCCCCGACCTGACGGCCGACCTGTACCTGGCTGGGATCGTCGCCCACCGGGCCGGCCGCTATCGCGAGAGCCTGCGGGTTCTGCAGGAGGTCATGCGGCGCGACCCCGGGCTGTTCGATGTTGAGGAACGCCTGGCGGAGGCGTCGGCGCGGGTCGTGCGTCACCGGCTCGGCGGGTACGACGTCGGCGAAACGCTGGCGGCCCACGAGGCCGTGCTCCTTCACCGCGCGACGCACCCGGAACACGCAGGGGTGCTGCTGCTGGTCTTCCGGCGGGACTTCTCCGACGCCCTCGAGTTCCCCAGCGCGTTTGCGGAGTGGTCCAGCGAGCTGCGCGTGAGGATACCCGGCTGCGCCGTTGTGCTGGACTTCGGCGCGGACGAGGAGGAGTTCTACGTCGCGCATGAGATGCCGCCGGGCGATCCGCTGGCCCACACGCTGGCGGCCCGGGGCCCCTTACCCCCTTCGGAGGCGGCTGAGACGATCGCCCAGGTTCTGGAGGCTCTGGACGAGGTGCATGCGGCGGGCCGACTGCACGGCGACCTACGGCTATCGTCGGTCTGGGTGGACGACGGAGGCGGCGCCACGCTCGTGGGAGCCGGCGCCTCGCAAGTCGCCGAGGCCGGTCCGGCGCCGACACCGCCCGGCACGCGTTCGCCCTATCACGTGGCGCCGGAGGTGGTTCAGCACCGCGACGTCTCGACGGCCTCGGACATCTACGCGGTCGGGTGCATGCTCTACGAGCTACTGGTCGGCTCGCCGCCGTTCGAGGGGCCCACGCACCTGGCCACCATGATGGCCCACATGACGCTACAGCCCGAACCGCCGAGCATGCGCACCCCGAGCATTCCAGTGGAGATCGATGATCTCGTGCTCTGGGCCCTGGCGAAGGACCCCGCCGGCCGCCCGGCGTCGGCAGCCGAATTCGCCCGCCAGCTGCGTGCGTGGGATCAAGGCCCGGAGGAGGCCGAAGTTCCCACACCGGCGGAGGTAGAACTGCGGAGACCCTTGCCCCCGGAGGGCCGGCCGCGGGTCGAGGTCCCCGGCGCCTCCGACGTCGGTCGGTGGTGGGGGCTGTACGAAGCGACAGAGCTGATCGCGACAGGGCGCTTCAGTCGCGTGTACCGAGGTCTGCACCGCCAGACCGGGGAGTGGCACGCAATCAAGCACCTGCAGGTCCCGCGTGGCCTGCATCCCGGTGAGGGGCTTGGAGGAGCGCCGGCGGCCCAGGCGGTCCAGCGTCTGTTCGCCAACGAGATGCACCTGCTGCAGGTCCTGTCGGAGGAAGATCCGCCCATTCCGCGCGTGACAACCATGCTGCAGGCCTACCGTTCGGATGACGCCGGTCCGGCGTACGCCATGGCGCTGATGGAGGAGACGCTGGCGGCCCGCGTGGAGCGCGACGGCCCGCTGGCCGAGGCGACCGCCGTGCGCACTCTGGTGCCGCTGGCCGAGACGGTGGAACTGCTGCACGAGCGCGGAATCGTGCACGGCGGGATCAGCCCGCGCAGCGTCATGTTCGACCGTGGGGGCGGCGTGCACCTCGGCGGCTTCGACAGCGCGTGCCGGCTGACGGAACGCGCGGCACTCCTGGAAGCCCAACACGAGGCCCAACAGGCCGTCCACGCAGCGCTGTACATCCTGGGCGATGTCCGCTTCCTGTCTCCGGAGCGCTGCCGAGGTGAGGAGTTCGATCACGCGACCGACGTGTACTCCCG
>VGFC01000685.1 GCA_016869045.1 Armatimonadota bacterium
GGTCTTCATGCACTCGCCGCAGCGGACGCACAGGTCGCGGAAGTGGTTCTCGGGCATCAGGTCGGGCTTGCCGCGCTTGCGCAGGATGGCGCCGGGCGGACGGATGAGCTTCTGGTGGTGCTCGCGGCGGCCGAGCATCGTGCTCGCGGCGAGGCCGTAGACCACGCCCCCGCCGAGAGCCTGGAGCGTGCGACGGCGGGAGATGTCCACCTCGCGGCGCGCGCCGGTGGGCTGCCAGGCGAGAGCGAAGCGAGTCGGCCCGGCCTCCGCGCAGGAGAGGCACCCGAAGCAGAGGATGCACTCGGGGAGCTTCGTGGTCGTAGGCTCATCCGAGGGAATCGCGCCCATCTTGCAGTCGCGGACGCAGAGCTTGCAGCTCACGCAGCGGTCGTTCACCGTCCGCTTCATGAGGCCGAAACGCCCCAGTAGCCCGAGGAGCGCGCCGAGCGGGCAGAGGTTGCGGCACCAGTACCGGCGGCTGAAGGCGCCGAGCAGGAGGATGGCGGCGAAGCACGCGGCGGCGAGGAGGCTGAGCTGGAAGTGGCGCTCGTCCCACGGTTCGAGATAGACGTTCACCTCGCGGAGCTGCTGGCGGCCGTGGATCGCGACGAGGTTCTGCCCCATGACCGCGAGCGGGTAGAAGACAACGGAGGAGACGCGCGTGAGGAGCGGGATCGGGTCGAAGAACCAGCCGAGCTGAATCCCGAAGAGAGCGGAGGCGAGGACGGCGGCGAGGATCGCGTACTTGACGCCCGGTTGGCTCGCGGTTGCCCGGCCGCGCTTGCGCTTGCCCCAGAGGAGCCGGTCACCGAGGTCGATGCACGTGCCGAGCGGGCAGATGTAACCGCAGAACACGCGCCCCAGCAGCAGCGTCGCGATCAGCGTGCCGAGCGCCGCGTAGAAGATGACGACCGGCAGCCGGTGTCCGCTCAGCAGGGCGGTCGCGGCCGACAGCGGATCGAGCTGCAGGAAGAGGTGTGGCGGGAGGTTGCTCGCCACCGGGTACGTGGCGCGCGTGAGTAGGAAGATGAAGAGGACCAGGCAGGCGACCTGCGTCACGCGCCTGAGCCAGAGCCAGAGCATTGGCGACCTCCGACGTATGCGAGCGTCGGGGGATTCAGGGACACGATCCCAATTCGATACGGCCGAATTGGGATCGTGTCCCTGAATCCCCCCGTCAGGAGCGGCCGGAACTGCCGAAGCCGCCCTCGCCGCGCTCGGTATCGTCTACTCTGCGCACGGGGCGCAGCTCGGCTTGCGTCACGGGAGCGATGACCATCTGAGCGATTCGGTCGCCCCGCTCGATCACGAAGGGCTCACGTCCGATGTTCGCCAGGATGACCTGCACCACCCCGCGGTAGTCCGAGTCGATCGTGCCCGGAGCGTTGGGGATGGTAATCCCGTGCTTGAGAGCGAGGCCACTCCGTGGGCGGACCTGCGCCTCGAAGCCGGGCGGAAGCGCGATTCGCAGGCCGGTGGTGATGAGCTTGATCTCCCCGGGCGCCAGTGTCACCGGTTCGGTGACTGCCGCGCGCAGGTCCATGCCGGCGCTCCCCGGGCTGGCGTAGTCCGGGAGGTCTAACCCCTCCGCTTCGGGAAGCACCTCGATGTCGACTCGGACCCGATCCGTCACTCGCGGCCCCTTCTGCGCTTCGCCGGGCGGAAGCGCGGCAGGCAAGATAGGGGTCCGCGATTCCGAGCCTCGGGCGCGATGAATCGCGCCCCTACATGGTGGGCGTGATGAACCACGCCCCTACTGAGGGCAGTGGCCAATCACGCCCGTACATGAGGGTAGCGGGGACGGGGGTCGCGGATTCCCATCCAGCGGAAGCCTATTCCGCTTCGGGCCGCGCAGGCCTTCCTGCGAGCGAGGTGCGGAATCATGCGGGGCCGGGAACCGTTCCGGCGCCTGGACGAGTTCCTTGAGAGGACGGAGGAAGG
>VGFC01000686.1 GCA_016869045.1 Armatimonadota bacterium
CCGCGACTTGACCTCGATGGTCTGCCTGGACGTGAGGAGCAAGTAGGTGGGAGCCCGCGGTTCCGCCACTAGCCGCCTTCACGTAGGGGCGCGATTCATCGCGCCCAAGTGCGTAGGGGTGCCATTCATGGCGCCCGAGGCTTGGCCTCGCGGACCGTTGCGTCACGGGGTGGCTGCGGTCTGGATTGCGGGCTTGGGTCTGCTGACGCTGGCCGGCTGTCAGCCGACCGCTCACCAGGACGTCCGCAAGGCCACGCAGGCGGCGGATGCGCTGGATGCAGTGGAGCGCGCCCAGCGGCAGGTCGATCCGCGTCTGGTGACCTACCGCCAGGTCACGCGGGTCGAGACCGGCCAGCGTGAGCCTCGCGGCGTTGCGTTCGGCGCGGATGGCACGCTCTACGTCGTCGGCGATCAGGAGGTCCGCGTCTTCAGCGCGACGGGGACCCTTCAGTTCGCGATCCGGCTGCCCGAGCCGCCGCACTGCATCGCGGTGGACAAGTCCGGGCTGATGGCGATCGGCTACCGCAGCGCGGTCCGGCTGCACCAGGCCTCCGGCAACGTGCAGGCCCAATGGCCGCTGGCCGGGGCGCGTGCCTACGTCACCTGTGTCGCACTGAGCGGCGAGGATGTCTGGGTGGCCGATGCCGGGGACCGCGTGGTGCTCCGTTACGACCGTACCGGCCAGTTGCGCGGCCGCCTCGGGGAGCGTGATACGAAGCGCGGTGTGCCGGGGCTCCAACTCCCCAGCCATCACCTGGACGTCGCCGTGGGGCCGGACAAGCTGCTGTTGGTCAACAACCCAGGCCGCCTCGCCCTGGAGACGTACACTCAGGAGGGCAAGTTGGTATCCTCCTGGGGGAAGGCCGGTATGGAGATCGACGCCTTCTGCGGGTGCTGCAACCCGACGGACATCGCGCTGCTGCCTGACCGTCGGGTGATCACTGCCGAGAAGGGCCTTCCTCGCGTGAAGGTCTTCCGCCCGGACGGCCGCCTCGACGGCGTGGTCGCCACTCCCGACGACCTCTCCGCTGCCGCCTCGGGGGCCGACCTCGCCGTGGACCGCGACGGACGCATCGCGGTCCTTGACCCGCAGGCCCGAGTAGTCCGTCTGTTCGTCGAGAAGCAGAAGAACACAGGTGGAGGCACGAAGTCGTGAGCGCCCCAGCCGACACCAACCGCCGTGCCTTCCTATCCGCAACCGGGCGAATCGCGCTGGGTGCGCTCCTGGCTGGCGGCGTCGGCGCGCTGGCTTCCCGCGACCGCCGCACCTGCCGCGAGCCGGATCTCTGCCGCGAGTGTGCCGCATTCGCAGACTGCGACCTGCCGGCCGCCGTCTCGGCCCGCCAAACCCATATCGATCCGCGTAGGACAGGCAATCCTGCCTGTCCGGCCGCGAGGGAAGAACGATGACACGACGCGAGTTCCTGCCCGAGACGCTCCGTGGCGTCGGGCTGATGGCGTTGAGCGGGCTGATTGGGACCTTCGCCGTCCGTCGCAGCTCGGCCGGGACGGTCTGGCAGATCGACCCGGAGAAGTGCGTCGCCTGCAAGGTGTGCGCCACGGCATGTGTGCTGACGCCCTCGGCCGTGAAGGTCATGCACGAGTACCGCGCGTGCGGGTACTGCAAGCTCTGCTTCGCCTACTTCGTGGACCAGCGCACCGACGACACGACCGGCGCCGAAAACCAGCGCTGCCCGACCGACGCCATCCGCCGCAGCTTCGTCGAGGACCCGTACTACCAGTACGTGATCGACGAGCCCAAGTGCATCGGCTGCGGTATCTGCGTGAAGGGCTGCAAGGCCTTCGGCAACGGGTCGCTCATCATGCAGATCCGCCACGACCGTTGCGTGGGCTGCAACGAGTGCGCCATTGCCAACAAGTGCCCGGCCAATGCCCTCGTGCGCGTGCCGGCCGACCAGCCGTACATTCTGCGGAGAAGT
>VGFC01000687.1 GCA_016869045.1 Armatimonadota bacterium
CGCTCGACAACGGCGGCGCATGCCCGGTCACCCGTGTCGCGAACCCGTACGCCGGCCTGCTGGGCCTCGGCAAGGCGGAACGTCGCCGCGACCTGAACGTCGCTCCACGACTCGGCGGTGCGCATGATCCCGCGGTGGGCGAGGGACCCGCTTGAGCCGGCGACCGGGCCGCCCTCGTCCAGGAGCCAGCAGTTCCGCTCGTTGTACCTCGGACCGATGCGCCACTCGGCCGCCTCCACATCATCGAAGGCGGCCTTCGTGTTGCGGGCGTAGAGGCCGATGGGGCCGAGGGTGAGATCGGTGCGGGCCTCGAGGATGGGCTTGCCGTCCAGCGAGCAGACCACGAGACCGCGCGAGGTCTTCACCCCCAGCCGGTACCACTGCCAGGAGCGCAGCTCAGCGGGGACGGGCTGGCCCTCGGCACGCTTCCCCTCGCGGACCTGCACGAAGCGCAGACCCTGCGTTGCGGCGTCGGCCTCGAGGAGATCGTAGTTGTTCGCATCGACGTAGTCGAAGACCAGCCCGACGGCGTTCTGGGTCCAGCGAGCCGAGGCGGCGAACGAGTAGTCGCTCCAGAACCACTCCCCCGCCGTCACGAGGGCGACGTCCTGCGTCTCGATGCCATAGGAAAAGGGGTTGGCGCCAGTACGGGCCTCGCCTTCGGTGCTGACGATTCGCCACGGCCCGGCTACGCGCTGCCAGGCCGCGGCCTCGCCGGCCTCCTGCATGAAGTCATCCGTGAAGTCCACCGGGTCCACGGGCTGAACGGCGGCGTCGGCCAGGCCCTGGCAGGCGACCGCACCAGGCCACTGCCCGCGATCCGCCATCTCGTAGAAGGGCCGCCGGTCGAGCAGGACGGAGACCGTGCCCTGGCGTCGAGCCACGATCAGTTCGCCGCCCTGCGGCACCTTCGGCGGAGGCCCGGTGGTAGGGATCGGCTGGTCGCCGGGCCGCGAGAGGATGGGGTGCTTCCCGTCCTCGACGTGCAGGCGGTAGGACTGATCAGGCGCGGCGTAGTCGAGCAGGATGTCCACCGGGCCGGCAATCTTCCCGATGACATCATACGGCTGGAAGGTAGCAGCAGCGGGCGCGAGGAGGGTGAAGCCCTCGGGCAGCGTCGGTTGCTGCGTGGACGGCTCGGCGGGCATCTCCGGCGCGTCCCAGACGCGCGTGGTCAGCAGATTCTCGGGGCCGGCCAGCGTGAGCCGGGGGACCGCGTTCCCCTTGGAGAGGAACTCCACGAGGGCAAGCACCAGGTCGCCATCGTCTACACCGAAGGCCAGCGCATAGCCCACGAAGGGGCCCGAGTAGATCAGGTGCCCTTGGCCGAGCGGCCGGTAGATGATCGCCGGCACGCTCTGACCGTTGAGCACGAACTTGCCGCGCACCTTATCGCCCGCGCCCTCCTCAGTGAAGCGCGCCAGGACCACCGCATCGGGGGCTGCGTCAGGCACAATGGCTGCCGCCGGATTCCCGTTATGGGCGTAGGCCTTCCTCGCGCCCAGGCCGGCGACGGCCGGGTGGCGCGTCCCGTCCAGGACGAAGTTCGGCCCGGCCTGCGGAGACACGCGCTGGCCTGGGAGCGCATCCGCTGAGGGCAGCGCCGTGTACTCGAGTAGGGCGCTACCACCATTGCGTACGTACTGCTCGACGACCGGCTGGGCGGCGTCCCAGCCGCGCACGGCGCCTGAGACGATCACGACGTCGTATTGCCGAAGCACCTCCGGGTCCGCGACCTGCGGATCGAGCAGGCGCTCCCGCGGCATCCCATGGCGCGCGAGCAGGCCGGCGTACCCCGTACCCCAGGAGCCGGCGATTGCGAGGCGCCCCGTCGCCGCGGACGCGAGGGTCGCCGCGCAGGCAAGCAGCAGACACGAGGCGAGGTGGCCCAGTATGAGTCGGGCAGTAGACGACAAGGCGCGGGCT
>VGFC01000688.1 GCA_016869045.1 Armatimonadota bacterium
CCTCGTCGATGTAGACCTCCCAGCCCCGGCCCGGATCGCCGATCAGGTGGTCATACTTCGAGATGACCCGACCGTAGGTGGGCTTCGCCGGGTACTTGAGCCAACACTCGACGGTCAGCTTGCCGTCCGCGAAGTCCAGGCGTGGATCGCTGGCCACGATCACCGACCCAGGCTGGTTGTCCAGGCTGAGCGAGCTGAACGCGTACCCGGCGGCGCCCAGTTCGGCCAGTCGCTTGCGTTGCGCCGGTCCCCAACTGCCGCCGGGAATGAGGAGTGAGACCCCGTGTTCAGCGCAGAGCGGCGCATAGCCTGTGCGCACCGCCTCATCGCGCGGAGGGAGACCCCAGTCCTCATCCTGGCTCGATAGGTAGCCCCGCTCCTTGTCCTTCCCCCGCATCGAGGGGTAGTGCCAGTTGCCGGAGCTGACGCCGATTGCGAGTTCGTCGATCAGCTTCTCCCTCACCCAATCGCGCCACTGCAACGTCATGTTCCCGTACGGCGGTCCGATGATCTCCCCGCGGGGGATCGCGATCGCGACGCGCTTCCCGCGCCCGTTCATCTCCGCTCGCAGCTCTCGCACCAGTTGTGTCAGGAACCCGCCCCGCAGGTCGCGCCACTTCTGCACGTCGAAGTCCTGCGTGCGCGGATCGACCCCGTACGCCTCCCGATATGCCACGGCGACCGGCTCGTTGAAGCCGTACTGGTCCGCCTGATCGGCCGGGCGCGAGTGAGTGCGGGTGCAGACGTAGATCCCGTCGAACGCGTGGTCCTCCACCAGCCGCGTGAAGACCCCGATCGCGTACTGCCTCGCCTCGGGGTAGGCGTACTCCAGGACGCCCCACTGGCGCTTGTCGCCGGCCCGGTCGCAGGCGAGGTACTCCGGATGCTCGATGGTGAACCGGCTCTGCCAGATGAAGGGCGTGCTGTCGCCATACTTCACCTCGGGAGGCGAGCCCTCGTCGTAGATCGTGTGGTACGCGTAGATGCGCATCCCGCGCTGGTGGGCCGCCTCGACGGCGCACGCCAGCGGATCAAAGGCGGCGCGGATGCGGGCGACCTCCTCGAAGTAGCGCGGGAAGCCGCCGGGCCGGCACTCCATGTACTCGCCGATGTACCAGTCGCTGACCCGCCAGTAGATCGTCCGGGCCTCGGTCAAACGCTGCCACTCGTCCATCGCGCCGGCGATCTTCTCGGGCGTGTCGAGTTTGCCGAGCCCCTCGCCCACGACGATGTGGTCCCCCCAGCTCACGTTGACGGCGTTCTCAGCCGCGGGCGCGGTGCTGGCGAGGCCAAGCAGGCCCGACAGAAGGAGGGTCACCATGCCGGACATCCCCTGTAGATGGAAGACGGCACTCCGTTCCCGCCCGCCTGCCCGATCCCCTCCATTCCGGGTAGCAGGTCAGCCTGCAGGGGAGGGGGAAACGGCACACGCACAGATGGCCACCTGATTGGATCGAGAGGCAACCGCACATGAAGAGACACCACATTGTCGGTGTCCACATCACCGACCGTTTCGTGAATGCGCCGCTCGTGCAGCAGGCGCTCACGGAGCACGGCTGCAACATCAAGACGCGCCTCGGACTCCACGAAGTGAGCGAGGACCTCTGCTCGCGCGGGGGGATCCTGATCCTCGAGCTCTTCGGTTCGGAAGAGGAGTGTGCTGCGCTGGTGAACCGGCTGAAGGAGATCGACGGGATCGAGCTGCAGGAGATGGTCTTCGCGGACTGAGGGCGCGCGGGCGACAAGGGAATCGGGAGGCGTCGCGCGAACCGCCTCGGCGGAATCTCGAGATGGAGAGCACGATGTCTGATGACAGGCCGCGGGTGGCGTTGATCCAGTTCCCGGGCTCCAACTGCGAGTGGGAGACGAAGCGGGCGGCGGAGGCCGCGGGGCTGGCGTGCGACGTGTTTCGCTGGAACCGGGA
>VGFC01000689.1 GCA_016869045.1 Armatimonadota bacterium
GAGAGCGAGTACACGATGCCATCCCTCTCGACCGGCGCTGCCGCGATGTACCCGAGCGGCACGTCGGCGGTCCAGACCTCGTTGCCCGCGGCGTCGAGCTTCACCAGCCCGGTCTTCGTTGTGCGCAGGTAGATGGACTGCCCGTCCTCGCTCAAGCCCACACCCGCGACCTCCTGCCGCGACGACAGCAGCGCACCGGTCTTCACATCCATCACGGACAGGTAGTACTTCCGGTCGGCGATGTAGAGCCGATCCCCGCAGACCACCGGCCCGCAGTCCGCCGGGGAGTAGTACTGCTTCGCGCCGCCCTCCAGCGTCCCCGCCGCCGGTGAGCGCCAGCGCAGCGCGCCCGTTTGCGCGTCGAGGGCGTAGACGTAGGTGTCCCACGCGCCGAAGTAGACCGCGTCCCCCGTCACGAAGAGCGTGTCCTCGATGGCGTACTCCGGCGCGTCGCAGCGCCACAGCTCCGTCAGCGTCTCGCGGCTCACCGCGTGCACCGTCCCCGCCGTCGTCGCGACGACGACCGCGCTCGCGGTGGCCGCCGGCGTCGAGAAGATCGGCGCCCCCGCGTCGAAGGTGCGCGTCACCTTGCCGGAGCCCGTCACCTCGTACAGCTTCCCATCGCCGGAACCAACGTACGCCCTCTCGCCCAGCACGAGCGGCCCGCCGAGGACATCGCCACCCGTCTTCACGGTCCACTGTATGCGCCCGCGATCGCGCCCGAGCGCATGTAGGCAGCCGTCGTCCGCGCCCACCAGCAGCAGGTCGCCCCACACCGCCGGCGTGCTCTTCGTGCTGCCGCCGAGCATCGTCCGCCAACGCACGCTCACCGAGGGGTGCGTATCGGCGACGAAGTCACCCGCCCGCCAAGCGCTCGTGCCGTTCGGCCCGTGGCAGACCACGCGGTAGAAGTGCGCGCCCGCGAGGTCGGGCGTCAGCGCGACCTCCCCGCTGAACCTGCCGTTGGCGAGGGTCAGGGGGAACGGCTTCTCATCGTCGAGGAGAACCTCCGCCGAGTCGAAGGCACCCTCCACCGTACCCTCGAACCGCACCCGATCCGCCTGCACCGACGAAGGTGGGGGAGAGGTGAGCGCGATCTTCGGGTAGGGCGGGGGCGCGTCGAGCGTCGTCTCCAGCACAGGCGTAGCCGCGCCTGCCTCACCGGACTTGCGGTACGCGATTCGCAGCTTGCCTTCACGGACATCGACGATCGCGAAGCCCGCATTCGGCCCGAAGGTCGATCCGCCCATCGCGTAGTCGAACCCCTCGTCCTGCCACCCGCGGATGCCGTGCCCGTGGCCTACGAGATGCACCACCACGTTGTGCCCGCGCAGCAGGTCGTAGAGCCGATAGCGGTCGTAGGGGCTGGCGAACTCGTTGCCCGGCGGGTGATGGTAGAAGAGGATGACCGGCGTGCCCGGCGCGAGCTTCGCGAGGTCCTCCTTGAGCCACAGTAGCTCCTCCCGCCCGAAGCCGGGCCGCGGGTCCTGCGGCGAGGCGGAGTCCAGACCCACGAAGTGAACGCCTCCGTGGTCGAACGAGTAGTACGGCGCCCGGTACCTCGCCGCGATGCGCGGCCGGCACGAGTCCCACGTGTTGTCATGGTTGCCGCTGACGGAATAGAACGGCAGCCCGATCTCCTCCATCACGCCGATGAACCGCTCCCACGACCCGTTGCCCCCGCCGAACTCCGTCAGGTCTCCCGTGACGAGCACGAACGACGGCGCGGGCGCAGTGATCCCGTAGGGCGCCATCTCGATCGGCCCCAGCCCCTTCGCCTCGCGCATGACGTTCGCGGTCGTCGAGTACGGGATGTGCGTATCACTCATGTGGATGAAGGAGAAGTCCTCAACCGCCGACGAAGGTGAAGCCAGCAACGCAACCAGAAGCAAATGAACGAGCATCATCAGGCCCTCCCGGCCCT
>VGFC01000690.1 GCA_016869045.1 Armatimonadota bacterium
GCCCAAGGAGGTCGCAGTCGCCCTGTTCGGCACGTACGTGCTCGGCGTGGAGCTGGCCTCGATGCTACTACTGGCCGGGCTGGTTGGGGCCTACCACCTGGGTCGGCGGATGCTGCACCGCGACCGGGAAGGCGAGGCCGGCTAGATGCAGCAGGTTCCGCTCGACCACGCGCTGCTCGTCGCTGCGATCCTGTTTGGGATCGGGCTGACGGGCTTGCTTGCGCGGCGCAACCTGCTGTTCATGCTGATGTCGATCGAGATTCTACTCAGCGCGGCGGGCCTGGCCTTCGTGGCGGCGGCCTCGCGCTGGGGGCAGGCGGACGGGCAGGTCATGTTCATCTTCATCCTGGTCATGGCGGGGGCGGAGGTATCCGTGGGGCTGGCGCTCGTGCTGCAGATCCACCACGCGCTGAAGACGCTGGACTCCGACGCCATTCGACAGCTACGAGGCTGAGATGCTCGACGTGGCGCTCATTCCGGGGCTTCCGCTGGCGGGGTTCGTGATCCTCGCCCTCGTCGGCTCGCGTCTGCCCCGGCGCGCAGTCGCGATCATCGGCGTCGGCTCCGTGGGCCTGTCGGCGGCTTGGGCCCTGCTCTTCGGGGCGGCGCTCATCGCCTCCCACGACGTGCACCAATCGCAGACGCTGTGGACCTGGATGGCTCTGCCGCACTTCGAGGCGGCCATCGGGCTGTCCCTCGACCGGCTCTCGCTGGTCATGGTCTGGGTCGTCACCGGCGTCGGCTTCCTGACCCACCTCTACTCGATCGCGTTCATGGCCGACGATGAGGACTACGCGCGCTTCTTCGCGTACATGAACCTCTTCGTCGGCTCGATGCTGGTCCTGGTGCTCGCCGACGACCTGCTGCTGCTCTATCTGGGCTGGGAGGGCGTAGGGCTCTGCAGCTACCTGCTGATCGCCTTCTGGTACAGGGACCCCAAGAACGTGCGCGCAGCCGTGAAGGCGTTCCTGGTCACGCGGATCGGCGACGCGGCGATGGCGGTGGGGCTGTTCCTCCTCGCCGCGTACACGGGCACGCTGAGGATCGACGACCTCATGCTCCGCTTGCCGCACACGTTCCCGGCGGGCGCGCCGGTCGTGGTGGCGGCTGCGGCGTTGCTGCTGGCGGGCGCGGTCGGCAAGTCGGCGCAGCTGCCGCTGCAGGTGTGGCTGCCTGACGCCATGGCGGGCCCGACGCCCGTGAGCGCGCTCATCCACGCGGCGACGATGGTCACGGCGGGCGTCTACCTGATCGCCCGGATGCAGCTGGTGTTCAACATGGCCCCGGCGGTGATGGCGGTTGTGGCCTGGATCGGCCTGGCGACGCTGCTCCTGGCGGGCCTCAGCGCGCTCGCGCAGCGTGACCTGAAGCGAATCCTCGCTTACTCCACCATCAGCCAGCTCGGCTACATGTTCCTGGCACTCGGCGTGGGTGCGTGGACGGCGGCCATCTTCCATCTCGTGACCCACGCGTTCTTCAAGGCGCTGCTCTTCCTGTGCGCCGGTGTCGTGATCAAGTCCCTACACGACGAGCACGACATCGCCGCGATGGGCGGCCTGCGGAGACACATGCCCCTCGTGTTCGGCGCCTTCACCGTCGGTGCCGCCTCGCTGGCGGGGCTGCCACTGGTCACGGCCGGCTTCTACAGCAAGGACGCCATCCTGCAGGCCGCGTGGGCGAGTGGTCCGCACGCGGCATGGCTGTGGGCCGTGGCGCTGGTCGGGGCTCTGGTCACCTCGGTCTATGCGTTCCGCGCGCTGTTCGTGGTGTTCCTCGGCGAGACGCGCCGCGAACCGGCGCGCGTGTCGTCCCTTGCGATGAGCGTGCCTCTCGTGGTCCTGGCCGCGCTGGCCCTCCTCGCGGGCTTCGTGCAGACCCCGTCGCAGCTTGGCGGGATCAGCGTGTTCGGCGGCTTCGTCGGC
>VGFC01000691.1 GCA_016869045.1 Armatimonadota bacterium
GAGCCAACCCACCAGAGCCGCCGCGAGCGCCAGCGAGATCAGGAGCAAAGCGGTGCGGACCGGATGGTGGGTCATGCCGGTTGCTTCCTCGACCCACACGATCCCGACGAACCCGACGAGCGCGAGGGCCGGGCCGAGCTGGGACAGTCGGTCCGACGGCGCCCGGTTGCGTCCACACGCACGCTGAACCGCCTCGGCGCCCGAGCTGAGCGGACAGACGGCGCACCACGCGCGGCCGAGCAACAGCAGCGAGGCGATCAGGCCGGGCCACCAGACGCCCCAGACGAGCAGGTTTGCGAAGCGGCCGACGGGAAGCTGTGGGGCGAGCAGGCACGCGACGACGATGCCGGCAAACCCGATGGCCACGACCGCCTTCAACCACCCGAGCAGGCGACCCTCCAGGGCGGCTCGCTCAGCCCAGGGGCGCCGCAGGAGGTCGATCTGCGGGGCCTCAGCGCCGGTCGGACCGAAGAAGAGATGCTCGGCGCTAACCGCCTCTCCCTCGGCCAGGCTCGCCGCCAGCTCGACCACCCGCTGGAGTTCGGCGGCGTTGCCGAACGGGAAGTCGTAGCCCTGCAGCTCCCGGCGAGCGCTCTCCCCCACCCCCTTCGCGGGTTGCCCACGGCGTTGCGCCGTCCACTGCAGCAGATGCTCGGCCAGCGGCATGATGTCCCGGCGGCGCTTGCGCAAGGGGGCCACACTGGTCACATGGCCCCCGCCAAGGGCATCGGCAAGGGAGGGATGGAGAGCGCCTCGGTCCTTCAGTTCAGCGAGGGAGCAGGCCGCGGTGGCAATGAGGCGGACGGAGACGCGCGTCGAGCCCGGTGAGTGGGGCGTCGCCGCGAAGTCGGCCAGGTCGGCCTGCACCTCCGGTGGCAGCCGATCGACGTCCGCCAGGACCAGTGTGCCGCCGTCGGCCGCCTGGAGGAACCCGAGGCGCTCGGCAAACCGGGTGACCCTCGTCGGCTCCGCATCGCCGAAGAGCTGCTGCCGCGCCTCCTCGGCGGTCAGGCTTGCGCAGTCCACCACCAGGAGCGCACGGTCCGCCCGGCGGCTCAGCGAGTGGATGTGCCGTGCAAGCGCCCGCTTGCCCACACCCTCCTCGCCCGTGATCAGAACGGGCCGATCGTCGGCCGCCGCGTCGGTCGCAAACGTGGAGCGCGCGAGACTCGGCAGGTCCGCCTTGAGCGGACAACCGCGGGGCGAGGCGATCAGCCGGCCGAGCGCTGCCTGGTGCTGCTGCTGGACTGCCAGCCGTTCGTTCGTCCGCTGCAGCCGCACCGCCAGCTCGCCGGCCAGGTACCCCAGCAGCTCGGGGTCACGCTCGACCAGGCGCCGGAACTCATCCTCTCCCGCGGCATACAGCACCGTGGGCTCACACGCCACGACATCCGCCGACACCGGGGTGCCCGTGAGGAGCGACATCTCGCCGAAGTGGGTGCCGGGGCCGAGCCTCGCCACAGGAAGGCGCACGTCGGCGCCCGCGTCCACCACCACATCGAGGGCGCCGGACCCCACGACGTAGAGGGCGACGCCCGCGTCGCCCTGATGCACGACCGTCTGACCCGCTTCCACCGCAATCGGCGCGGCGACGGCCTTCACCGCCTCCCGCAATCGCTCCGCGCCGCCGGGCGGCTCAGCTCTCGCAGCCGACGCCTCTGGCATCGTTCGTTTTGCCCCCCGAGGGCAGTCCAACGCACCATCAAGGCGATCCGACCAGGGCTTATTGCAGCAAACAAGTACTGCATACCCTCATACTCCAAGACAACCATGTCGCGCCAAGGCCGGTTCCCCTCCCGCGCACCGGACGATCACGTGCCGCAGTCGCAGTGAGCCATGCCGAGCGGGCAACACTGGCGAGCGATCTCGCGCGCAATCTCCGCCACACGTGCCGCGAGCCCGGGGCTCATCTCCTCACC
>VGFC01000692.1 GCA_016869045.1 Armatimonadota bacterium
CGAACCGGCGAACTGGTACCCGAGCGTGTCCCACGAGCGGAGGTTCTCTGCGTCCACCCGCAGCGCCGCGCCGCCACCGGGCGGGCCGCGGTCATCGAGGGCCTTGACGGCCTCGCCCTCGTCCGGGCTGCGGAAGCGGCGCCATGTGTCGAGCGGCTCCCCGCGGAGGTCCATGAGAAGGTGGTCGGTCGGCGTCTTCGCGAGAGCGTCGGCGAGGGGAAGCCACGTGCGATCCCGCGCCACGAGAGTCTGTTCCCCGAGGGGGCCGCCCAGGAAGATCGCGTTCCCGCCCCGGCGCAAGTAGCGGTCCACGCCCTCCGTGACGCCGAGCGGCAGCCGTCGGGTATGGGGCAGGATGAGCAGCGCCGTATCCTCCGGAACGCTGAACTCCCCGGGCGTGTCCGGCAAGCGCAAGACGGTGGCTCCGGCGCCGTCAGCAGCGAGGGCGGCCTGAATGAGCGCGATGACCTCTGGGGAGGAGTCCGGCATCTGCGTGTCGAGGATCGCGACGCGCGTGGCGCGCGCCGAGGGCTGGTCTACCGAGCCGACCACCCGCAGGTCATCGAAGGTCGCGTCCATCGCATCCACCATCAGCGCCGGGCGGCCGCGCCGCACGGCGTCCGCACCGGGCGGGAGAGCGTGCCCTCGCCGGAACAGCACTTCCCCCGTCGCCTCCTCGACAATCTCACCCACGATTCGCTCGGGGGAGATGGCCAGCCAGCAGCGGTAGGCCCGCCCGAACTGCCAGTCGAAGCCGCCGACGCTGCCCGGCAGCTCCTCAAGCTCGGTCGGCGGCTCTCTCTGCGCCTGCCACTTGCCGCCGCACATCTCGACGAGTTCCGCGTAGTGCTCCCCGCGCAGTCCCTGCACGAGCGCCAGCCGCCAGAAGTCCGCCTCCCCCGACCACAGGACAAGGGACGCGGCCGGCCACCCGCTCTCGCTCAGGGCCTTACGCAGCGTGACCAGGACCGTCACCTCTTGGCTGCCCGAGATCGGGCTCGCGCTCACCCGGCACACGCCGCGCGCGGTGCTCCGCCCCACGAGCTGCCCTGCCTCAACGTGCCACTCGCCCGAGTCGATCTGCCACGTCAGGTCGAACAGCCGCCCGCGCTCATAGTCCCCAAACCCGTCGATGAGCAGCGGCGCCTGCGCCCACGTACCGCCCGCCACCCCAAGCATCGCACACACAACCACCAGCCACTCGCGCCTTCGCCAACCCCATGTAGGGGCGCGATTCATCGCGCCCAATCGTGTAGGGGCGCCATTCATGGCGCCCACGAACCTCGTCTCAGCACCACGCGGCCGCAAACGTGCCATCGTGCTACATCCGCTCTGGGGCGTTGATTCCGAGCAGGCGGCACACGGTCGCCAGGACGGTTCGCGTGCCATCCACGAGACGCAGGCGCGCGCCGGTGAGGTCGGGCTGGGCGGGATCGATGACCTGACACGTGGTGTAGAACTGGTGGAACAGAGCCGCCAGCTCCCGGCCGCCGACGGTCAGTTGGTGCGGACCGCGCGAGGTCGCGGCGCGGCGGATGTCGGCCGGAAAGTCGGCCAGCTTGCGCAGCAGCGCCAGCTCGTCGGTGTGGGTGAGCAGCTCCAGCCGCGCCTCCTCGATGGGCGGCGCGACAGCCCCCACTTCCTGAGCCTTGCGCAGTACGCCGCAGGTCCGCGTGTGTGCATACTGCACGTAGTAGACGGGGTTCTCATTCGCCTGCTTCGTCGCGAGGTCCAGGTCGAAGTCCATGTGGGCATCGACGGTCCTCGTCAGGAAGTGGAACCGCGCGGCGTCCCGCCCGACCTCGTCTAGAAGATCCCTTAGCGTGACCACGGCGCCCTTGCGCTTGGACAGGCGCACCAGCTCGCCGCCGCGCAGGAAGCGCACGATCTGCGAGATGACGATCTCGAC
>VGFC01000693.1 GCA_016869045.1 Armatimonadota bacterium
ATCTACACAACGGCCCTCGCGGCCAGGGGCAGAGCCGCCTGCCCCGTCTTCGGATGCCGATCAGGAAGCCCTTCCACTTCCCGATCGCGACAGGAAGAGTATATAAGGGGCAGAGCGTGCTCTGCCCGTGCCGTTGCCCTCGTAGGTCGGAGCGCCGCTCCGACACCGTCGCCTTCCACCTCGGGCAGAGCACGCTCTGCCCCTACGACGACGATCACGGCGGCTACATCACGCCACGAAACGCCTTCGCCGGTCAAGCACTCAAGTGCGTCGGCGTCGTACTCAAGTGTAGAACGGGGCGGTCTCAGGCCGTCGTGCCCGACGCCCGCCTGGGCAACAATACCCTCGCACGAGGCCGCACACCCACCGTGCGAGGTGACCGCGATGAGAGCGAAGCTGATCCTGCCGGCGCTGACCGAGGCGAAGAGCCCGTTCTTCCGCCCGGTGAAGTACTCCCTGTTTCCCCCCTTGGGCCTGGCCTCCCTGGCGGCCTACCTGGCTCCGGATGACGAGGTGACGCTGACCGATGAGCACGTGGAGACCGTGAAGCTCGACGACGATCCCGAGCTGGTCGCGATCCAGGTGTACATCACCTCGGCCTATCGCGCCTACCAGATCGCGGACCACTACCGGGCGCGCGGTGTGCACGTGTGTCTCGGCGGGCCGCATGTCACCAGCCTGCCCAGGGAGGCTGCGCAACACGCGGACACCGTGTTCCTGGGGCCGGGCGAGGATACCTGGCCGCGATTCCTGGCGGACTTCCGCGCGGGCACGCCGCAACGCGTGTACCGGTCGCGTGAGCGCACACTCGTGGGCCATCCGCGGCCACGCCGCGACCTCATCAAGCGCCACCTCTACCTCACCCCGAACGTGCTGGTGGCGAGCCGCGGCTGCCCGCACTCGTGCGACTTCTGCTACAAGACCCCCTTCTTCGCGGGCGGCAAGTCCTTCTACACGTGGTCAATCGAGGACGTGCTCGCCCAGGTCGAGAGCCTGCCGGGCCGGCACCTCTACTTCCTCGACGATCACTTCTTCGGCGACCCCCGGTTCGCCGCCGTGCTATGCGAGGGGCTCATCGGCATGGGGCGCGTGTGGCAGGCGGGCGGCACGGTGCAGGCGGCGCTGAACGGGCCGCTGATGGAGGTCGCGTCGAAGGCAGGCTTGCGGAGCCTGTTCATCGGCTTCGAGACGCTGAGCGAGACGAACCTGCGCGGACACGGCAAGCACCAGAACCTGCACCGCGACTACGAGGAGGCGATCCGGCGGCTGCGCGACGTAGGCGTCATGGTCAACGCGAGCTTCGTTTATGGGATGGACGAGGACGACGAGAGCGTGTTCGAGCGCACCGTCGAGTGGGCCGTGCGCCAGGGCGTCGAGACCGCGACGTTCCACATCTTGACACCCTACCCGGGCACAAAGCTGCACTGGCGGCTCACCGCGCAGGGCCGGATCACCTCGCAGAACTGGGAGCTCTACGACACGCGCCATGCCGTGTTCCGGCCGGTGCACATGAGCGCGCAGGCACTGGAAGAGGGCTACTGGCGCTCCTACCGCGACTTCTACCGCTGGAGCGCGATCTTCCGGGGCGCGTGGGCGAAGGAGACGTGGGCCGGGCGGCTGCGGCACCTCGCGCTCGCCGGCGGCTGGAAAAAAGCTGAGCCGATCTGGGACCTCATCATCCGCGCGAAGCGCCTCCCGGGCGTGCAGCCCGCGCTGGAGGCGGTGCTGGACCGGTTCGGACGCAGTGGGGCGGCTCACCAGAGCCGCCGCGCCGACCTAGGCCTATCCCGAAACTCGGAGGACAGGCATTCCTGTGGTTTGCCAAACCAGCGTAACGCTTGCTCATCATTGAGGCCCGCTCCAGACGTGGAGCATCCCTAGACGCGATGGGTGCGTGAGATGCCCGT
>VGFC01000694.1 GCA_016869045.1 Armatimonadota bacterium
CTCCTCCGCCCGCGAACTCCCTCCCAGGAACCACAGGTAGCGCTGATCGAGCCGCTGCATGTATGGCCTTGTCAACCTCAGGAACCCCTCGTAGATCGTGTAGGGGCGTGATTCATCACGCCCACGTGTAGGGGCGCGATTCATCGCGCCCAAGAGCGCCGTCCCGTAGACATCCGGATACACATACCCCAGCCCATCCATCGCGAACAGCAGGTCGTTCGGCGTCGCCGTCTCGTACCAGTAGCGGACCGCATCCGGGCTCAGCTCGATCTGCGTCGGGCACAGCGCCCAACCTATCGGTATCTTCCCCCGCAGCGACTGCTCCCACAGGCCGCCGATGACGCCGTACAGGTTCATGCCGAAGTTGTCGCCATCGGAGATGATGAAGCTGATGTAGACCTTCTTGTCCAGGCTCCCAAACTCGATCGGCCTGTTCGTCAGCCGCTCCGGCATCGGCTCGCCGCACTGCGCGCTGAGGTTGTACGCGCCCGAGGTGCAGACGGTGATCTTCGCGTACTGCGAGGCCACGTAGACGCCGCGCCACTCGCCGATCCCGCCCTCCTCGCCCTCCTGCCACCAGCCGTGGATCGCCGCGTGGGCGGGCAGCCGCGCCAGCAGCCGCTCGAAGAACAGCACCTGCTCCGGGGGCACGCGGAACTCGCGCTCGGCGTCCAGCCAGAAGGTGAAGATGCGCTGCTGCACGAGGTAGTCACGCGGCGCCGTCACCTCCGGCTGCAGGCACGCCGCGGCGCGATGGTTCAGCTCTCCCCAGTGCTCCTCGAGAACCCGCTCGTACGCCGCCACCGGGTCTCCGCACTTCCCGCGCACATCCTCGACCGTCCTCAACCCTAACTTCGTCGCCAACTCCGGCGTCGCCATGACCGCATCACGCACTCCCGCCAGCGTCGTCGCCACATTCACCGAGTGCGGCTCGGCCGGGTCATACAGAATCGCCCCCTGCGCCTCGCCCCCGAACTCCTTGACCAACGCCTCCAGGCTCGGGCAATCCACCCTCTCCCTCATGCCCCCCGTGTAGGGGCGTGATTCATCACGCCCACGTGTAGGGGCGCCATTCATGGCGCCCGACTGTGTAGGGGCGCGATTCATCGCGCCCGCCAACATCAACCCCAACCACTTCTCATCCTGGAACTGCGACAGCACCCAGATCCTCGGCCGCCTCCGGTTGACGATGCCCTGCAGGCTCAACGCGAGTATCTGCTCATCCGCCGGCATGCCGCCTACATCCAGCACGGTGAGCCTGGGCCCTGGCCCGGGCGCGCGCTGGATGAAGGGCTCGAAGGGCTCCGGCGTCGCCATGTTAGGCTGCACGTACCGTCGTCGCGTCGCCTGGAGCGCCTCTCCCCGCCGCTCGCCGCTCATCGCGCCCACGCGCTCCAGCACGTACGCACACGACGCCACGATGAGCTGCTCCTGCTGCTGCATCGTGAACTGCCCGTTGAGCGTGCAGCCCGCCCACACGTCGATGGCGCCGCTGAACTCGGGGCAGTGATGCTCGATCGCGCACACCGGGTGGCCGACCGCCTGCCCGCCCTTCACCACCGAGATGACCGGGATCACCTCATCCCCTCTCGTAGGTCGGGATGCCAATCCCGACAGCCCCAGCACATGGTCGTAGCCCGCCGCGCGCGAGGCCTCCAGGCCCATGTCCGGCCGCGGGAACTGCACGACTCCGCTCGGCGCCGCCGGCAGCGGCAGCCAGCCCAGCCCGAACGCATCCCCCGGTGCGTGCGCGATGTCGTCCACATCCTCCGCCTGCCCCCAGACGCACGTGCCCATCTGCTGATGGGACACGAACTCCCAGCCCAGGCTCTCGATCTTGTCTACCCACTTGCCGCCCTCGCGTACGCACGGATGGCAGAAGGGCACTC
>VGFC01000695.1 GCA_016869045.1 Armatimonadota bacterium
CACCCATCGCGTCTAGGGATGCTCCACGTCTGGAGCGGGCCTCAATGATGAGCAAGCGTTACGCTGGTTTGGCAAACCACAAGAATGCCTGTCCTCCGAGACTTCGAGGCGGCGGGCGCGATGAATCGCGCCCCTACACTCGGGCGCCATGAATGGCGCCCCTACATGACGGCCAAGTTAGTGGCGTCCCTACATGGGACGAGGACGGGAGTCGCGGATCCCCGTCCGGACGTCGGACCGGCGAGGCCGGAGATCACAGTGCCTGCGACCACGCGCTACATCCCGAGGCGAGCGTACCGGACGGAGCCCTCCGAGGACTCCGACCTGGTAGTTGCGTTATTCCGCTTCGCCCTCATCATCGCCTTCACCCTCAGCGCGAGTATTGGGCCGCGATACACCGTCGGCTGGCCCGCGCTGATTGTGGGGATCGTGGCTGCGGGGTACACGCTGGTGCTGATGCTGGCGTACGTATACAGTCGCCAGTGGCTGACTCAGCGGCGACGGCAGGAACTGCTGCTGCGGCCGGTCTGGGGCTTGCTGCTGCGGCGACGGGTCGCCATCCAGCGTGTCTCGGCGATCGTGGTGGACCTGGCGCTCATCAGCGCGATCGTCGCGGACCTCAGCCGGCTGGGACTACCGGGCTACTCGAATCTGTGCTTCGACTTCTACTTCGTGGTGGTGGGCGTCGCCGCCATCTGGTTTCACCGGGAGGGTGGGATCATCACCGCTCTGGCGGCCACGGTGTGTGTCACCGCGCTGATGGTCACCGCTGAGGGCCCCGATGTTGACGTGGATGAACTCAAGATGCAGGTTCTGATGCGGGCGCTGATGTTCCTGGCGGCGGGCGTGGTGACGGGCTACCTCGCGCGGGCGTGGGATGCCGAGCGGCGCGAGCGGGAGCGCCTGGACTGGGAGTTCAACATGGCGCGGCAAGTGCAGGCCGCCCTGCTGCCGGACGAACCTACCGTGCCCGAGGGCTACGACCTGGCGGTACGGTTCACACCGGCCAGCGTGGTGGGCGGCGACTACTACGACGCGCTGATCGGGCCGGACGGAAGGCTGTTCGTCGCAGTCGCGGACGTGGCGGGGAAGAGCGTGTACGGCGTCATGCATCTCTCACTGCTGCGGAGCGCGCTGCGGGAGGCGATCATCGAGGGCCTGAGGCCGGGAGAGGTGGCGGCCCGCCTGAATGCGACGCTGGCCAAGACGCTGCCCCCCAGCGGCTTCGTGAGCCTCTTCTGCGGCGCAATCGAGCTAGCCTCGGGAGAGGTTCGATACGCGAACTGCGGGCACGTTCCCCCGGTGCTCCTGCGCCGCGAACCGGAGGCCGCGCCGGAAGAGCTGTTCACCGGGAACATCGTGCTGGGCGTCGAGGAGAAGGCCGTCTACGACGAAGCCGAAGCGACGCTGCGCGAGGGCGATGTGCTCATCTGCTGCACCGATGGCCTCACCGACGCACTGAGCGGCGATTGGGAGGCCTTCGGGACGGAGGGTGTCGCGGCTGCGGCCCGCTCGGCGCCCGGGGCAGACGCGGGGACGCTCGCGGGAACGATCGTGGCCGCCGCGGACCGTCACCGGAAGACCCCGGCAAGCGATGACGTGACGATCCTGGTGGTGCGGCGGCTGCGTGCGGAGGGCGACGCGCAGGCCTAGATGGGAGTCCGCGATGGCGAGTCCAGGGCGCGATGAATCGCGCCCCTACATGTGGGCGTGATGAATCACGCCCCTACATGAAGATAGCAGGGACAGGGCTCCCCACCTAGCCTGGATCATTCATGACCCCTCGGCGAGCAGTTGACCGAGGGCTTGGAGTCGGCGTCGTGTGGCGCTCGGGTTGTGGCAACGGTGGTTCGCGCGCCCGAGGGGGTAGCCAGGGGCAGCGATG
>VGFC01000696.1 GCA_016869045.1 Armatimonadota bacterium
GACATCATCAACGGCACCAAAGGCGCTCATTTAGGATGTAGTGGGTGGTTTGGGGCAGCGGAGGCTGTTCCTCTGTCACATTCCCACCCATCGTAACGAGCGTTACGCATGCTGGCAATCAACATTCCTGCCTGTCCGCGCCCGAGTTTCCGGATAGGCTCTTAGGAGTCGGCTGCCTCGTTCGGCCATGCACGGCCCAGGCGGGGCCAGCCGATCTACTGCGTCGCGCAATATATACCATGAGTCCTTCATTGTCAATACCCATGAGTCCATAGACTAAACCGCTTTCTGCCAGGCTGGCGGAGTCTGCAGGCCGGAACCATCGCCGCAGGCGGGTGTCGAACGACCAGGCAGGTATCCCCGCGATCTCGGAGCTTGGGACGTGGCGGTCCCCTACACAGACGGACAGCTAGATAGGCGAGGGTTCCTCGCGTCTCTTGCGCTGGCCGGGGGCGGACTGACCTGGGGCTTACGGGCCCAGGCCCAGGAACGAAGCACCGTGGTTCTGGCGCGAGCGGACAACCTGGAGTCCCTCTTCGGCATGCCGCACTACCAGCACATCCTCGATCTGCTGACGGCCGGTTTGCGGGAGCTGAGCAACACCATCACCGACGGCGATGCGCGGCGGAGGTACTTCGGCGTCTCCGATCACCTGGCGGTGCAGATCGCGGTCTCGCCGACGCCGGTCGTGGCGGAGGTGGTGGACGCGGTGTGCACGACGGCGGCACGCGCCGGGGTGCCGGTGGACCGGATGTTCATCTACTCGGCGGACGAGCGCGAGCTATACCACGCCGGATTCGCCATCAAGCATGAGGGCCCAGGGGTACGGTGCTACGGAGCGAAGTCCGAGGGCTACCGCGCCTCAGTCAGCAAGCTTGTCGGCCCGGAGGTCACGGCCCTGGCGAACGTCCCGTGCCTGTCGCCCCATCCCCAGGCCGGACTCGCCGGGGCGATCCACAACTACGTGAACTCGGTAAGCAACGAAGTGGCGCAGGACGCCTACGCCGAGGACTGCGCCCGCCTGCCCGCGCTCCTGAGGATGCGGACCTTCCGGGAGCGGACGCGGGTGCACGTAATGGACTGCCTGAAGCCTGCCTACGACTTGCCGGGGCGCGCTCGACCTGCCCGCTGGGACTACAACGGGCTGCTCCTTTCCACCGACGCGGTCGCTCTCGACACGGTTGCGCTCGCGATCCTACAGGCGAAGCGGCGCGAAATCGCCGGGCGCGACTGGCCCCTGGAGCCCTACCCCACACACATCCAGCGCGCCGCCGAGCAGTACGGCCTTGGCATCGCGGACCTGGCTGCGATCGATCTCCGCCGCGTCGGCACGATGGACGGGGCGCTCATCTAAGCGACGGGAACCCCCTTGCATTGTCCAGGTGTTTCGGGCATGATAGGCAAGGTCCAGGCCGTCGCCGCATCAACCACTACAGAGAGGTGAGCCAGACATGACACGCTACGTGCGACTCGCCGCGCTGTGCGCCGTGCTGATGTTGCTTCTGGGTTTGGCGCTTTTCGCTCAGCAGACGACGCCAGGGGAGATCCCGCCGGAGGCCGCAGCGGGGCTAGCGGTCGCAGGGATCATCACGGTCGTCGCGATCATTGTCGGGCTCGTCATCCAGATCATCATCATCGTGTTCCTCTACAAGGACGCCACGAGGCGCGGGCAATCCGGCGCGCTATGGGCGATCCTGGGCTTCTTCTTCGGCCTGCTGGCGCTGATCATCTGGCTGATCATCCGCCCCAAGACGTAGGGGCTGTGCCGGTGTGAGCGAAACAGGGGGCGCGCTGTCGGCGCGCCCCCTGCGTGTTCGTTGTGGTCGACTGCGCCCGGCCATGTGCCACCCCGAACCTGGGACGGGAGATCA
>VGFC01000697.1 GCA_016869045.1 Armatimonadota bacterium
TGCCGAGGAGGGTCAGGCGACGCTTGCGCGCCTTGGAGGCTTTGAGGGCGGCGCTCATGCGTACTCGGCCCCCTTGCGACCGAACTTCCAGTTCAGCAGCGTGAGCGAGAAGACGATGACAAAGAGGATCATCGAGAGCGCCGCCGCACGGCCCATCTTGAACGACTCGAAGGCCTCCGTGTAGATGTAGTAGAGCAGGTTGGTGGTCGCGCCCGCGGGGCCGCCGCGCGTGAGCATGTGAATGCCGACGAAGCCGGACTGGAAGCCGTAGATGATGCTCATCACGAGGATGAAGAAGGTCGTCGGCGCGAGCATCGGCCAGGTGATGTAGCGGAGCTTGTGCCACCAACCGGCGCCGTCGATCTCGGCCGCCTCGTAGAACTCCTGCGGAATGCCCTGCAGGCCGGCGAGGTAGAGGATGCAGTTCTGACCGCCGATGGCCGCCCAGAGGCCCATCAGGATGAGTGCGGGCTTGGCGAGGCTGACGTGGGTGAGCCACTTCAGCGGCTCGCCGGGCTGCTTGAGCCCGACGGCCTCCAGCGGGGCGTTGAGCAGGCCGCCTGAGCCGGGGGTGACGAGATGCAGGGCGCGGAGGACGTCATTGATCAGGCCGAACTCGGGGTTGTAGAGCCAGCGCCAGAGCATCGCGACCGCGACGGCCGCGCAAATCGAGGGGAGGAAGAAGACGGTTCGGAAGAGGACGACGCCACGGAGCTTCTGGTTCAGCAGCAGCGCCGCGAGGAGCGAGAGGACCATCCCGATGGGAATCCCGAGCATGAGGAACGCGGTGTTGTAGGCATACTGCCAGAAGCGCTCGTCGTTGGGCTTCAGCGCGCCGGACTCGTCGCGATGGAAGCCGAGGATGTCCGCGTAGTGGCTGCCGCCGACCCACAGCGCGCGCACTTCGCGCCAGCTGGTCAGCGGACGGACGGCGTCCCAGTCGGTGAAGCTCAGCACCAGCGCCGCCAGCACCGGGAGCAGCGTGAAGGCGAGGAAGCCGAGGGCGTTGGGCGTGATGAAGGCATACGCATCGCGGAGGTCGCGGACGCGCGCGCGGAGGCCGTGGGGCGCGCCGGCCCGCGGCCGCAACTCCAGATCGGCGCCGCAGAACCGGCACTCGCGAACGCCGTGGGCGACCGGGCGCCTGCAGTGCGGGCACGTCGATCCGGGGGCTGCGGTTGGGGTGTGTGCGTCCGGCATAAGGTGCTCCGGAATTCCGGGGACACGATCCCAATTCGATGCGACCGAATTGGGTCATGTCCCCGAATTCCTGCTACCAGTCGGCGCCCTCGGGCTCGTCTTCGTCCTGCAGATCTTCGTCGGAGGTCGCCAGGACCTCCTCACCCCGGAAGACGTTCACCAGGAGGTTCTCACGCTCGTAGTCCTGGAGGTACGAGGCCACCACGTCGCGGTCCACCTGCTCGATCAACCCGTCGATCTCCTCGCGGGTCATGTCGCGCTCGAGGATCATCGTCGCGTGAATCACGTCCGGCCCGTAGTGGATGTCGATCTGCGCGACGCGCACGTCGCCATCCCAGGCCAGATGAACCTCGGAGGTCAGCGTGCGGACGATGCGTGTCAGGCGGTAGGTCACGAGTGGGCTCCTGGGATGTGAGTGAAGGGTGCGAGTTGGGTTCGGCAGGGAAGGGAGGGGTTCCTGCCAGCCGATGAACGGCGAACAAGGGACAGTCCATGCGTCTCGATCCCGCAAGCGGGATCGAGACTTGGACAGTCCCTAGTCCGAAGTTCCGTCCCCCCAAACCCGGAGAAGTGCCGAGGAATGGGGGTTTTCGAGTCATCGGTGGTGTCGTCGTACTGGGTACATCAGGGTCGGACTCCAAGGAGGTCGAAGGCCCGCTGCTGGAGC
>VGFC01000698.1 GCA_016869045.1 Armatimonadota bacterium
TCCTCGTCTCCCTGGCTGATGCCGAGCTGCGTCTGCAAGCGCCTTCGGGCCAGTACACGCTGACACCGAGCCTGCAGCTCGGAGACGGATGGACGCGCCCCTTGCGGGCGGGAGCGCCCAAGATCACCCGCCGCGACGGCACCATCCGCGCCGAGATCGCCTACCCCGTGCCCGAGCAACGGCGCTTCACGCTGAAGATCGCCGCCTCCGCCGGCTTGAACGCGGTGTTCGTCACCAGTCGGCTTGAGGTGCTCGACTCCGCACGCGGGCAGTACTACTTCTGGCAGACGAATGCCTCGCCCGACCACTTCCACTCCCCGAGCCCCCAGGGGATCGACTCATCTGCGCTCGACACCGCCGCCTGGGCGCCGCTGCCGTGGCGGGAGTGGTGGTTCCTACCGGGGACGGACGGTGGGCTGGCCGTGCTGCCGACGAACGTCGGCGGGCGCGCACCCGGGCCGTCGGGTGGCGTGTTTCTCCATGCCCTGCCGAGGTCGGCCGTCATCGCGCCGGGGGACTCGCTGGACGCGGCGTTTGGGCTGGCAGTGGTGAAGGACGCGGAGGAGGCGGGGCGCATCCCGACTGAGGCTCGGGAGCGGCACCTGTGGCCCCCCGAGAGCCGAGCGCGCGCGTGGGAATGCGGCAAGCCTGCGCCGAAGTGGCTGCGCGAGGCGGAGGTCTACAACCTCTACTACCGCCCGGCGGCTCAGTGGACTGACGAGATCGTGGAGAAGCAACTTCGCGGCTTCCCCTTCATCAGCGGAAGCACGCCGGACCGCGCGGCGCTGGAGCGCTGTCACAAGGCGGGAGTGAGGCTGCTCCACTACGTCACCTACACGTGTCTGCTGGACACCGAGAGGCAAGCGCGCGACGGCGGCACGGTCTACAGCGAGTGGACCGAGTCGATCGACCACGAGTCGCGGGACCTCAAGGATCACCCCGACTGGGTCTGCATCGACGCGAAGGGCGAGGTGCAGCACGACGCGTGGGGGCTGAGCTTCCATCACCCGTGGCTGCTGAACACCTGTCTGCACCAGCCGGGGCTGCACGAGGCCGCCATCCGACAGGTGCGGATGCTGATGGAGACGGGCTTCGACGGCGTTTTCGTAGACCTCGCCGGGCCGACCGTCGAGTGCTACGGCCCCAAGTTCGGCAAGCACACGCACCCCGACGACCGCACGAACACGCAGGCCTGGGAGGACCTTCTGCGGGGGATCTACGCCGAGGTCAAGAGCCACGGCGAGGACCGCATCGTCATCCAGAACACCTGCGTCTCAATCATGCCCAGCCACTGGCCCTCCTGCGACGCCCAGATGCTCGAGAGCTTCCCCTTCGGGCAGGACTCGACCGAGCTGCGCGCGACCTGGCCGGAGCTGCGATGGACCCTGGAGCGGAACGCGGAGGCTGTAAGGCAGGGCAAGGTCGCGGTGCTCCTACCCTACTTCGGGCAGGGCGAGCTCGAGGCGATCCGGCGGGCAGCGACGTTCTCCTACGCCTATGCGCAGCTGGCCGGCTTCCTCTGGGCGGACGCGTTGAGCCTGCGCGACATCGCGGCGAACGAGGCCTTCGCCGAAGGCCTCTACGAGACGCGCCTCGGGCGACCCACGTCGGGCGTCCGAGAGTCGGGCGGGACGCTGTGCCGGAGCTTCGACAAGGGCGTCGTGGCGCTGAACCCGACTCCGTGGCCGGCGCGCATCGAGGACCGCGGGGTGACCATTGACCTCGGGCCCGAGTCCGGCCAGGTCACGCGCCAACCCTAGCCCGGATCATTCATGAGGGCGAAGGAAGTGGGAGCCGGAGAGACGAGGAAATGGGCCTGTGAGCAGCAGAGCGCGTTTCCAGGAGGTCTCTCCGGCGATGACAGAG
>VGFC01000699.1 GCA_016869045.1 Armatimonadota bacterium
TGCCCCACCAGAACTCGTTCGGGCTGTAGGCCTGCGCGATGAGGGCGCAGCGCGTGTCAGGCTCGGCCGCCTTGATGTTGGCGCTGAGCCGGTACGTCTTGCCGGGTGTCAGGGGAATCTCGGGCGTCACGAAGTTCGTGCAGAGGGTCTGCCCGCTCGCGTCCTGAACCGTGCCCCGCCCCTCGATGCGGACGGACTTCTCCCCGGCGAGGTGAACCTCGGTGTCCACGCCGGCCCAGGAGTCGTTCGGCCGCACCTGCCACTCCCAGCTCGCCGGGAGCTTGCCCGCCTCGCCCTCCTCGAAGCCCGGGTTCGGCGTCAGGTTGGGGCCGGTCGTCTCCTTGATCGCAGTCACGCCGGTCAGGATCGGCGCTCCGTCGTGCCAGATCACGTTGTAGTCGGATTCCGTCTTGTCGAAGGGCAGGTTCACGTGCGCGTAGAGCCGCGCGGTCGGCTCGCTGTAGCACACGATGTTGCGCCGGAACACGTTGCCGGCCATCTGCCACGCATCCTCCAGGCTGCGCGTCAGCTCGACGTAGCCCGGGTACTTCTCGTAGGCCGGCGTGCCGTGGTACTGGTTCCAGGCGTCCGTCATCATCGGGACCGGGTGCCCGCCCTTGACGTAGCCGCTGTACTGCATCTGCGAGTCCCGGCCATCGATGAAGATGTTGTTCTCGACCACGTTGTCCCGCCCGCCGTGCACGTGCGTGCCGCCCAGGATCGTCCGCGCCACGATGTTGTGGTGCACATGCGTGCCGCAGGTGCCATCGTCCATGTAGACGCCCCAGTTGAAGTGCGGCGAGGTCCACTTCCCGTTCTCCTGCCCGAAGCCGATGATGTCGTGCAGGTAGTTGTAGCGGATTTCGGTCCCCCGCTTGCTCCAGTCCACCTGCCACGAGTAGATCGCCCCGCAGTCGGCGGTCTCCAGGTCCACGTGGCGGATCTCGTTGTACTCGAAGACGTGGTCGTTGCCGCCCCACACGATCCCGAACCGCGGGCAGTCATGGATGAGGTTGTGTGACACGCGGTTTCCCACGCCGCTGACGGACACGCCGACGCCCTGCTTGTAGAAGACCCCGGTGTGGTGGATGTAGTTGTTGTCCGCGTAGTTCCCGGCGGGTTCGAGCGTGTCGCGGTCGCCGCCGTCCAGGCTCACCGCGTCGCGCCCCACGTCGTGGATGTCGCAGCCGACCACACCGTTGCTCGTGCCGCCGCTCACGACCACCGCGGAGCCATTGTAGTCGCCCACATTGCGGATGGTGTTGGCCGCGATCAGGCAGTTCCGGCTCTCACGGAGTAAGATCGCGTCCCCCTCACAGCACTCGACCACGAAGCCCCGCACCGTGATATGCTCCGCGCCCTCGCGCAGCTCCAGGATCGTGCGGAGGAGCGGGGCGCAGACGGTCATCGTCGCCGGGTCGGCGTCGTCGGGAGGCCAGAAGTAGAGCGTCCGGGTGTCCTTGTCCAGGTACCACTCGCCGGGGGCGTCCAACTCCTCGAGGAGGTTGCGCACGTAGTATCGGTCGCCGGCCCGGATGCCGTACGAGGCGTCGGACGCGAGGGTGATGGTTCGCGTCTCCCGGTCGATGCTCGCGATGCGGATGATGTTGTTCCACCAGTTGAAGCGCGGGTAGATGAAGACCTCGGCCTCTTCCGGGCGGGCCCACTCCCGGGCGTCGGCTTCTTTGTACCGCAAAAGGTCCTGAGGCTCGTCGGGCACGTTCTGGTACATGGGGACCGGCTCGCCGCCGGCGTAGGCCCAACCGCCGCTCACGGGGTTCTCCGGATCGCGGTTGGGGTAGCGCGCCAGGTCCATCCGCCGCCCGTTGCACAGCAGTTG
>VGFC01000700.1 GCA_016869045.1 Armatimonadota bacterium
CGTCCCGGTAGTTGCGACGCAGCAGCATGCCCGTGCCTCCGTTCTCCGTCTGGGCCCGGCCGGCGGCGGCCCCCGCGCTTGCTGCGACTACGGTCGAGATGAAGTCCCTGCGTCTCATCTGGCGTCCCCCCCGCACCGCGAGGCTTGGCAGCAAAGAACGCTTCCGCTCACCCCAGGCTCTACGGTCCAGGTACTTGTGCGAACGTGCGAATGCTGTGGTTGCACGTTGGCGCGGGATGCGGTATGATACCCATGTCCTTCCGCCAAAGGGGAGTAGCAGGGCCGCTTCTGCGGCTTCGCGCAGGCCAACATCACGAAGCTGTGTCTTCTGGCCGGCCGACCGGATCTCCTCCGGGTGTCAGACCTTTGGCTGCGCATGCAACCCATGCGCGGCCGCGTTCTTGGGCCGTGCAGTCGGAGGAGACCCTCTTGGCCTGGAGACCCCTGGCGCCCTTCCTCGTTGCGATCGTTGCCGCCCTGCCCGGCACCGTTGCTCGCTTCATCCACCTTGAGCTTGACCCCCCTCTGGTCGCTCTTCTGTCGGGGGCGGCGATCCTCGGCGCGGCCTTCCTGTTGGTGTGGGCGTGCGACACGGCCCAGGCCGACGTCTCGCAGGCTCTTGCACTGGCGGTGGTCGCTCTCATCGCGGTCTTGCCCGAGTACGCCGTGGACATGTATTTCACCTGGCAGGCCGGTCAGTTCCCCGACGGCCCGTATTCGCAGTACGCCATTGCGAACATGACGGGCGCCAACCGGCTGCTGATCGGGGTGGGGTGGGCCGTCATTGCGGCCCTCTTCTGGTTGAGGACCCGGCGTTCCGTTCAGCTCGAGGAAGACCGTCGCCTGGAGTTGCGGTTCCTCGGCGCCGCTACCCTGTATGCCTTCGTCATCCCGCTGAAGGGCACGCTGGCGTGGTATGACGGCGTCGTGCTCATCGGGCTCTACGTGTGGTACCTGGCCGTCGCAAGCCGTCGACCTCCTACCGAAGACCACGACGACGGCCCGGCCCGGCACCTCATCGCTCTGCCGAAGGCCCCGCGGCGCGCGGCGACGCTTGGGCTGTTCCTGTTTGCCGGCGCCGCCATTCTTGCGAACGCCGAGCCCTTCTGCGAGGGGTTGGTCGCCACGGGGAAGACCTTGCGGATCAGTGAATTCCTCCTCGTTCAGTGGCTGGCGCCGTTGGCTTCCGAGACCCCCGAGTTCGTCATCGCCATCACCTTCACGCTGCGCGCACGGGCGAGCTTGGCTCTGGGGAGCCTTCTCTCGGCCAAGCTGAACCAGTGGACCCTGCTGGTCGGCATGATCCCGGCGGTCTTCGCCGTGTCGCACGGCTCCCTCGACGTCCCGATACCGATGGGCGACCGGCAGATGAGCGAGATACTCCTCACCGCAGCGCAGTCTCTGTTTGCGGTCGTTCTCCTCGGAGCTCTGAGCCTCTCACTGGGGCAGGCGCTGCTGCTGTTCGGCCTCTTCATCGGGCAGTTCGTCACGCCCAAGAACATCGGCTCCCCGCTCGCCGGAGCGTCCGGCCTTGGCGGACACCCGGTCCACCTGCTCTTCTCGCTCCTGTACGTGCTCACCGGCGTCGCCCTGTTCCTGGACCAACCTCAACGCCTGAAGAGCCTGTGGGGCGGGTGGCGGCTCCGACCCGGAGATGACCCCCCAGGCGGCCCGACGGTTACCATGGACCGGTCCGGGGCTGAGCCGCCATCTCACCTTCACGCCTCGGGGCCCGGGCCGGATTGCGCGACCACGAGTCAACCGGCTGGGTCTGCGGACCATCCATCCGGACCCCGCTCGTAGGGGAGGTCGCGGGTCGGAGGGCACGT
>VGFC01000701.1 GCA_016869045.1 Armatimonadota bacterium
TTCGCGGGCCCGGAGAGGCTTGAGCTACGGGAGTTTGAGCTGCTGCCGATGGGCTCGAGCGACGTGCTCCTGAGGGTAGCGGCGTGCGGCGTGTGCGGCAGCGATCTGCACCAGTTCCACGGGCGCTGGCCGCGCCCGGAGGTTGTGATCGGGCACGAAGTGGGCGCTGTGGTGGAGCAAGTGGGCTCGGAGGTAGCGCGCGTGCAGCCGGGGGACAAGGTGGCGGTGGAGCCCATCCTCCGCTGCGGGGAGTGCCGCTACTGCCTGACCGGAAGATACCTGCTATGCAGCAGCGGGCAGTTCCTGTCCGTGGGCGTCCACGGCGGCTTCGCCGAGCACATGGTCGTCCCGGCATACTGCTGCCACCGGCTGGGCGACGGCACGGACCCGGCTCTGGGGGCGTTCGGCGAGCCGCTGTCGGTGGGCCTGCACGCCGTGCGGATCGCGGAGGTGAACGGGGACGACACCGTCCTCGTCCTGGGAGCCGGGACGATCGGCCTGATGGGCGTCGCTGCCGCCCGCGCGATGGGCGCCGGCAGCATCATCGTCACTGCCAAGTACCCGCATCAGCAGCAGGCGGCGAGGCGCCTCGGCGCGGACGTCGTGCTGCAGCCCGGCGAGGGACTGGTGGAGGAGGTCAGGGCGATCTGCCCCGAAGGGCCGGACATCGTGATCGAGACCGTCGGCACCGTCGGCGGCGTCATTCAGCAGGCCTTGCAGGTGGTCCGCAAGCTCGGCACCGTCGTCCTCGTCGGCGGGATCACCGACCCGACCGAGCTGAACCTGCAGCCGATCATCTTCAACGAGCTGCGCGTGCTCGGCTCGCCCTGCTACGGCCAGGTGGGCACGAAGCAGGACTTCGAGATCGCCGCGCAGCTCATCTCCGACGGCACGGTAGACGTCGCCTCGCTTGTCTCCGCACGCCATCCGCTGGATCAGGTTCAGCAGGCCTTCCTTGCGGCGGACGACAAGCGGCAGGGCGCGATCAAGGTGCTGGTGGAGGGGTGAGGGGTCTCCCTCACGCGGAGGCGACGGAGTACTCGACTGCAGTGGGAATGGGCAACCGCTTGGAGGCCTGCAGAATCTCGATCGCGACCATTCCGCCCTGGCGGTCATAGTCCACGATGATGCCCGGGCTCTCCTCGTCGCTCTGGTCGATCGGGCCCTCGGCGAAGATGATGTTTAGCACATCGACCTCAGGGTCGTACGTCACCTTCATGGCTTCCTCCAGTACCGCTCGACATCGCGCGTCGCGTGGGCGGTGACGAGCCCGAACTCGACTGTCAGTCGTCGGTGGTTGCGGTGCGTCGGGCCTTGTGACGACGCGGGGCGCGCCTGAAGGTCGCGTTGCCGTGAGCCGCCGGCAACTCCAGCTTCTTGTTGCCGAGCAGGTCGGCGATGGTCAGGATCTGGACGCGGGGCACCGGTTCCACGAGCGCGTGGGCTTTGTAGAAGCCCGCCTCCAGCGCCTCCTTGCGCATCGGCTCGGTAGGCTCCTCCAGCGTGATCAGCGCGGCGACCTCGGCCTTCTCCCGCTCAAGGACACCCTTGAGGGCGTGCACGATGGCGGCCTGCACCTTCCCGCTCTTCACCTGGATCACGCAGCGCTTGGCCTTCCCCGAATCGTCGTCGTGGAAGTACAGGTTGCCGTCAATCCCCCGGTCCGCGCCTCGCCGCGGTTCGCCCTCGGGCCGCGCCTTCACCAGGCTCAGGGCCCAGTACTCGAACTGGTGGCGGTTCTCCTCGGCCAGGGCGCGAGCGCTCTCCAGGTCCTCGGGCTCGCCCATCACGCGGTAGTCGCTGATGTCGTTGGCGAACGTGTCGCG
>VGFC01000702.1 GCA_016869045.1 Armatimonadota bacterium
GTGTTGAGCTGATGGATCTGGTCGAGAATGCCCTGATAGCGCGCGAAGCCCTGCGCCTTGGGCGCGACCCAGTGGTTGCTGTCCTCGCTCACGAAGACGGCGAGGTCGGCCTGCGGGGGCTCGTCGAGCGGCAGGTCCCGCTGGAAGGCGCGCAGGGCCTCGGCGATTCCGCGCATGATCCCCTCATCGTGGAACCAGCCGCCGCTCATGTCGTACCACCACGTCCCGAGGCCGAAGGCGAGCATCATGCCGCACTCGCGGCGGACCATGGCGTTGTGGGCTTCGGCCGTCTCGGCGCGACCCCAGGCGAAGTTGTTCTCGGCGGAGTCGGGGTAGGACCTGAACGAGCGCCAGTCCTGCTCGGTGAGGTAGGTCTTGCCGTGCAGCAGCGTGGAGCCGAACACGGAGCGGACCGCGCCCTGGCAGCCGGGCATCCGGATGCCGTAGGCCGCCGGGCCGGAGAGGTAGTCGAGGCCCTTGCTCTGCAAGTGCAGGCGGAGCGCGACGTGGCTGTTGGAGTTGCAGGTGATGTCCTCATAGTACGTCCCGCAGAGGATCGGCCTGGGTGTCGCTTCCTTCAGGACCTCCGCGAGGCCGTCCACCGTCTCGGCGACGCCCTCGCTGTGGAAGCGCGAGAAGTCGGCGACATCGCCCTGCGTTTTCGGGTCGAGCAGGAAGCCGTCGGCCCAGACGCGGTTGCCGCTGGGAGGGTTGGCGGTCTCGAAGGTCACCGCAGGCTGACTCCAGGCCTTGCGTAACGCCTGCACATCACCGGCATAGCGGCGAGTGAGCCACTCGCGGAAGCTCTGGACCGCGCCGGGCGAGTAGTCCGCGAGGTGCAGTTCGTCCTCGGCCAGCTTCTCCCAATGGAACCACTGGCCGTCGTTCGAGCCGGCGACATGGTAGCCGATGACGGCCTTGCCCGCCTCGCTGCTCTCGACATGCTTCGCCAGCGCGCGGAGCGTCGCCGCGGTGTCGCTGCGCAGCTTCGGCGAGACCAGTGAGGGGCCGAAGCGCTCCGGGGGCTGCGGGTCATCGCCCCAGCGCTTGGGGTGCATATGGACGATGGCCTTCTTGCCATTCTGGTCCCACGTCACGTGGTCGGGATTCTCGGCGCCCCAGGACTGGTACGGATCGCAGGCCATGTAGAAGAGGATGTAGCCCTCAGGGTCTACACGCAGCACCCGCCAGAGGAGATCATCGACCTCGGCGAAGTCGTACTTCCCCGGCCCGAGCCACGGCCCGCGGTCGGCGTAGACGTTCCGCCCGAGCACGAGCGGGACGAGGTAGACCCGCACGCCGGCGCTGCGGAAGTCGGCGATCTGCGCGTCCTGCCAGTTCCAGAAGGGCCCCACGTAGAAGGCCCACGGGACGGGTTTGGCATCGACGAAGAGGCGCGGGCGGGCGGCGCGCTGCTCGATGCGGACGGCCGCGCGCGGGCGCTTCGCAACGATCGCCTGCGCGGGCGCGAGGTCGGGGAGCGGCTCCTTCTCCGGCGGCTCGTAGCGAGGCTTGGCCTCCTCACCGGCTTCGGCGACACGGAAGTCGTCCCAGCAAAGCTCCGAGGGCGCGAAGGCCTGGATGCAATGGATGCGAATCCGGTCGATGCCCTCGCGCGTGGTGAGCCCCACCTTCACCTGCTGCCACTCGCCCGCGATCAAGGGCTGAGTAGTGGACCCGAAGGTGTTCGGCAGTTGCTCGCGGTCCGCGCCGGCGGGCAGCTCGTTGATCATGAAGTACACGCCACGCCGCACGTTGCGGATCGGGTAGACCCACGCCGTGATTTC
>VGFC01000703.1 GCA_016869045.1 Armatimonadota bacterium
GGACGCGTTGCCGGTGGAGTGCGTCGCCACGGGGGGTCGGCAGATGCGCACCGATCCGGCCTACGGGCACATCTACGATCACTTCACCGTGGACTACACGTACCCGGACGGCGTGAAGGTCACCCACATGTGCCGGCAGATGGACAACTGCGAGAACCGGCTGGGTGAGGTCATCATCGGCACGGACGGCATCTGCGACGGCATGGGCGGCACCATCACGGGCAAGAACGCGTACACCAGCCCCGAGAAGCCCGGGTTCCAGGGGATCGGCGTCGCGTACGTGCGGGAGCACGGGGACCTGATCAAGAGCATCCGCGCCGGCAGGCCGGTGAACGAGGCGCGCCAGGTCGCCGAGACGTGCCTGGCGGGGATCATGGGGCGCATGGCGGCATACACGGGCAAGAAAGTCACGTGGGACTTCGCGATGAACGAGTCGAAGCTGGACCTGATGCGCGATGTCATCGCGTTCGGCGACATGCCGGTGGATGAGGTTGCGGCGCCGGGGAAGACGCCGTTGGTGTAGCGGCGGTTTCGGGTTTCGAGTTTCGGGTTGCGAGTTTCGAGTTGACGGCAACGGCGGGGTGAGGCGATGGGTAGTCGGGTGCACGTGGCGAGGGTTGAGGCGGTGCGGCCGCGGGGACTCGCCACGCACAACGAGGAGCTGCGATCGGCGGCGGTCGAGGAGGCCGTCGCCGATCTGTGTGGGGCGACCGTCTCGCGCGAGCTGTTCCGCGGGGCGAGGGTCGTGGTGAAGCCGAACGTCTTCATGCCGCACGCGCCGGCGACGACCGATCCGCGGGTGACCGGCGGCGTGATCGCGTGGCTGCTGGGCGCGGGGGCGAGGGAAGTGATCGTGGCGGAGGAGTCGAGCATCTCGACGCACATCGGGCGGGGCAGCAGCACCGCGGAGGCCTTGGCGCATACGGGGTACGACAGGCTGGTCGAGAGCTTCGACAGCGCGCGCGTGAGGCTTGCGGAACTGCGCAGTGAGGGTGATCAGGCGACACCCGTACCGAACGGCCTCGTGTTGCGCGAAGTGCGGTACCCGAAGCTGTTGGCGGAGGCGGACCGGCTGGTCAACGTGCCGATCCTCAAGTTCCACCTGCAGACGCTGATCACGAACGCGATCAAGAACACGTGGTCCGTCGCCGAGCCCCTGCTGCGGACGCTGAACCACTGCTGGACGCTGGCCGCCGCGCTGCTGGATGCACACCACCTGCGGCCGCCCGACCTCACCGTCGTGGATGCGCTGCAGCCGCTGACCGGCGACCACAGCTTCGGCGAGCCGCTGGACTGGCGCCTGCTGATGGCGGGTACGGACAGCGTTGCGCTCGATGCGCTCGGGGCGTGGATGCTCGGGTTCGATGACCCCAGTGAGGTTGAGACGGTGAGGGTGGGTGGGAGCTTCGGCGAGACGAACATCGAGGCCGTACGCCTCGATGGCATCGCGAAGGAGGGCCTCCCTCGCGCGGAGCGGCCCGAGGTGCCGTGTGTGCCCGCCGACTTCCCGCCGCTGGAGATCGAGTGGCACTGCGGGCGGAGGGTCGGGCCGGGCTGCGTCGCCTACGCGACGGCGGGGCTGAGGGCGTTGGCGCAGAAGGCGGAGGGGGGAATGGGCCGTTGGCGCATCTTCGTCGGCGAGGCGCCGGAGGAGCCGGAGGACCTGGGAGAGCCGGGCGAGCGCGTCCTATTCATCGGGGCGTGTTCGCTGCAGGGGCAGGTCTTCCGCAACGTGCAGCGGCGGCTGTACCTCAGCCGGCGGAGCGAGGACCTCATCGTC
>VGFC01000704.1 GCA_016869045.1 Armatimonadota bacterium
CTACGAGCCGTGGATGCTGCAGCGCCTGAGCGTGAAGCCCGGTCTCACGTGCATCTGGCAAGTCAGCGGTCGCAGCGACATCGGCTTCGACGAGTGGATGCGCCTCGACGTGGAGTACGTCCGCAACCGTTCCCTGTGGCTGGACCTCAAGATCCTCCTTCTCACCATCCCCGCAGTCCTCACCGGCAGGGGAGCCTACTGAAGGGCAACGCGCTTCCGACCGCCTACGGCGCTGGTTCCATCCGCCGTTGCATGTGCGCTCGCACCTGTGCCACGTGCGGTGCGTAGTCCAGGTCGTAGCACAGCTCGGGGTGCTGCGTGATGTAGGCGCGGCCGGTGAGGCCGAGGACCCGGCTGATGCGCGCTTCGGCTTCGGCGAGGGAAACGCGCCCCAGCAGGGCCTTCAGGCCGAAGAAGAGGCCCCAGATGCGCATGAGCTTCCACGGGTTGCGGCGGGAGTCGAACACCTCCTGAACCCACGCACGGCGCTCGAGCACCGCCTCCGGTCGGAAGAGGAAGCCACAGCCGCCGGTGAAGGCCCCGTCTGTGGTCTTCACGAAGGTCCACTTGCGGTCCGGGTAGTGCGCCAGAGTGACGCCTCGCTCGCAGATCGGGAAGATGAGGTCCACGTCCGGCGCATTCGCGAGGAGGTCATCGACCGCGTCGGCGGTGAGCATCGGCACGTCCGTGGCGAGCATCAGCACCCACTCGGCTCCCGGCAGGGCCTCGATGCCCCGGAAGAGGTTGTCTACCTCATCGACGCCCTCGGCGAGCACCTGAGCGCCCTGCGGCGAAGCGATGGGCTTCAGCAACTCGACATCCCCCACCACACACATGCGCCCGATGCTCTGGGCCGCGCGCAGTGCCTCCAGGACCCACTGCAGCAGCGGCTTGCCGCAGAGGTCGATCACTGCGCGAACGTCCACGCCGGCCGCCTCGCGCAACTCCGGCGAGCGAATCCTCCCTCCCGCGATGATGACCACATCGGCGCGCTTTGCTGTCATCGCAGCACCGGTGCCTTTCGCCGTCAACCCGAAACCCGGAACCCCGAACGCCGAACCTGCCGTTACACCGGCATGACGAACAGGCGGAAGTAGAGATAGGCGACGGGCATCGTGAAGAGGAGGCTATCGAAGCGGTCGAGCACGCCCCCGTGTCCGGGGATGATGTCGCCGAAGTCCTTGATGCCCAGCTCGCGCTTGATCATCGACTTGCACAGATCGCCGAACTGGCCGAGCAGTCCCAACACGACCCCGAGGCCGAGGAGGTGTAGCGGGTTGAGGTGCAGGGCCGACCCGAACACGAGGCAGGCGAGCACGGCCGCCAGCAGGCCCGCGGCACAGCCCTCGATGGTCTTGTTGGGGCTGACGGTGGGGAAGGGCTTCCAGGTCCCGCAGAGCCGCCCGATGAGCTGGGCCGCGCCGTCCTGGCACCAGACGGCGAGCATGACCAGGAGCAGCGCACCCGTGCGGTCGCGGAAGCCGTCCTGCGGGACGCCGCTGGCCTCGTGGAGCGGCACCCAATGCAGGCGCAGGAAGAAGGAGAACAGCAGCGCGACGTAGACCACACCGAAGACGGTGGCCCCTGAGTTCGCGATGACGGACGAGCCCTCGGGGCGCCAGAACTGGGCGATCATCCCCAGCAGCACCGCGCCCGCGACGCAGCCCGTGATCACGCCCGAGCGCCATTCGGGGTCATGCGCCAGGAACTGCGTGGCGGCCATAATCCCAATCGCGCACACCCACCCCGCGGGCTCCATCGGGTGGATCCCCTTCAGCCG
>VGFC01000705.1 GCA_016869045.1 Armatimonadota bacterium
TGCGGCGTTCGTACTTGCACGACCGCAGCATAGCAGCAAACCTAGACTCTGTCTAGAGTCCAACCTGTGAACCCGCGTGAATCTACTGCGAATCAACTGAGACTACCCGTAGTCTGCGGAAAACGGGACAGGTGATGGGTGATGGGGAACGGCACAGGCGACGAGGTCACGGGCGGAAGGGCGGGCGCCAGGCGGCGGGGATGCAGCGGCGGAGGGCGCGGAGGTTGCGAAGGTCGGCTTCGAGAGAGGCTTCCGGGGTCTCCATGACCATCGGTAGGTGGCGGAGGCGGGGGTGGTTGACGATCACCCGGAAGCCGCACGAGCCGATGTGCCCCTTGCCGATGTGCCAGTGACGGTCAACGTGCGAGGCCAAGGGCGTCTTCGAGTCATTGACGTGCAGCAACCGCAGCTTGCCGAGGCCGAAGGCCCGGTCCGCCTCGTCCAGCGCCGCGTCGAGACCCTCCGGCAAGTGCCAGGCATACCCGGCCGCGAAGCTGTGGGCGCTGTCCAGGCAGACGCCAAGGCGGTCAGGATGCCTCGATCGGCCAATGATCTCGCCGAGGTGCTCATAGGCGCTGCCGACCGCGCTCCCCATTCCGGCGGAGTTCTCCAGCAGGAGGACGACTTCGACCTCGGCGCGCTCCAGCGCGGCATCTACCGCCGCTGCCACCCGTGCGAGGCACCACTCAAGGCTGCGGGGGTTCTCAGCGCGCGGGCTGCCGAGGTGGGTGACCACCCCCTCGGCACCCAGGAGCGCGGCATGGCGCAGGTCCCGAGCGAGTCGCCGGATGCTCCGACGCCACAGCGCCGCCTCGGTCGAGGCGAGGTTCACGAGGTAGTTCGCGTGGACGAACACCGGCCCGATGTCGTGGCGACGCAAGCCCTCGCGCCACTCGGCCGCCCCGTCGGCGCGAGGCCGGAGCGACCTCCACTGCACGGGGGCGCCGACGAACACCTGCAGCGTCTCGCAGCGGCGGCCCAGGGCCCGCTGTAGCGTCTTGTGCCAGCCGCCCTCGGTGGGAATGTGGAAGCCAATCCTCACGGCGAAACTCCCGCGCACAACGAGGCGTTCAGCCTACGGAACTCGAACCATACCTCCACAACACGCCGCCGGCAGCTTCGGTTCGGGCGCCGGCCACGCACGCCCTACTGAGTCTCGCGTATCTTCGGCAACAAGGAGGCAAACTCGTGGGGCGGGCATTCCTGCCCGCCACGGGCCGTTGGCGCGCAGGAATGCCCGCCCCACGGGTCTCCCTATCTACATGAGACTCAGTACGTGGCAGCGCGGCGGAGGGAGTCCGAGAGTGAAGGTCCTGCACATCGACTGCTTCGCCGGAATCGCCGGCGACATGCTGCTGGGGGCGCTGATCGACGCCGGGGCAAGCGCCCAGGAGGTTCGCGACGGGCTCGCGGGGCTGCCGGTTACGGGCTGGGAGTTGCGCACGGAGAGGGTGATCAAGCAGGGAATCAGCGCGACTCAGGTCAGCGTCTCGGCCGCGCCGGGCGCCACCGTGCCGGGGCGGATGAGCTATGCCGAGCTGACCGGCGCGATGCGGGCAGGCGGGCTCTCCGCGCAAGTCACGGAGAGGTCGCTCGCCGTGCTGAGCGCGATCGCGGAGGCGGAGGCGCGCGTGCACGGCGTGACTGTAGACGAGGTGCACTTCCACGAGATTGGCGGCCTCGACACGCTGGTCGATGTGACAGGCGCGGCGCTCGCGCTGGAGCTGCTCGGCATCGAGCGCGTGACCTCGGCGGCGATCC
>VGFC01000706.1 GCA_016869045.1 Armatimonadota bacterium
AGTGCGAAGTGCGAAGTGATGAGTGCGAAGTACGACGGCGAGGAGCGAGGGGAGAGGAGCGAGAGGACGACGACGGGACGGCAACGGCGCGGCTCTGGTGAGCCGCAGGCACAACGACGACGGCACGGCAACGGCATGCGGACGGGGGCGTCCGCGCTCCTACGGCACGGCAACGGCACGCCGGCGAGACGCCGGCGGTCCCAGCAGACGTCAAAGGCAGCGGGAGGGGAACGGGGGGCGAGTGGCGAAGGTCTCGGTGAACAGCCTGGGTGGATTGAGCGAGGCCATGGGAACGTCCGCGAGTCAGAGGTCGCCGCGCACGCCGGAGTGGGAACGGGTGCGGCGGCTGTATGATGATCCGCAGGCGCCGACGCGGGTCATCGTGGCGAGGATTGTGGAGGCGCTCGGTCCGCAGACGCGGGCGGGGATGGCGGATTCGGCGGTGGCGCGGTGCATGGCGACGCTGACGCGGGCGAGCGCGGGGGACCTCGAGGCGACGCTGATGTCGCTGAACCCGGACCTGCCGGCGGCGGCGGACCTGGCGGCGGCGCTGCGGGCGTGCGCGGAGAGCGACATCGCCCGGCATCGGGAGGCTTCGCGATTCGGGGAGCTGGCGCTGGATGCGCTGTCGGCGTCGGCGCTGGAGATCGGCGAGGGGGTCGAGGAGGCGCCGGGATTGGTGCGGGCGGCGCTGGCGCGGTATGCCGACGAGCGGCGGCTGGCGGACCTGGCGGGTACGTTCGTGGCGCAGGACATGGGGTATGCGTTCCGGCACTTCGTGGAGCGCGACACGCCGGCGCATGTCGGCGGGCCGAGGCTGCGGACGGTGCGGGAGGCGGGGGCGCTGGCGGACGAAGTGGCGAGTGTCTGCCGGGAGGTCACGCGCAAGGTTCCGCTCGGGGGCATCGAGGATGACCTGCTGCGGGCCGTCGAGCAAGGGCCGGCGGCCGGACACGGACTGTACGAGGCGGCGTTGAGCGCCGCGGTCGTCGAGAGTCTGCGGGCATTAGGGGGAGCGCCCTGATGCCCACCCGCCTCACGGTGGTCGTGGCCACGGCCCTCCCCCCGGAGGCGCAGGGGTCGCGACCCGAGTACGAAAGCCCCGACCTGACCCTGAGCTTCCACGGCCCGGGCCGGAACTTCATGCTGGAGCCGGCGCAGGTGGCCGAGGCCCTCGGGTGTGATCTCCCGCCGCGTTTGCTGGACCTGCTGGAGATCGCTGCGACCGTGTACGCCGCGGACATCGCGTTCCGCCGGGCGGAGAACGAGGCGTGGGTGCGCGCGACCCGGTTCCTGATCCCGGTGCGCGAAGTGGCTCTGTGGCAGAGCCTCGAGCCGCAACTGGCGGAGGCGCTGTACGTCCTGGCGCACGACGGCTTCGATTTCGAGTTCTGCGCGCGCACGGAAGACAAGGGGCCGGATGGGCATGCGATGAGCCCGCTCATCGCATGCCCATGCGGCCCCTCCACGGGCAAGGTCAGCGAGGCGGACTGCGTGTCGCTGCTGTCGGGCGGGATCGACTCGTTCGCCGGCGCGACGATGCTGCTGGCCGCGGAGCGGCAGCCGGTGTTCGTGGCCCATCGGCCGCAAAACCCCATGATCGTCGCGAGCCAGGAGCATGTGTGCCGGAGCCTGACGGAGGCGTTCGGGAGGGCGGTGCGGTTCGTGGCGGTTGGGTGCGGGCCGGTGGGGCCTCACCCCCGGCCCCTCTCCGTACCGGAGAGGGGAGAAAGGCAGCCTCACCCCCGGCCCC
>VGFC01000707.1 GCA_016869045.1 Armatimonadota bacterium
TGTCGTGATCTGCTCGATTGCGGTGGGCACGGAGAGCGATCGGCGGGCGGATGTGTTCATCCCGCAGCGGTACGGGGTCGAGCAGCTCATCGGCGATACGCTCGGGCCGGGCGGCGTCTTCCGCGCGCTGAGGACCGGGCCGGTGATGGTGGAGATCGGACGGGACATCGAGGAGGTCTGCCCGGACGCGTGGTGGCTGAACTACACGAACCCGATGGCGATCTGCACGTGGGCGGTGCTCAAGGGCACGAAGGCGAAGATCGTCGGCCTCTGCCACAGCGTGCAGGGCACGACGCGCCAACTCGCGGGCTACATGGGCGTGCCATACGAGGAGGTGGACTATTGGGTCGCCGGGATCAACCACATGGCGTGGTATCTGCGGCTGGAGCGCGGTGGGCAGGACCTCTACCCGCGCCTGCGCGAGGTGATGGACGATCCCGAGACCTTCGCGAAGGACCCCGTGCGCTTCGAGGTGTTTCGCCACTTCGACTACTTCGTCACCGAGTCGAGTTCGCACATGAGCGAGTATGTGCCCTACTTCAACAAGGACGCGGATCACATCCGGCAGTATGGCCGCGAACCCCGCAAGCCGCGCGAGGGCTGGGACGTCGAGCGCTGGCAGCAGCACGCCGAGCGGCTGCGCGAGGAGCTGGCCGCCGAGGAGCTTCCTGAGCCCAAGGCATCTGAGGAGTACGCCTCGTGGATCATCCGGTCGCTGGTCACGGGCGAGCGCCGACGCATCAACGGGAACGTGCTGAACGAGGGGCTGATCGACAATCTGCCGAGCGGCTGCTGCGTCGAAGTCCCATGCCTCGTCGAGAGGCGCCGCATCGCGCCGTGTCACGTCGGCCCGCTACCGCCGCAGTTGGCCGCGCTGAACCGCTCGAACGTGGCCTTGCAGGAGTGCTGTGTGGACGCGATCCTCGAACGCGACCTACGCAAGGCGTACTACGCGGTTGCCCTCGACCCCCTCACTTCCGGGCGCTTGACGCTGCCGGAGATCAGGCGTATGTTTGATGAGATGGTGGAGGCACAGAGCGAGAGCCTGCGGGAGTATCTGGCGTGACCGCACTGATGGAGGCGACCATGAGGTACGCACACACGGCGCTGTTCCTGGTGGTTGTGGGCAGCCTGCTCGTGACGGCGATCCTCGGCTGCAAGCCCAAGGAGGAGAACACCTCCGCAAAGCCCCCTCCGCCGGCCAACGCGCCGACGAAGGTGGAGGCGCCGCCTGAGCCGGCCGCCACGGAAGCTACGCCTGCGGAGACGACGAAGTCGGCCAACCCGACGGTCGAGATCGACACGACCCAGGGCAAGATCGTCGCGGAGCTGTACGCGGACGCGGCGCCCAAGACGGTTGCGAACCTCCTGGCGCTGGCGAAGGAAGGCTACTACGACGACATGGCGTGGCATCGCGTGGTGCCCGGGTATGTGATCCAGACCGGCCTGGGGCCGGAGAAGCCGACGATCCTTGATGAGGTGAACACACACAAGCACCGGCCGGGCGCATTGGCGATGGCCAAGCCGGGCGCGCAACCCGGTTCGTCGCGCCTCAGTGCGCCGGACAGCGCCTCCACGCAGTTCTACATCGTCCTCGGTGACCGCGAAAAGACCAGGCACTTGAATGAGGAGTTCACCGTCTTCGGGCAGGTGACCGAGGGGATGGACGTCGCGGAGAAGATCACGCAGCAGGACAAGGTGAAGACGATCAAGGTCAGCAAGGCCGATGGGTAGACATGGGCGCGGTTG
>VGFC01000708.1 GCA_016869045.1 Armatimonadota bacterium
TGCGCCAGAGCTCGCGCCCGTCCTCGCCGGAGAGCACCCCGGTCTCCTCGCTGTGCATCATGGAACGCCTGACGGTGAAGAGGACATCCATGCGCGTGGGATCGGTGAAGTGGCCCACCTGCCAGAGGATCAGCCCGCCTGTGTTCCACACCGGCGGCTGGCCGGGGATGTCGGGGAAGTCGTGACCCCAGAGCTGGCGCCTCCCGAGGTCTGTCACCATGAGTCGCGCGCACCCGGAGCGGGAGGAGGTCGCATAGATGACCTGACGGCTGCCGTCGCCGCGCAGATCGGCGATGACTGCGCCGCGCGCCTCCCACGGCCAGTCGGTGCTCTGGCCGCGGCCCGGGATGCGCCAACATTCGGCAGGCTGCCCGTCACGCTCCTCGAAGGCCACCAGCTCTTCGTCTGCGCCCTGCGCGATCGCGACGGGGCGGCTCGTCCCCGGGTCGCGCGCGACCACCACGCTCCCTACTGCGCCACCGCGTTGGCGGGCGGCCAGCGCGCGAACCTCGCCGCGAGTCGCCCGGAAGTCGCGCGGCTGGCCGAGCGTGCCGGGACTTCGCGCGAGGAGGCTGCCATCCTCGGCGAGGCCCACGGCCTCCAGGTGCTGACTGTGGAGGCCGCCGGTAGGCTCGAAGCCCTTCGCACCCCAGCGGGCGACCGTCAGGCGCTCACCGACGGATTCGAGTTCGCGCAGCACGACGGTCGAGGGATTGCCGGCGCGGAAGATCACGTCTCTCATGCCGAGGGTCGCGCAGTTGTTCGTGTTGCCCAGGCCGGGCGCATCCCACATCGCCCAGCCCGTGTCCCCCTGCTCCCAGAGCGTCACCGGCGCGCCCTCGCGCAAAGCGCGCACGCGAATCGGGCCGAACTCCGGCACGCCCGCGCCCGTTGTCACCGAGGTGAGCAACTCGGCGACGCCATCGGCGTTGACATCGTGCACGCCCTGCAGGCACTCGTCGGCAAGGTCGGCCTTCACCGCGCCGGTCATGCCATCGTGCACCGTGATGTGCCAGCGGCCATCGCCGGAGTCGTTGTACGTGCAGACGAGGACCTCCAGGCGGCCGTCGCCATCCACCTCCGCCGCGGCTGTCGGGTTCAGGCGCAGGATCTTCTGCGGGTTCGAGATGTCCGTCTCGATCTCCCGCTGCCACAGGAGGGCGAGCTTGCCGTCGCGGTAGCCGAGCACCTCGACGTGCTTGCAGAAGTCCGCCATGACGACGAACTCGCTCTTCCCGTCGCGGTCGAGATCATACGCGCCGAGGAAGCCATAGCTCCGGCCCTCAGTGAACCGGCAGTGGTCCTCGATCGCCCCGGTGCGCGCGTCGAGGATCATCAGCTCGTACCAGGGGAGGAAGGCGATCTCGGGCTGCCCGTCCGCGTCGAAGTCGCCCGCGACCGCCTGCGAGACGAAGAGCATGTCGATGGGCTGCGTCTGCCAGACCTGCGCCCACTGCCCGTTGTCCCACGCGAAGCAGCGCGCGACCGCGGGCTGCCACTGGCCGTTGACCGTGGGGATCGCGAAGCCGCTCTCGAAGACGACCTTCTCGAGGCCGGGCTTCTCCGGTAGCGCGTCCACGTAGATCGTATCACCCGAGGCGGGCAGCCGCTGAACCTGCCCGGCGACCTCCCCCATCCGCGCCGGCGGCAACCAGCGCGGGTCGGAGATCTCGCTCGCGTCACCGGGTAGCGTCGCGGGGTCCACGCTCAGGCGCGTGTCCTCCGGTCCTGGCTCCCACGA
>VGFC01000709.1 GCA_016869045.1 Armatimonadota bacterium
CTTTATCAACACAATCTTCATCACGCCCATGTCTAGGGGCGTGGTTCCTCACGCCCGCATGTAGGGGCGCGATTCATCGCGCCCACGTGTAGGGGCGTGATTCATCGCGCCCGCCTTTGACCTTCCTCGCCACCGCCACCAACGACACGCCGATCGGCAGGCTGACCTTTCGGATCAGCGCGTTCTCGATGTCCATCAAGCCAACCAGCGCCCGGTTGACCGGCCTCGGCACGCGGACGATCCCGGTCTCCGGTGGGTGCCGACGCAGCCGTGTCGTAAGCCGTTGCACCAGCCGCGCAATGAGCGCCAGGGGAAACAGGAAGAACAGACCGTAGGATAGCCGCTCCACGCGCAGCCCCCCCGCCTGCAGCATCTCCCGCAGCCGTTTCGCTCCGTACCGACGCCGATGCCCGAGCGCCTCGTCGTGCGTACTCCACAGGAGATCGAGCGCCGGCAGCGTGACGACGAGCACGCCCCCCGGCTTCAGCATCCGACCCGCCTCCGCGACAGCCCGCCGGTCATCCTCCACGTGTTCGAGCACATCGCACAGCATGATCGCGTCGAAGACCTCCGACCCGAACGCGGCCTGCTGGATGTCGCACTGCGCGAGACGGTCTAGCCCTCGCTCCTGGGTCGTCCGGATGGCCGACAGTGATACATCCGCTCCGTAGGCCCTCCCTCGTGTCGCCAGTTCCGCCAGCAGCGCGCCTGCGCCGCAACCTGCATCTAGCATCGTGGGCGAATCGAGCCGCGCGTCATCCAGCAGCCCCACGGCTAGCCGCCGTCGCGCCACGAACCACCAGTACCGATCCTCCAGGTCCCGCATCTCGTCGATGTGCTTGTCCAGCATGACCGGCCCGGCCTCAGAAAGAATCGAACAACTGTTTGCAATCCCCGACGGAATGTGCTATACTGCACTGGGCGCACGCACGCACAGCGAGGTGAGACCGATGAGACGTCAGGCCCTGAACGAGAAACGCCGCGAGATCCTGGAGTTCATCGCCAAGGCCACCGAGGAGCACGGGTACCCCCCGACGGTCCGTGAGATCGGCGAGGCGGTCGGGCTGAAGTCCAGCTCGACCGTGCATTTCCATCTCCGGATTCTCGCCGACTCTGGTTACCTCCACCGCGACGGATCGCTCACGCGCGCCCTCCGGTTGAGCGAGAAGGGCCAGGCCATCAGCGGCGAGCCGTCGGTGACCGACCTTCGGGAGGCCCGCCGCGCCGCCGAGACGCGCTGGCTGCGTCTCGTCGGCGAGGTCGCGGCCGGCCAGCCGGTATTCGCCGTCGAGGACCGTGACGACCTCGTTCCCCTCCCCGCCCAGTTCGTGCCCAACGGCGAGGCCTTCATGCTTCGCGTGTCGGGTGACAGCATGATTGACGCGGGCATCCGCGATGGCGACTACGCGATCGTCTCCCGCGCGAGTTCGGCGGACGAGGGGGAGATCGTCGTGGCGATGGTGGACGACGAGGCGACCGTGAAGTACTTCCATCGTCACGGCAGCGGCTTCGAGTTGCGGCCGGCCAACGAGGCCCTCACTCCCATCTTCGTGGACGAGGTGCAGATCCTCGGCAAGGTGACCGGCCTCCTGCGCTCGCTCAGCTAGCCCGGATCATTCATGATGGTGGAAGGAAGTGAAGCCGGAGAGACGAGGAAATGGGCCTGTGATAGGCAGCGCGCGTTTCCAGGAGGTCTCTCCGGCGATGACAGAGTGTTCCGCGGAGCAGT
>VGFC01000710.1 GCA_016869045.1 Armatimonadota bacterium
AGCGCCACCTCCGGGCGCAGTTCCCGGCGCCTCCGGGAAAGGTGTCGCCATGAGAGGCTGCCGCGGCGTGACGCTGATTGAGCTGCTGATGGTCATCGCGGTCATCGCGATCCTGGCGGCGATCCTCTTCCCCGTCTTCGCTCGGGCGCGGGAGCGGGCGCGCAGTCATTCCTGCACGATGAACCTCGTGAACATCGGCCTGGCGCTGCAGCTCTATGCCTCCGACCACGACGGGGCCTACCCGCCGACCGAGGACGACCTCTCGCCGCTCATCGGGCGCTATCTCCGCAGCGAGTGGACGTTCATGTGCCCGAGCGTCGGGAACCCCACCACGCCCATGGGCGCGCCGGCGAACCAGAGGCTGTCCCCGCCCCCGCCGCCCGAGATGGGGCCGCCGTTGCCGCCGAAGCCGGGCGAGGAAGTCGCCGCGCCGCCCCCCATGACCGGGTACTACTACCGCGCCGGGCACACGCGGGACGACGCCCCGGCGGCGCCGCTCGTCAGCGATCAGGAAGCCACACACAACGGGCGCGCGAACGTGCTGTTCTCCGACGGAGGAATCAGGCGGCTGACGGAAGCGGAGTGGCGCAAGCGCGGCTTCAGACCCCTGAAGGAGGTCTGGCCCCCCGTGGCTCAGCCTCAGCTCGGCGGGATGCCCAGAATGGGCGGGACGCCGGGCGGCGGGCCCCCGCCGGGGATGCCGGGCGCAGGGGCTCCGAAGGGGATGCCGGGAGGTGGGTCGCCGTGAGGGGCAGACGGATGAGACGCAGGGGCGGGACCCGCGGCTTCAGCGCGCTGGAGTTGGTGGGCGTGATGTGCGTGATCTCCCTGGTGGCCTTCGCCATCTTCGGGTGGGGGGTGCAGGTGAACTGGCGCGCCCATGAGGCGTGCTGCAGGAGCAACGTGAAGCAGATCGGCCTGGCCTTGGCGATGTATGCCGACGACTACGGAGGCCGCCTGCCGGCGTCCAAGGACGCGCTCTTCCGGATGGAGGCCGACTACCTGAAGAACTGGCAGCTCCTTCGCTGCTCGGCGGACGAGGACCCGGTCATGGTGCGGTACGAGGGCACCGACTACGGGGTCAGCTACTTCCTCGTGCCCGGGGTCGCCACCGACGATCCGCCCGGCACGGTGGTCGCGGGCGACACGGAACCGCGCCACCACGGCACCTGGAACGCGGTGTGCGTGGACGGGCGTCTCCGGTCGTTGCCGGCCAAGGAGCTGGAGCCGTACTCGCAGTTCGTGCTGAAGGGGAAGAGGGAACATGAGATCAAAGCGCAAGGGGTTCACACTGATTGAGCTGCTGGTGGTGATCGCGATCATCGCGATCCTGTCGGCCGCGATGATGCCCGCGTTCTCGACCGCCAACGACCGCGCGCGCATCACGGAGTGCAAGGCCCACCTCACGACCATCGGCCTGGCGTTGAAGATGCGGCTGGATGACCGCGGCGGCTACCCGGCGACACTCAGGCAGCTCTACGACGAGGGCTACGTCACCGACCAGGCGGTCCTGCTGTGCAGCAAGACCGGGGCGGAGTACTACTACCACTCCCCCGCCCGCGGCGGAGGCTCCAGCGCCATCGTCTGCTCGTGCTGCGATCCCCACAAAGCCCCCGGCAAGCGCCCCCACGGCTTCCGAGGCTCCTACATCCTCCTCCAGGCCGGCGGCGGCATTCGCGAGCA
>VGFC01000711.1 GCA_016869045.1 Armatimonadota bacterium
GGAGAGGGGGCAGGGGGTGAGGCAGCAGAGCCGGAGAACCCTGAGACTTCGGTACCGACCCGCGTCCGACTCCGACCTCCTGCGCAGCCACTGCCCTGGGGAGGAGACGCCGAGGCCCGCGGGCAACCTCCGGGCTGCAGGCTCCTTCTCGATGAGGCCGCCACCCATGCCTACTGATCGCGCCCTCGTGGACCTCTCCTGGTTCCGCACACACCTCCTCGACGAGATCCTGCCGCGCTGGCGGAAGGCGGCGTGCACGGCCTCGGGGCTGTTCCTGCCGCACCTGGACCGCGCGTGGCGGCGCACCGGCGACGTGACCGGCACGCTCGTCTCCCAGGGGCGACTGCTCCACAACTTCTCGGTCGGGTACCGACTGACCGGCGAGACGAGCTATCGCGACGCGGTCCGGGCGGGTGTGGACTTCCTCGACGACGAGTTCCGCGAGCGCGAGGTGGGTGGCTGGAACTACCGCTGCGACTGGAACGGCAAGCCGATCGAGACCTTCAAGGACGCGTACGGGCACGCGTTCGCGCTCTTCGGGTTTGCGCACGCCTCCTGGAGCACTCACGAGCCCCAGGCGACATACGGGATGCTCGGCGTCGCGACCACGCTACCACGCTTCCGCGACGAGCACGGAGGCATCGTGCCCCGGCTGTCGCGGGACTGGCAGACGCGCACCGACGCCGAGCGTCCCGTGAACTCGCAGAACCCCATGATGCACATGTTCGAAGCCCTGCTCGCCATGCGCTGTGGCATGGAGGACGCACCCGAGCAGTTCACGGCGACCATCCCCCATCGCCTGTTCGTCTGCTCCGACCGTCCCCTGACGCAGGGCCTCCCCGAGTTCTACACCGAGGACTGGCGACCCCTGCCGGTTGAGCAAGGCGGGCGCGTTGACATCGGGCATCAGTTCGAGTGGGCCTACCTGCTAAGCCGCGCCGCTGACCTGGGCTACCCGGAGGCCTACGTGGGGTGGGCGAACGAGTTGCTCGAGTACGGAATGCGGGTGGGCTACGACCCCGTCGAGGGCGGCATCTTCGCGAACGCCGACCTCAACGGCGAGGTCATCGACCGCAGCAAGGGTTGGTGGCAACAGTGCGAGGCTGCGAGGACGATGATGCACTTCGCGGTCGAGCATGGCCGCGACGACCTCTGGGAGCCGCTGGCCAAGACCATCGCGTACTTCCAGGCCAACCTGATCGACCCCGAGTTCGGCGGCTGGTACTACAGCCCCACCAACCGGAACAAGGGCAGCGAGTGGAAGGTGGACTACCACGTGGTGGGCATGTGCGAGGAGGCGATCCGGCTGACGGAGATCGTGGGGGACGAGGCATGATCGGTGTCCTGCTCCTGACGACGATCACCCGTGCATCGGAGGCTCAACCTGTGAACACCGGACACCGCGCCGCCTGGCTGGCGGAAGGCTCCTACGGACTGATGGTGCACTACCTGATCTCCCCACCGGGCGACACGCCCGAAGCGAGGACCGCCGAGTTCGACCGCATCGTCAATGGCTTCGACCTCGACGCCTTCATCGAGCAGTTCGAAAGCACGGGCGCGGACTGGCTGATCTTCACCATCGGCCAGAACACGGGCTACTACTGCAGCCCGAACGAGTGGCTCGATGCGCGGCTCCCGGGCCACACATCGAGGCGCGACCTCATCCTCCAGATCGCGACC
>VGFC01000712.1 GCA_016869045.1 Armatimonadota bacterium
GGCACCGCCTCGCCGGCCGGCCCGGGGTTGATGCTGTCGATGCGGACCATCTGTGAAGTCAGCTCGGCGACTGCGGACAACGGCACCCCACCTTCCCGCTCCCGACCTGGGCTCACGAACCCCACGTTCGGTGCGCGCGAGCGGGCGTCCTTCTTCCGCTGGAGTTGGCCGCCACGGAGGTGACGACGGGCGGCGCGGCGAAGTTGAGGGTCCGCCATTCCGCAGCCCAGACTGCGACCGGAGGCCCGTTCGGATGAAAGCCATCGCGGAGATGGACTTGCACCCGCTGCAGGAAGAGCAGCGCGCGCTGGTGGAGATGATCGAGCGCACGTCGCTGGGGATGACGCGCGGGGCGAACTGGCTGATCAGCGAGTTCGGCCCCGAGGGCCCGATCATGCGCGAGCATGATGTCAGCTACTGCCACAAGGTGACGTGGGGGCTGTTCGAGGACGGGCGGCTAGAGGAGGCGTGGCGGATACTGGACTGGCTCGAGGCGAACGCGAAGCAGGGCGTGGCGCAGTACTACTTCCCCGAGGAGCCGCCGTTCAACCGCGAAATGCAGCGCGTGTATCGGTTCCTGACCTTCGCGAAGGTGGCCGAGGCCCTACGGCACCCGGGAACCGCGAACGACGAGACCCGGGAGGAGGTCTGCTCTTACCTGCACGAGACCGGCGGTTGCTTCGGGCACCCCGAGGACCCCGAGTTGCGCCAGTACCACAACCCGCTGGTGACCTCGTTCTTCACCGAGTGGGCGCTGCCGGCGGGGCTGGGTGACGCGGCGAAGAAGAGCGGCGACTTCCTGGTGATGATGACCGAGCTGAACCGGGAGCACCTGCGGGACGAGCCGGGCCGGTTCTACTACCTGTACGACGTCGCGGCGGGCAAGCTCGTGACCGAGTCGCCGGACGGCGAGGCCCTGAACTGCTGCGTGGACACGGTCGGCCCGAGGCAGCACTTCTACCACATGGGCTGCTCGATGGCGGCGCTGGCCGACCTGTACCTGGCGGGCCACGGCAAGCAGTACGTCCACGCCGCCAAGGTGCTGGCCGACTTCACGGCGCGGTGCAACCCCGAGGGGCTGCGCTGGCCCTCCTACTGCAAGGTCGGCTGGGGGGCGGCGGAGCTGTATGCAGCGACGGGCCACCCGGGCCACCGCATCATGGCCGCGAACACGTCGGACATCACCTTCCTGGGCGCGCAGACCCGCGCCGGCGGCTGGGAGAACATGCACTACCCCCTGACCGACGCCGGAAACGCGCACACTGTCGTCTACGACGGCCGGGGCCTCGTGCCCCTGCGTGGCGGCCTGGAGGACGACGGTTCCTGGGCCTGGCTGTCGGGCCACGAGATCACCGGCGAATTCCTCGGCGAGATGGGCCGCACACTGAAGGTCTTCAAGGCCGCGTTGGGGCATGTAGAGCGGCGGATCGCGAAACTGGCTACGGGCTCATAAAGGGACCATCGCTCATGCAGAGCCACGACCGGAACTACGGATGCCGGATCAGTGACGAGTGGGTCTACCGGGGCCTGCGGGTCCTGGTGATGGAGAATGACCTGCTGCGGGTGTCGATCTTGCTGGACAAGGGCTCCGACATCTTCGAGTTTCTGTACAAGCCGCTCGACCTCGACTTCATGCTGCGCACGCCGAGCGGCGTTCGTCA
>VGFC01000713.1 GCA_016869045.1 Armatimonadota bacterium
ATCCCCCTGGCCCTCGGCCTCATTCTCGGCGAGTTCATCGTCGGTTCGCTCTGGTGCATCCTGGGGATCGCGCTGCAGAGGAGCACGTACTCGTTCTGGGTGTAGAGACAACGGCGGGCAGACACGTGGGTCTGCCCCTACAACGGATCGTGCCGTAGGGGCGGACCCGTGTGTCCGCCCCGCGGTGGACGCCAGAGGCGGCAGCCATGGCGGTTGAGGTGACGGAGGTCACGTGCAAGTCGGCGCTGACGGGCTCGGGCGGGAGCTACCGCCTGAACCCCTACGTGGGCTGCCAACATGCCTGCGTGTACTGCTACGCGACCTACATCGCGCGCTGGCGGGGCCAGGAGGGACCGTGGGGGAGCTGGGTCCAGGCGAAGACGAACATCCCGGAGGTCCTCGCGCGGGAGCTGCGGCGTAGGCGTGGCGTGCACATCATGCTGTCCACGGTGTGCGACATCTACCAGCCAGTTGAGGAGCAGCACGGCCTGACGCGCCGCTGCCTCACCGTGCTCGCAGAAGCTGCCCGGCAGGACCCGGAGTTGAGCGTGTTCGTGCTGACCAAGTCGGAACTGGTCCGGCGGGACCTCGATGTGCTTAACGCGTTCCCGGCGGGGCAGCTGCGGGTCGGCTTCTCGGTGACGACGGCGCGGGACGACGTCGGCGCCCTACTGGAGCCCGGCGCGACGCGCCCCTCGCGTCGCCTCGCCGCCGCCCGCGGACTCCGGGAGGCGGGGCTGCCGGTCGGGCTTCTCTTCGCGCCAGTCCTGCCGTACGTCACCGAGCGGGAGCTGCCGAGGCTGATCGAGTTGGCCCGACAGGCCGACCTGGAGTGCATCGGCTTCGATCCCTGCAACTACCTCGACCGGCAGGTGGGTGCGAAGCTGCAACAGGCATATCACCGCCTCGGGCGGACGGCGCTCGCCCGGCTGAGGCAGGCGCGTGAGGACCCCGGCTACGCGCAGGAGCTGCAGGCGCTGATCCAGCGGTGCACCGACGGTGGAGGCGGCAGGAAACCAGCGTCCCGACAGCCAAGTACGGACCAATGACAGACACGGGGGACCTCACAACCGCGCGCGGTCGCCGCGCCTGCATCCTCGACATGTGCCGGCGGCGGCAGCGTCCCGGCACGGGCAGTGACGCTGAGGCGCTGATGGAGGAGGGTCTGCGGATGGAATGGCCTGATCTCGGCGAGGTCTTCGGCCCGGTTCCCTGGGCCGTCATCGGCGCCGTCGCGACGCGCCACTACATGCCGGAGCGGGCGACGCAGGATCTCGATGTGATCGTCGCCGCCGAGCACGCCGGCGAGGCAGAGCGGCGATTGCGCGAGGCGGGTTGGGAGGAGAGCGGACGCCTGACCATCGGCGGGTCCGTGTGGCGGTCACCCGAGGGTCGCGTGCTCGACCTGGTCGAGTGCGCGGAGCCGTGGTGCGAGGCAGCTATCGCTGAGGCCCAGACCAACCGTGACAGGCAGGGGCTCCCCATTGTGCCTCTGGCGTACCTCGTGCTGACGAAGCTCCGCGCGAGTCGCGGGCGGGACCAGCCTGTCCCTAAAGTCAGGGATTCCCCTGAGGGAATCGAGTGTGGTAGACTGGGAGAGTCGGGGGAGACTTGGGCGGGAGGGACGCGAT
>VGFC01000714.1 GCA_016869045.1 Armatimonadota bacterium
AGAGGCCCTAAGCCGCATTTCTCAGTGCGCCGTGAAAAGGTGTTGGTTTCACGTGGGTGCAAGTCCCACCCGGCAACTGGTCGCTCCAGCCGGAAGCAGTCGGAGCGGCAGTGGAGGTGACGAAACTGTCGAAGCCTTCGATGACAAAGGGTCGCTAGGCGACTCAGCGAGTAAGCAGGCCGTAACGCGAGTGAACGCCGAGCAGGCCCCGAAAAGGGTGATGCGGGAGCCGACCCGCCTGAGTAACGGGGAAGGCCGCCGCCGCGAAGTACAAGTCTCCTGCCGAGGAGGGGGAGACGCGATGCGACAGGCTTCGCGGTCCCGCCGGGGTAGTGGCGACGGCATGTTTGCACGGAGACCAGCGCAACACGGGAAGCCCTACCGGTGGCGGCGCGTGACCGCCAACGAGACGCCCGTGAGGGACAGGCTTGGCCGGTTGGGGTGACGGAGAGGCCCGTACGAGCGAAGAGGCCGGGTAATGCCGGCGGAGCAAAGGGGCCTCAGTTCAAGGACAACGCAGCAAGCGGCGCGGAACCGGGGGATTGGCAATGAGCCTACCAACTCTCGAATCGGTTCAGAAGTTGCAGACGGCGTTGCATGCCAAAGCGCTATCGTGCCATCGACCGCTACGTCACGAACCGGCTCCGCCGGTGGTTGTGTAAGAAGCACAAGGTGCCGGGCGCGGGGACGTCACGTTTCCCTGACGCATATCTGTACCAACACCTGGGACTGATCCGGCTGCCGACGCTGACTCGCAACCTCCCGTGGGCGAAAGCATGAAGACCTTTGAGGTCGTATTCCTTGTCCGAGAGCCGGATGCGGGAAAACCGCCTGTCCGGTTCGATGAGCGGGGTGCGGAAACGGACGCGTTCCGCGCCGCACCTCGACTCTACTGGGGGTTTGGAGGCGGGATTGATGGGGGTGGCGTAGGAGGAAGGCAGGGCCTTGGGGTGAGGAATCGCGTCGGATGGGGGCACCGCCCCCTTTCCCCCAGACGGTCGCTTGACCGCGGAGGCAGGGGGACCGGGTTGTGGGCCGCTGTTAGCCTGTGTCCGGAACCGCCGCGTCGGTGCCGAGCAGGACGCGGCTGACCTGGGAGAAGTGATCCAAATAGGGCCAGCTTGCGGAGAGTTCCACGATCACGCGACGGGTGGTCTGGGTGGGATCGTCAAAGGGGTCGATGTCCAGCGTCAGGTGCGTGGGCGGCTTGGCGAACGACGCGATGAACTGCTCCAGGAGCATGTCCTCCAGTCGGAAGAACGATTTCACGTCGATGGCGTTCTCGAATCGCGAAAGGGTCGGCTGGCTGGCCAGCGGGTCGTCGTCGATCGAACGTCCGCAGATCAGCTTGAACACGGGGTCGCTCCGCAACACGTCGTGGTCGTTCTGGTCGGCGTAGTCGGCCAAGATGCCGTAGATCCTCGCGCGGGTCATCTCCAGGAAGGGATGCTTGACCCACTCCGCATGGCGGCGGTCGGTGAGGGCTTCCGCGAACTGCCGGGAGAGGCCGAGACGCTGATCGAGTTGTCGAAACGGCAGAAGCCCCGCGTCGCTGGAGACCTGCGCCGCCGACGGCTCCACCACCACCGGCTTGGAGTCGAAGAAGTCGAATGACAACTGC
>VGFC01000715.1 GCA_016869045.1 Armatimonadota bacterium
AGACGGGCCGGGCTGTGAAGCGCGGGCGGCCCGGTCTCACAACCACGGGCATGGCGGGTGCGTGCCGCGAGTTCTCCGTCGAGGGAGGGCCGCCCCCGCCGCAGACGGCCTGGCAGATTCCGGCCGGGGGTGCGGGAACCGTCGCGATCCTCGGCGACCAGGAGGGCAAGCTCACCGACCTCTGGGCGAAGGCCTTCGAGGGCGAGGGCTACGGCGTGCTGTCGCTGACCTGGGACGACTTGTTGCGCGGGCCCCTGCCCATCGAGAGCCTCGACCTGCTGGTCTTGGCCGATGCGCGTCGTCTGCCGGTCGAGGCGCGCGAGGCGCTGAAGGATGCGCTGCGTTCCTCCGGCAAGGTGATCGCGATCGGCGCGCCTGCGTTCTTGGAGGTGCTGGCCCATACGCCAGAGGGTTGGGTGACGGCCGAGAAGTACGGCGAGGCGCTCGTCAGCCGACTGAAGCCGGTACCCATCGCCATCGCGCCCGACGCCTGGCGGCGGAACGCACGCTACCCCGAGAAGCCGTCAACCATCGAGCCCGCACCGGAGGAGGGCCCTGACGCGTGGAAGCTGAGCCTGGACCTCGACGGCTGGGACGGCTTCACTGCCGACATCGCCGGCGCCTTCGGCGAGGACCGCGGCCTGCTGACGTTCCAGGCTCGCGGCGACGAGCGGACCACCCAACTCAGCATCGAGATCCGCGAGAAGGACGGCTCGCGTTGGATCGCCGGCGTGCCCCTATCGACCGAGTGGCGTACGTACGCGTTGCAGTCGCAGGACTTCCCGTTCTGGAGAGACTCCCCGCCCGGCCGCGGCGCTCCCGGTGACCGCCTGCGCCCCGCGGATGCCGCGAACCTCACCATCGCGCTCTCGGGCAGCCACACGCCGAGCGTGGAACCCGGCCCGCACACGCTCTGGGTCCGGGGCCTCGGCACGGCCGCCGCGCCCCCCGGAGGCGAGGCAGACTTCGCGGTTCCCGAGATCCAGGCCCTTTCGCCATCGTACATGCTCTTCCCGCTGAGAACGCCGCGCGAGTTCCTCGCCAGCCTCGAACAGAGGGTGCTCCCGCCGAAGATGGGCCTCACGTACCGCGACGAGGCCTACTCGCCCGTGTGGCGTGAGCGCGGACGCGGCTTCAACCGGGAGCGGTCCTGGCGCTGGGTCCCCTTCCTGGAGGCGCGAGACAAAGACGGCGCCCACCGGGGGGCGCTGCTGTCGCTGATGATCGGCGATAGCGTCAGCCCGGACTCGATGTGGGCGAACGTCGGCGTCGCGGACCCGCAGACTGCGCTCTCCAACGAGACCCTGCGGCGTGCCGTGCTGGCGACGGCAGAGGCGATGACGCGTGGCAGAGGCGATGACGCGCGGCTGCTTCCTGCTGGAAGCCGGTGCGCCGGTCTTCTCGTGTGAGCCCGGCGAGACGCTGACCTTCGGCGCGGAAGTGCTGAATGCCGGCAAGCAGGCGCAGGATCTCACGGTGCTCCTCCACGGCCCGGTAGTTGGCGGGATGGGCAGCGCCGGGATCGCGCAGCAGGTTGCGCACCTCAACGTGAAGGCCGGGCGCCGGGCGACGGTCACCTGGCCGGTCCCCGTCCCGGTCGCCGCCCGCAGCGACATCCG
>VGFC01000716.1 GCA_016869045.1 Armatimonadota bacterium
CGGGAATCACGTCGCCGAAGTCGGCGCCATAGCGCTTCAGGTACTCCTCGTGCGTCACGCGCATGTACTCGCCCATCGCCTCGGGGTCCATCGTGTCGAGGTACCCGCCGTCGTTCGTCCAGCCCGTCGGCATCTCCGTGCAGACCTCGAAGGTCAGCAGCTCTCCCTCGCCCGCCGCCTCGCCAGCCTCGTACGCCTCGAGGGTCCCGTCGGCGCCTCGCTTAACGCGGAATGCGCCGAGCTCAGCCACGCGATGGTCTTCCGGCGAACCGGCCTCCTTCGACGGACCGGGCGATGGATGCCCCGTACCCGCATGGGCGATCGGAACGCGCGGATCGCGCGCCAGCAGGTAGTGCGCGCGGAACTGCGGGTTCGCGCGCGTCACGATTCCACCCGCCGGCCCGGACGGCCAGCGGTCCTCATCATACAGGTAGGCCTTCATGCCCAGCTCGCCCGCCTTCTCGACGCACGCGCTGATGCACGCAAACCACTCGTCGGACAGGTACGGCGTCTTCAGCCCGTAGCGACTGTGCATAAAGAACCCGCCCATGCCCGCGCGGTGCATCGACTCGACCTGCCGACACAGCCGGGCCGGGTCGAGCCTGCTGTTCCACGACCAGAACGGCGCGCCGCGGTAGATGGCCGGCGGATCGAGCCACAACGGGGTGACATCGCGCAGCGGTGACATGGGGTTGACTCCCTCTCAGGGACATCGCGGCTGAAGCCCGATGTACCGGTGGCTCGGGCCCTGGTGTCGCGCTCCTAGCGCCTGGGCAACACCAGGGTCCCGTCGCCCACGACCTCGACCGCCCCGTCCCGGACGGCAGCATTCACGGCCTCAGCGGCCCACTCACGTATCTTGGTGCCTGCTCGCTCGAACCCGAAAGCCCGCGCCACCGCCACGGCGCACTCATCTCGCTTGATGCCGAAGGACGCAGATACCGCCTCCAGGACAGCCTGACGGACCTCCTCCGGCGCGATGTGCTTCCGACCCCTGACCTCAGGGGCGCCAGCGTGAGTCCTGACGATGATCGGGCGGGCCTCTCGGCACCAGACGAAACCGCGCTCCATCCGTACGACCCCTCGGCGTGAGAGCGCGGCGATACTCCGTGTCACGAGCCGTCCGATCTCTGCGCCACAGCGTGCGAGGCCGAATGCGCTTGCCACCCGCTTGGCTACGACGCCTTTGTGGACAGGGGATTCCACCTCTACAACCTTCGCTATCAGCGACAGGAAGCCGGGATCGCGCGCCGCTGCCCGGGTGTAGAAGCTCTCCGGGCTACCTGCCACGCCGAGTTCGGCAACCCGATAGACATGCGGGGTGCCCTCTCCGCCGGTTGCGCCAGGGCTCACTTCCGCTCTCGCTTCCTCCCGCACGGGCGGAGCAGGCACGACTGTGGGTTCGGTGGTGACAGCGTCCGCGGGGGACGCTGCGGGGACCTCTCTGGTGGGCGGCTCAGGCAGAGCGCGCACCTTGGCGACCTCCTCCAGGACTCGCCGGATTTGCCGCACCGGGTCCTTCACCCAGTCCGTAGACCAGATCCGGATGATCCGCCATCCCAGACGCTCCAGGACCTGCTGCCTCAGGCGGTCCCTGTCACGCGCGGTGCGAGCA
>VGFC01000717.1 GCA_016869045.1 Armatimonadota bacterium
GACTACGTGCAGTTCGAGTTCCCGCAGCCGATCGCGGCCCGGTCCTTGGTGATCGTGCCGGGCGGAGGAGGGGGAGCGCGCGGTGAGCTGCAGGCGTCGGAGGATGGCGTGACCTTCCGCAAGGTCTGCGACATCTGGGTGGGAGACCCCAACCTGCTGCGCTGTCCGTGGTCTACGAACTTCGAGCCTGCCACGGGGCGCGTCTTCCGCCTGGCGTTCGTGCGGGGCGGCAATCGCTCCAGTCGCGTCAACTTCGCCGAGATTCGCCTGGGTGCAGGCTTCCGAATCAGCAACTATGGCCTGAAGGCGGGCTATGATCGCGGCAGTCCCGGCCCGGATACGCGCGATATCCCCGACGCGGAGGTCGCGATTGACCGCTCAACCATCGTCGATCTGACCTCGCAGACCGACGCCGAGGGCCGTCTCCAGTGGAACGCGCCGCCGGGGGACTGGACGGTCATCCGCTTCGGGCGCACGCCCACCGGCAAGGACAACCATCCTGCCGAGGAGGAGGGGCGCGGGCTGGAAGTTGACAAGCTCTCCCGCGAGGCGTCGCAGGCCCTGTGGGCGGGGATGCTGGATGACGTGATCGCGAAGGCCGGTCCGCTGGCGGGGAGGAGCCTGAAGCAGATTCTCATCGACAGCTACGAGGTGGACTGCCAGAACTGGACGCCGCGCTTCCGCGAGGAGTTCGAGAAGCGCCGAGGCTACGATCCTCTCCCCTACCTCCCGGCGATGACGGGCCGCGTGGTGCACAGCCTGGCGGTGTCGGAGCGCTTCCTGTGGGATGTGCGCCGCACGATCGCCGACCTGTACGCGGACAACTACTGGGGCTACTTCGCCGAGCGGTGCCACGCGCACGGGATGGAGATGGGCACAGAGCCCTACGGCAACGGCAACTTCGACGACCTGACTGCCGGCGGGCTGGCGGATGTGCCGATGACCGAGTTCTGGGCCGGCTCGGGCGGCGACCCGAACGGCGGCAAGCTCGCCTCCTCAATCGCCCACACGCAGGGGCGCAGGTTCGTGGGCGCGGAGTCGTTCACTGCCAGCGACACGAACGGCAAGTGGCAGAACCACCCGTATCTGCTGAAGCCGCTGGGCGACGTCATGTGGGCCTCCGGCGTGAGCCGCTTCATCTTCCACCGCTACGCGCACCAGCCGTGGGTGGACCTGAAGCCCGGCATGACGATGGGCCCGTGGGGCTTCCATTGTGAGCGCACGGTTACGTGGTGGGAGCCCGGCCGCGCATGGATGAAGTACATCGCGCGCAGCCAGTACCTCCTGCAGGAGGGCCGGTTCGTCGGCGACCTGCTGTACTTCGCAGGCGAGGGTTCGCCGGGCAGCCTGCCCGGAAGAGGCGGCCTGCGACCGGTCCCCCCCGAAGGCTACGACTACGACGGCTGTGACGCGCGGACGCTGTTGAGCCGGGTCTCGGTGAAGGACGGGCGTCTCGTGCTGCCGGATGGGATGAACTATGCCGTCCTGGTGCTCCAAGGCAGCGACAAGATGACACCCGAGGTCCTGAACAAGATGGCGGAGCTCGTGCGCGGCGGCGCGACCGTCATCGGGCCGAAGCCCGAGCGCTCCCCGAGCCTCACGGGCTACCC
>VGFC01000718.1 GCA_016869045.1 Armatimonadota bacterium
TCGGTATCCGCTGTGCATCAACAGCCTCGTCGCCCATGCCGAGGACAACATCGCGACGGTTGGCCTGGCGGATGGGCGGAAGGGCTTCTGCCTGGCTGCCCCGGAGGCGGGCGAAGTCGGTCCGACGCTGAAGTGCCTCGCGCTGGGCACGGACGGTGCGGTGAAGGAGGCGTGGTCGGTCAGCGCTCCCCCGGGGGCGCGAACGCCGCGCATGCTGGGGCAGCGAGGGACCGAGGCGCTGGTGGGCATCTCGCCGGCGGACTTCGCTGGGCGAGTGCAGACGAAGGAGTGTCGTGCGCAGCCTGTCGCGTGGACGCGCACGCTGCCTGAACGCGCGCGCTGGGGGAACCTCCTCGCCGCCGACCTTGACGGCGACGGCACGGTCACGCTGATCAGCACTGCGGGCAACCGGGAGGTCGTGGCGCTCAAGGGTTCGGACCAGAGCGTTCGCTGGCGTCATCGGGGCGCAGGCACGCTCGCGGCGGCGGACTTCGACGGGGATGGCGCGAAGGAAGTGGCGATGCTCGGCTGGGAGCCCTCAGGGGAGGGCAACGCAACGGTCATCGACGGCTCAGGCAAGATCCTCTGGCACACGCCGATCGCGGGCTTCCCGGGGCCGCTGGAGCCGTGGAACTTCAGCACGCTGACGACACTTGCGGCGGGGAGGCTCTCCGGCGCGGCGCATGACGATCTTATCGTCTTCGCGCGGCGCAGCACGATGCATAGCGACGAGGGCTACGCGCTCAGCGGCGTCGATGGGCGCCTGCTCTGGCACTGCCCTGCGGTCTCCGACGGCGAGATAGATTGGGGCTTTGGGGGGACGCCCGTGGCGCTGTTCGACACGGACGGCGACGGCGCCGATGACATCATCAGCCTGTACCCGGTGAACCTGACGGTGGTCAGCGGACGCGACGGGAAGCAGCTCGTCGGGCGCAGCGCGGCGGGCGACTCGATCTTCCCCGGCATCTGGGCCGCGTACTCCGAGCCGACGTTGTTCGACTACACCGGCGACGGCGCGCCCGAGCTGACCTGGAACGGGCAGTACTGCCTGGGGATCACGAACCTGAAGGGCGACACGCTCTGGGGGAAGACGCCGCCAGCGACCGGCTTCCCCGTCGATGCCGATGGGGACGGGACCCGTGAGATCGCCTCGCCGGTGGGCAAGACGATGCGGTGGCTCGACCCGGCGAACGGCGACGTGCGCTGGACCCTCGACCTGCCGGCGAACGCGGGGACGTTCGCCATCGCCGACGTGGATGCCGACGGAAGCGAGGAGGCGGTGGTGGCGTGCGGGAGCCTGCTGGTTGCGGTGAATGCAGAGGGCGGTCAGCCGGCCATCCGCTGGCAGCTTCAGGCGCCGAGCACGATCGAGGAGTTCATCCTGGCCGATACAGACGGCGACGGCGCCCTCGAAGCCGTGCTGGCGTGCGCCGACGGCCTGCTGCGCGGCGTCGAGGGCGGCGCTTGACAAACGGGAATGGCGACAGTAGGATAGTGGCTCGGCGCTGCCGGGTGGCCCAATCGGTAGGGCAAGTGACTCTGGATCACGAGGTTGGAGGTTCGAGTCCTCCCCCGGCAGCCAGCAATCATCGGAACCGAGCCCGC
>VGFC01000719.1 GCA_016869045.1 Armatimonadota bacterium
GCGGTCACGGAGGCGACGCCGCTGGTCTACGGCCCGCAGCAGGCCCGCATCGACATCGAGATCCTCTCCGCGATGCGGGAGAGCCACGACCGCGGCAACGTGTGGGTCGATCTCCCGCTGACTGAGCCGACGCGGACGGAACGCGAGGTCGAGGCCAAGTTCGTCGAGGTCTACGGCAACCCGCGCCAGCCCGAGAAGCTGGCCTCCGCCAACTTCCGCCAGGGCGGCACGCGCTACTGGGTCGCCAATTGGGAGTAGGAGAAAAAGAGGGACACCATACCAATTTCAGACGTCCGAAATTGGTATGGTGTCCCTCTTTTTCTCAGCCCGCGGAAAGCGGACGGTGAAGGTGGTGCCCTCGCCGAGGCGGCTGTCTACGGAGATGTCGGCCTCGTGGGCGTCGGCGATGGACTTCACGATCGCCAGGCCCAGGCCCGTGCCGCGAGTTGTGAACTCGCGGCCCCCCTTGGTGCGGTAGAACTCGTCGAAGACGCGCGGGAGGTCCTCCTCGGCAATCCCGATCCCCGTGTCGGCGACGCGCAGGACCACGCGGTCATCGTCCGCCTCGGCCGAGACGTGGACCGAGCCGCCCGCAGGCGTGTACTTGACCGCGTTGGCGATGAGGTTGGTGGCGATCTGATCCAGCAGTTCGTCGTCGCCCCAGACCGGTGGCAGGCCGGAGGGCAGGTCGGTGGTGACGGTCACGTGTGATTGGTCGGCGCGCTCGGCCAGCAGAGCGACGACCTCGCCGATGACGTGATCCAGGTTGACCGCCTCGAAGCGCTCCTTCGGGGGCGCGGCGCGGCTCCTCAGCAGCGTGAGCAGGTCCGTCACCAGCCGCATCAAGCCCCTGACACGCTCCCGCGCGCGGTCTAGCATCTCCTTCTGCTTGGGCTGCAACTCCCCCACGACCCCCTCGGCGATGACATCGAGCGTGCTCCCGATGGCCGCGAGCGGCGAGCGCAGCTCGTGGGAGGTCTTGCGCATGTAGGTGGTCTGGAGCTTCTGGGTCGCGAGGAGGTCGTCATAGGCCTGCTCCAGCGCGGCGGCCTTCTCCTCGACCTGCCGGGTCAGCTCGGCGGCCTCGATCTCGCGCTGGCGCAGACGGCCGGTGATCGCGGTCGTCATGTACACGAGGAGGAAGAGGGTGGAGCCGAGCACGAAGACCATCAGCCAGGCGGCGGGCGTGGTGTAGAACTCAGGGCCGGTGAACAGCCCCAGCGAGATATGGCGCACGACGCCCCACTGCTCCAGGCCGACGACGGTCGCGAGCACCAGGAGGGCCACCAGCGCCTGCCCGTGGGCCATCTCCGGGGAGAGCAGGATGCTGGCGATGATCATGTGGAAGGCGAAGAAGAAGCAGAGCGGGTTCTCGACGCCGCCGGAGAAGTGGATCAGGGTGCCCAGGAGCACGAGGTCGGTGGAGATCTGGACGTTCGCAAACAGCCGCGCCTGAGCGAAGGCGATCGACTCTCGTCCGCGCGCGCTGAGCTTCTGGTCCCAGGCGGTGAACGCGAGGTTGCAGCCGACGATCGCCAGCGCGACGGCGAGCAGGCCGGCCACGTCG
>VGFC01000720.1 GCA_016869045.1 Armatimonadota bacterium
ACTGCTCCGCGGAACACTCTGTCATCGCCGGAGAGACCTCCTGGAAACGCGCGCTGCCTATCACAGGCCCATTTCCTCGTCTCTCCGGCTTCACTTCCTTCCACCATCATGAATGATCCGGGCTAGCGGGCCAGCACCAGGAGCGCATTCGAGATGTCGCGGCCGGGCCTGGTGAGGTAGGCGTCGTGGAGGAGGAGGCCGCTGGAGGCGCCGCCGTCGAGGTTCATGGCGTCGCGGCAGCCGAGGGTCTGCATGACCTGGGCGAGTGCCGGAATGGTTGCCGAGGAAGTGGTGACGAGGAGGAGGTGGCCGTCGGCGGTGAGACCGAGGGCGCTGCGGTTGTGGGAGCCGGTCAGGACCTTGGGGTCACGGAAGCGCTCGGCCTGGGGGTTGACGGAGGGTTGATCGTCCCGGAGCAGCAAGGGCCCGCAGCCGAGGGCCTGCTTGGCGGAGAGCCAGTCGAGGCCGTCGGACGACTCCGCGACGACCCGGTAGCTGCACTGCTGCCCGACCTCGAAGCGCTTGTCAAGCTGGGTCTCTCCGCCCCGGAGGTAGAGCACGTAGCCATCGGCGGGGATGTCCGTGGGACCATGGCCCTTCGCGGTGACGTGACCGTTACGCACCACGATGAAGAGGCCATGATCGGGTGAGCGGGTCAGGGCCCAGTGAGAGTCGAAGAAGGTCGCGCAGGTCTCGCGCTCGGGGTACTGGTTCAGACCGTAGGCATACCAGCGGCGCAGCCAGGGGTCGGGGTGGCCGCTATCGCCCTCGAGGCGGAACTTCACCTGGCCGATGGCGACCGTGCCGTCGGGCCAGACGCCGAGGGTGGTGGGATGGTCAGAGAGGCTGACCAGGCGCCCCTCGACGACCAGGTTGTGGTAGGGAGTGCGGACGGGGCGGTTGGAGTAGGCGTCGAAGAAGGAGCCGTTGATCGCGGCCACTGCGCCGAGCCGACGCGCGATGCCGGCCAGAGACTCGGTGGCCCCTACGTGATCCTTGGCGAGACCGACCTTCGGCGTGAACGAGCCGAGCGGCACATCGAGCAGCGTCACGGCGACGGTCTGACCGCCCACGGACACACTGCGCGAACTCTCGCGGATGTCGCCGCGAGGTAGGTCGGTGCGTGCTGAGGCGGGAGGCGAGGGTTCGCTCTCCTGCGCAGGCGTGGGTTCGGCCACGTCCTCAGACGGAGCGGGGTTTGGTTTCTCACACTCGAGGGGCCGGCCTTGCTCCTCCGGCGGGGCCTCGCGGACGAACGCATCCGTGAGCCGACAGCCGCCGAGGACGACGGCAACGGCGAGTGGGCAGAGGGCCAGCAGTAAGCAGCAGAGGTCGCGGTTCACAGTGAGGGGCTCACTGCAAGGATTCGGCCAGCGAGGGGCGGGATGAGCCGACCCCCTCGAGGCGTGAGTGGGCGCGAACGGAAACAGGGGACAGTCCATGCGCCTCGGTCCCGCGTTGCGGGACCGAGACTTGGACAGTCCCTGGCCGCGTCAGGTCCTACCGCAGCCGGGACCGAGACTTGGACAGTCCCTGCAAGTCAGACCTTCCGCTGCA
>VGFC01000721.1 GCA_016869045.1 Armatimonadota bacterium
TGAGGTCCGCACACACAGCGCTGTTCCTGGTGGTTGTGGGGAGCCTGCTCGCGACGACGATCCTCGGCTGCAAGCCCAAAGAGGAGAACACCTCCGCAAAGCCCCCTCCGCCGGCCAACGCGCCGACGAAGGTGGAGGCGCCGCCTGAGCCGGCCGCCACGGAAGCTACGCCCGCAGAGACGACGAATGCGAATAACCCGAAGGTCGAGATCGACACGACTGAGGGCAAGATCATCGCGGAGCTGTACGCGGACGCGGCGCCGAAGACCGTCGCGAACTTCCTGGCCTTGGCCAAGGAAGGCTACTACGACGACATGGCGTGGCATCGCGTGGTGCCCGGGTATGTGATCCAGACTGGGCTGGGGCCGGAGAAGCCGACCATCCCCGATGAGGTGAACACACACAAGCACCGGCCGGGGGCGTTGGCGATGGCCAAGCCGGGCGCACAACCCGGTTCGTCGCGCCTTAGTGCGCCGGACAGCGCCACCACGCAGTTCTACATCGTCCTCGGTGACCGCGAGAAGACCCGGCACCTGAACGAGGAGTTCACCGTCTTCGGGCAGGTGACCGAGGGGATGGACGTCGCGGAGAAGATCACGCAGCAGGACAAGGTGAAGACGATCAAGGTCAGCAAGGCCGATGGGTAGACATGGGCGCGGTTGCCGTGGCATGGGCGGCTCGCCGGAAGGCCGTGCCACGGGCGAGGCCGCCCGTGCCACCAGGAGCCGCCTCCTTTGCCGCTGCCGCGAGGTGAGCGAGGAGGAGGTCCTGCAGGCCATCCGCGAGGGCGCCCGCTCCCTGCGGGGCGTGAAGGTGCGCACACGCGCGATGACGGGCCTCCGCCAAGGCCAGACCTGCGGCCCGCTTATCGAAGCGCTCCTCCGGCGCGAACTTGGCGCCGACCTCCTTCCTCACGACCGTCCGGAACGCGGCCCCGTACGCCCGCTCCCTGTGCATGTGTTGGCGAGTGCCCACACCCCACCTCTCCGCCGTGCTCCCCTCTCCGGAACGGAGAGGGGCCGGGGGTGAGGCGTGAAACCCGACGTCCTCGTGGTCGGCGGCGGCCTGATCGGCTGCGCCTGCGCGTATGCATTGGCAAAGCGCGGCCTGCGGGTGACGCTGATCGAGCGCGAGGACCTCGGCTCGGGGGCATCGGGGGCCTGCGACGGACACGTCTGCTGCCAGTCGAAGGCGCCCGGCCCGCATCTCGACTTGGCTCTCCGCTCCCTCGACCTGTACCGCACGCTGGACGAGCAACTCGGCGAGCCGACTGGCTTCCGGCAATGCGGGAGCTGGCTGGTCGCGGAGACGCCCGCCGAGCTCACCTCCCTCGCCGCCGCCACCGAGCGGCTGCGGGCGGGCGGGCTTGCGGTTGAACTCCACTCGGGCAGCGACGCCCGAACGGCCGAGCCGATCCTTGCCGAGGGCCTGGCCGGGGGGAGCTTCTGCGCCACGGACGGTCAGACCGACCCCTGGCGCACCACGCTCGCCTTCCACCGCGCTGCGAAGCGTCTGGGCGCCGAGTTCCGTCTCGGCGAGCCCGTGCGCAGCCT
>VGFC01000722.1 GCA_016869045.1 Armatimonadota bacterium
GTATCTATCCGAGACTCAGCAAGTGTAGGGGCGCCATTCAGATTGTGTTGAGAAAGGGCCCCGTCGAAGGAAGAACCCTCTCCTACGCGCTCTACGTGGCTCGTAGGTCGGGATACCAATCCCGACGATGCCTTTGTCAACACAATCCTCATCGCGCCCGCCAACACCCGACGTGGGCACCTGCAGGAGTCCGTCGTGTCCAACGAAACCCCCGACGATCTCGAACTGCAGTTCCAGGTGGAGCAGATCGACCGTCTGATCCTGAACGCCCGCGTGTTCTTGCGGCAGGGCCGGGTTGCGGAGGCGCAGGCGGCCATCGACGAACTGCGGAAGCTCGACGCCGACAGCGCGGACGCGTGGGAGCTGCAGGGCGACCTCCACCGGCGGGCGGGTGATCGCAAGGGCGCGCGGGAGGCCTACCAGACGGCCTTCAAGCTCGACCCGACCAACGCCGCCGCCGAGCGCAAGTACGCCGAGATCGTGCTGTTTCTTGGCGAGGAGGACCGGGCTCGCCGCGAGCAGCGCGAGCTGGTTGACGAACCGGGCAAGCACCCGGCCAGGCGCCGCAACCCTGCGCTCGCCATCATCTACGCCTGCCTTTTCCCGGGGCTCGGGCAGCTCTACAACCGCCAGCATGAGAAGGGCCTGGTGATGTTCCTCGCGGGGGCCGTGATCCTGATCCTGCTGATCAACGGCATCGTCATCGCTCCCTACCACGGCATCCCCGAGGCCGGCCGGCGCCACGGACTCACCTTTGGTGAGCAGTTCTCCATGTGGCTCGACCACTTGCGCGCCATCCCCTGGTGGCATTGGGCACTGGCTGTGCTGGGGATCCTGGCGTATCTGTCCATGGGCATCTACGGGATCATCGACGCCGCAAAGGTGGCTCGTCAGGAGGCGAAGGAGACCGACCGCCTCGGCATCGACGCACCCACGTGATCGCCCTCCGGGCATCGCGGCGAAATCGGGGACTGTCAGCCCATTTGCCCACTGCCTCTCGGCCACGACGCACCCCTCGCGCAAATGGGTGACTGTCCCTGATTTCGCCACCCAACCTGATCCCGCCATGCCCCGCAAACGCCCTCCAACCCCCCTCGACCTTCCCACCGGCCCTCTCCGGCTGGAGGCTCGCCGCGGTTACGCCGACACGGCGGTTGAGGGCGGCCTTGGCCCGCTGATGCAGCGCTGGTCCGAGCGCGCGGCGCGCGATGCTGTGGCGGAGCCCGTCCGCCAGGCTCTCCTCGATCTTGGCGTGCAGTTCGGCGGCTATGCGGCGGCCTCCCCTGCGCAGCGCGAGGCGCTGATCCGCCGGGCCGAGAACGCGATCCGCGCACTGGAGCGATCCCGGGGAATTCGGGGACATGACCCAATTCGTGCCGTTCGCGAATTGGGATCGTGTCCCCGGATTCCCCTCGGGGCTCACGTGACCGAGCTCCACGGTGTCCGCGAGAAGCGCGCGCAGCTCCTGGAGCAGCTGGGCATCCGCACCGTCGGCGACCTCCTCCGCCACATCCCGTTGCGCTACGAGGACCGCCGTCGCGTG
>VGFC01000723.1 GCA_016869045.1 Armatimonadota bacterium
AGAGGACGGCCTGTTCGTGCTGACCACTCGAGTCCCGCAGACTGCCGCGCCGATCGAGCCTCCGGTTCCGGCGCCCGCGGGCGCCGGGTCACTGGAAGGCCTGCACATCCTGCTGGACCCCGCCGCGGGCGGCGACGACGCGGGGGTCACCGGAGCCGGCACGACCGAGAAGGCCGTGGCGCTCGACATCGCCCTGCGCGCCGCGATCGTGTTGATGAATGCGAAGGCGCTGGTCTCACTCACCCGCGACGCCGACCGCGCGGTCTCCCTCACCGAGCGGGCCGACCTGGTCCGCGCCCTCGCACCCGACGCGGTCGTCCGGATCGCGTGCGCCTCGAATGGGGCCAATGACCAGGGGTTGCGCACAGCCTACGCCGATGCGAGCGACGCCGCGCTCGCCGGGGCGTTGCAGCGTGGCATCGTAAGCAAGACACATGCGCGGGACCTCGGCGCTGTTCGCTCCGCCGACGGGCCCCGCCTCGCCGCGGGCGTGCCGACCGTGACGATCCTCGCGGGCTTCCTGTCGTCGCCGAGCGAGGGGAAGCTGTTGTCAACCGCCGAGTACCGCGCGAAGATTGCGGCAGGGATCGCCGAAGGGTTCGCAGCCTACGCCAAGGCCAAGATCGCCGCACCATAGAGCCTATCCCGGAACTCGGACGGCGACAGGCTGGAAAGCCTGTCCTCCGAGTTCCGGGATAGGCTCGCAGAGGAGTTCGGACTTGAGCATCGAGAGAGACTACCCAATCGGCGTCTTCGATTCGGGCGCCGGAGGCCTGACCGTCGTTCGCACGCTGCTGGAGCGGCTGCCCGGGGAGCGTGTCGTGTACTTCGGCGACACGGCCTACGTGCCGTACGGCCCGCGTCCGCCGGAGGAGATTCGCCGCTTCGCCGTGGATGCGTGCCGTTTCCTGTGTGGGCATGGCGTGAAGCTCATCGTCATGGGCTGCAACATGTCGTCGGCGATGGCCCTCGAGGAAGCCCGGGCGGTGGCGGGTTGCCCGGTCCTGGGCACGATCGACGCGGGCGCCCGGGCCGCGGTGGCGGCCACCCGCAGCGGGCGCATCGGCGTTGCCGCCACCGAGGGCACCGTGAAGTCCGGCGCCTACGAGCGCGCGGTGAGAGCGCTGCGGCCGGACGCCGCGGTCTTCCAGCAGCCCTGCCCCCTGCTCGTGCCCGCGGTCGAGGCGGGCCTCCAGGACGGCCTTCTGGCCGACGCTGTGGCCGAGAGCCTCGAGCCTCTGAGCGACCATAGCCCGGACACCGTCATCCTCGGCTGCACTCACTACCCCCTCGTGCGCGACGAGATCCAGGCCTTCCTGGGTGATGACGTGGCGGTCGTGGATCCCGCCGAGATGCTCGCCGAACAGGCGGCGGAGGCGCTGGGCTCTGTGGGTTCGGGGTTCGGCGTTCGGGGTTCGGGGGAGGTAGTGTTGACAAAGGCAGTGTCGGGATTGGCATCCCGACCTACGAGACACGTAGGCCGCGTAGGAGAGGCGTCCTTCCTCGATGCAGCCA